>CAMJHJ010000182.1 GCA_946405485.1 uncultured Bacteroidales bacterium | reverse complement strand
CGATGCACCATCCCTTCACGGCGCCGAAGCCGGAGCACGAGGCCTGGTTCTATTCGGACAAGAAAGAGGATCTGGAGCGCGTGTGCGCCAATGCGTACGATTTCGTACTGAACGGCACGGAGCTGGGCGGCGGCTCAATCCGTATCCACAATGCCGACATGCAGAAACGGATGTTCGAAGTGCTCGGCATCGGTCCGGAAGAGGCGGAATACAAGTTCGGTTTCATCATCAACGCCTTCAAGTTCGGCGCTCCGCCCCACGGCGGCCTGGCGTTCGGTTTCGACCGGGTCTGCGCCCTCTTCGGCGGCCAGGAGACGATCCGTGACTACATCGCATTCCCGAAGAACAACCAGGGTCGCGACGTCATGATCGACTCCCCGTCCCTGATCGACGAGACCCAGATGCAGGAACTCTGCATCGCCTCTACGGTTCCGACAGCGGAATAATGAATGATTAAATAAATAAGAGCGCCGGACAAAATCGTCCGGCGCTCTTTTGCTTGTGTGGATAAGGATTAGTCTTCCTCTTCCTGGGCGGCGTAGTCGGCCAGAAGCTTGGTCTGGACGTCTCCCGGGACCGGCTGGTAGTCGGCGAACTCCATCGTGAAGGTCGCGGAACCGGAGGTCAGCGAACTCAGGGTGGTGGAGTAGCGGTACAGCTCAGCGAGCGGGACGCGGGCGCGGAGGATGGAGAAGCCCTTGTCGGCACCCAGGTCGCCGAGGATACCACGGCGGTTCTGGAGGTCGGACATGACGGCTCCCTGATACTCGGCCGGGGTCATGACTTCGACGTTGTAGATAGGCTCGAGGATCTTCGGACCCGCATTGCGGAAGGCCTCACGGAAGGCGTTACGGCCGGCGATGATGAAGGCGATTTCCTTGGAGTCCACCGGGTGCATCTTACCGTCGTAGACGAAGACGCGGATGTCACGGGCGTAGGAACCGGTCAGAGGACCTTCGACCATGCGCTCCTTGATACCCTTCAGGATGGCGGGCATGAAGCTGAGGTCGATGGCACCGCCGACGACGCAGTTGTAGAACTCCAGACGGCCGCCCCATTCGAGCTCGGTGATGTCCTGGCTCTTGATGGGCAACTGGGTCTCCTTGCCGTCAATCTTGAACTTGGTGTTGAGCTCACCCTCGGCGGGGCAGACGAGGAGGTGAACCTCTCCGAACTGGCCGGCGCCGCCGGACTGCTTCTTGTGGCGATACTGCGCGAAAGCGACCTTGGTGATGGTCTCACGGTACGGCACCTTCGGGGCGAAGAGCTCGACCTCTACGCCGAACTCGTTGTTGAGGCGCCACTTGGTCACGTTGATGTGCTGCTCGCCGTTGCCGCTGAGGATGGTCTGGCGAAGCTCCTTGGAGTACTCCACGATGGTGGTGGGATCCTGGGACGCGATCTTCTTGAGGGCGTCGCCGAGCTTCTGGTCTTCCTGCTGGACCTTGGCCTTGATGGCGCAACGGTACTTCGGGGCCGGATAGGCGATCTTGTCGTAAGCGATACCGGAGCCGATGGCGGACAGCGTGGTGCTGGACTTGCCGTTCTTGAGTTTCACGACGCAGCCGAAGTCACCGGCCTTGAGGGCGGGGACGCTCTCCTTCTTGGAGCCGGCGACGGCGTAGATGGCGGAGAAACGCTCCTTGTTGCCCGTGGCGGGATCCTCGAGGTCGAGGCCGGGAGTGATCGTGCCGCTCATCACCTTGAAGTAGGAAACCTCTCCGAGGTGCTGCTCGACGTCGTTCTTGTAGATGAAGAGGGCGGGCTGGCCCTTCTCGTCCACCTTCGGGGCCGGGGCGACACCCTTGATGAACTCGAGGAGACGCTTGATGCCGATATCCTTCTTACCGGATACGCAGAAGACGGGATAGGCCTGGCCGGAAGTAACGCCGAGGTTGAGGCCGCTCATGATCTCCTCCTCGGAGAGCGTGCCTTCCTCGAAGAACTTCTCCATCAGCGCATCGTCGTACTCGGCAGCCTTCTCGATCAGCTCGTTGCGGGCCTCTTCGGCCTGGTCGGCGAACTGGGCGGGGATGTCAAGCACTTCGCAGGTGCCGTTGGCGTCCTTGAAATGGTAGTACTTCATCGTGAGGACATCGATGATGCCGTCGAAGTTAGCGCCGGTCGAGGTGGGGAACTGGACATAAACCAGCTTGCCGCCGAGGGCTTCCTTCATGGAGGCCTGGACATTGTCCCAGTCGGCCTTGTCGGTGTCCAGCTGGTTGACAGCGATGAACATCGGGAGATGGTTCTCCTCGGCGCGACGGACGAAGTTCTCCGTGCCGACCTCGACACCCTGCTGGGCGTTGATCACGAGGATGCCGCTCTCGCAGACGCGGAAAGCAGCATAGGCGCCGCCGATGAAATCGTCGGAACCCGGAGCGTCGATAAAGTTGATCTTGGCGCCCTGGAACTCTGCATACAGCGGAGTCGCATAGATGGAGCGCTGGTTCAGCTTCTCAAGCTCGTCATTGTCGGAAACGGTGTTCTTGTCCTCGACGGTGCCACGGCGGTCGATGACCTTGCCTTCGTACAGCATCGCCTCGGCAATCGTGGTCTTTCCGGATTTGGTGCTGCCAAGAAGGACCACGTTGCGGATGTCTTTGGTGGAGTAATCTTTCATGTTATCAATAATTTTATGAGTTTGCGTCTTTGGGCCGGATCAGGGCATTCAAGTCTGCAAATCTAATAAAAATAATAGGAATAACAATGAAATGGCCGCTGACTCAGGCCTTTTTGTCGTCAGACCGGCGATAAATAGCCAGAATTTCTTCTCCGTGGAAGCCCAGCTCCCCGTACAGAAAGCGGTCGAAACGCCGGCGGGGGAGATCCAGAATCCGGCAGATGCAAGAAAAATCAACATTCGGGTCGAGCCAGATCCGGTCGGTTTCCATCAGGCGTTCAAATGTGGAATAAGCGTGAAACAGAGTGTTCATATTGTAAAGTCTTTGATATCACAAATGTGAATCATTATTCCATGAAGGACAAGGATTCCAAAAAAACGAGATAGATCCAAATGCAGATTTTTATGTTTTTTACAGGATTTAGCTGTTTTTTATAGAGATGTAAAATCTCGCTTCACAATGTGAAATTATATATTACGCCCTGTGTTACATCCCCGCTCTACATTTGACCGGAGTTAAAAACGGTTTAAAATGAACACCTTGAAAAAACTGCGTATCCAGAGCGGACGGAAGCAAACGGATGTGGCTGAAGAGGCAGGCATCTCCAGAGAACATCTAAGTGCATTGGAGAATGGCCGGCACCGCTTGGCCCCTGAGCGGGCAGAGAAGTTGGCCGCCATCTATGGTGTGTCTCCGGCGGATCTGATGGGATATCATATGCCAGAGGATGCGCGCAGCATGAAGGAAGAGATGGATTCCGCAAGAGCCCGTTTTGAAGCCAGGGAGAGGGAGTACGCCCGTGAATTACAGGCTAAACAGGCAGAGATTGACCGTCTTTCAGAGGAGGTTGCACGGCTCCAGCATGACCTCAAGTTCACCCAGGATGTATGCCGTCGGTTGATGAAGCAAAATAATCTGCCGGAGGAGACCTTGTCAGACGGGGAAAATATGTAAATTTGCGACTGTATGTCGCGTGAAATCCATCTCCTTGACCATCTGAACGAAGGTCTTGTCGAGGCGGGCTGCGACGAGGCGGGCCGGGGCCCCCTCGCCGGGCCGGTCTTCGCCGCGGCAGTGATCCTTCCGGAGGGTTTCCACCATGCGCTGCTCAACGATTCTAAGCAGATGAGTGAAAAGGCGCGGGATACCTTGCGCGATGTGATTGAGCGAGAGGCGGTCTCGTGGGCGGTCGTGGCCGTCTCGCCTGAAGAAATCGACACCGTCAACATCCTCAACGCCTCGATCCTCGGCATGCAGCGCGCTGTGCTTCAACTGGATCCGTCTCCGGAGTTCCTGCTGGTGGATGGGAACCGTTTCCGCCCGTTCGGCCGATACAAGGCGACTGACTACCGGACCGTGGTCCACGGGGATGCTACCTATGCAAATATCGCGGCCGCCTCCGTCCTTGCGAAGACGCACCGGGACGAATACATGCGCCGCATCGCGGCGGAATACCCCCAATACGGCTGGGACCGCAACATGGGCTATCCGACGAAGGAGCATATCGAAGCGATCAAGCGGTTCGGCTATACCCTGTACCATCGCAAGAGTTTCCATCCCAAGGAACTGGAACCCACCTTGTTTTAAAAAACAATCAAAAAAGCATAAAAAACAATGAAAAAGATCATTTCCCTGGCCCTTGCGGCCCTATTGCTTTCTTTCTCCGCTTTTGCGGATGAAGGCATGTGGCTGCTGCCCCTTCTGCAGAAAATGAACGGCAAGGCGATGACCGAACTCGGCTGCCGCCTCACGCCTGAACAGATCTACAGCGTCAACAACTCCTCGATCAAGGACGCCATCGTCCAGTTCGGCGGCGGCTGTACCGGTGAGATCATTTCCGACGAAGGCCTCCTCGTGACGAACCATCACTGCGGCTATGGCTCCATCCAGAGCCTGTCCACCCCCGAGCATAATTATCTCGAGGACGGTTTCTGGGCGATGAACCGGAGCGAAGAGATGCCCGTTCCCGGCCTGACCGTCAAGTTCCTCCAGCGGATGGACGATGTGACGAAAGTGATCGAAAAGGCGGTGAAAGATGCCACGAAAAAGATGAAGGATCCCGCCGAGATCGAAAAAGCCTCTGAGGAGGCGGCAGAGAAAGCGATCAAGGAGCTGATTGCCAAAGCCAAAGAAGCCAACCCAACCTGCACTGCCCAGGTCGTTCCTTTCTACAACGACAACGTCTTCTACCTGATCGTGTCCAAGGTATACCGTGACGTGCGTTTCGTCGGCGCCCCGCCGGCATCCATGGGTAAATTCGGCGGTGAGACCGATAACTGGATGTGGCCCCGCCACACCTGCGATTTCTCCATGTTCCGCGTCTATGCGGGC
>CAMJHJ010000181.1 GCA_946405485.1 uncultured Bacteroidales bacterium | reverse complement strand
GTACGCTCAAGGTGGCGGCCATCAAGGCGCCCGGATTCGGCGACCGCCGCAAGGAAATGCTGCAGGACATCGCCATCATGACCGGCGGTACCGTGGTCGCTGAGGATCGCGGTTTCTCCCTGGAAACTGCTACGCCCGACATGCTCGGCCACGCCGAGAAGGCTACCATCTCCAAGGACAGCAGCGTGATTGTCGGCGGAGCCGGCAAGAAGGAGGAAATCGCAGAGCGTGCCGCTCTCCTGCGCAAGCAGTATGAGACTTCCACTTCCGATTATGAGAAAGAGCGTTTGCTCGAGCGCATCGGCAAGCTCTGCGGCGGTGTTGCCGTCATCTATGTCGGTGCTGCGACCGAGGTGGAGATGAAGGAGAAGAAAGACCGCGTGGAGGATGCCCTCAATGCAACCCGCGCCGCGGTTGAGGAAGGTTACCTGCCGGGTGGCGGTGTCGCCTATATCCGTGCCGTGAAGGCCCTCGAGGGAATGAAGGGTGACAATGATGACGAGACCACCGGTATCCATATCGTCGCCAAGGCGATCGAGGAGCCGCTGCGCACCATCGCTGAGAATGCGGGCGTGGATGGCAGTGTGATCGTCCAGAAGATCAAGGAGGGTAAGGGTGACTTCGGTTACAACGCCCGTACCGACGAGTATGTCAAGATGTACGAAGCCGGCGTCATCGATCCGACGAAGGTGGCGCGTGTGGCGCTGGAGAATGCGGCTTCCGTGGCCGGCATGTTCCTGACGACGGAGTGCGGCATCGTAGATATCCCTGAGCCGGCTCCGGCCGCGCCTCAGATGCCCGCCGGCGGCATGATGTAATTCCATCGCCCGAAAGCGGGCAGGCCGCCACGATGATGTAGGGTGCGGAAACTTAACCCCTTCGGGGGAATGCACCCTGCATCATCGTGGCGGCCTGCCCTGTATACAACGTTCAGCACCGGTTGTCCTGCACCTGCAGGGGGGGTCAGCGCTCCGGGCGGAAATGCCAGAGGATGACGCCGAGGGAGACGGAGACGTTGAGCGAATGCTTGGTGCCCCATTGGGGAATCTCGATCGCCAGGTCCGAAGCGTCCACGATGTCCTGGCGCACGCCGTCCACCTCGTTGCCGAAGATCAGCGCATATTTGTGTCCCGGTTCCAGCTGGAAAGCGTCCAGTTGCACGGAACCGACGGTCTGCTCGATGCTGATGACGGTGTACCCCTGCGCCTTGAGTTCGCGGACGGCATCCATCGTGTCGGCGAAATACCGCCACGGGACGCTGTCCTCGGCGCCGAGGGCCGTTTTATGGATCTCAGCAGAAGGCGGACAGGCGCAGATGCCGCAAAGATAAAGGGCATCCGCACGGAAGGCATCGCAGGTACGGAAAGCCGATCCGACATTGTGCGCGCTGCGGATATTGTCCAGTACGACGGACACGCCCCGCTCCGGCAAAGACCGGAAGCTTTCGACATCGAGCCGGCCCAACTCGGGATTTAACAATTTCCTGTTGCCCATATAGCGCAAAGGTATAAAAAAATGCTATATTTGTAGACACGACTTCTAACTGCAAACTATATGAAACAGGATCTTCAGGTATTCGAACTGATCAGGAGAGAGAGGGAAAGGCAGTCTTCCGGCCTGGAACTCATCGCGTCTGAGAACTACGTAAGTGATTACGTACGCGAGGCGATGGGCTCCGTGCTGACCAACAAATATGCGGAAGGCTACCCGGGTAAGCGCTATTACGGCGGTTGTGAGGTGGTTGATCAGATCGAGCAGCTCGCCATCGACCGTATCAAGGAGATCTACGGGGCCGAATGGGCCAACGTGCAGCCGCATTCCGGCGCCCAGGCCAACATGGCCGTGACGATGGCATGCCTGAAGCCGGGTGATACCTTCATGGGACTGGACCTTTCCCAGGGCGGTCACCTGACCCATGGATCGCCGGTCAATGCTTCCGGTATCCTTTATCATGCCGTGGCCTATGGCTTGAATGAGGAGACAGGCATGATCGATTATGATGAGATGGAGCGCAAGGCGCTGGAATGCAAGCCCAAGCTCATCATCGGCGGCGCTTCCGCCTATTCCCGTGAATGGGATTATGAGCGGATGCGGGCCATCGCGGACAAAGTCGGCGCCATCCTGTGGATCGACATGGCACACACTGCCGGCCTGATTGCCGCAGGACTGTTGAAGAATCCCGTGCAGTATGCCCATATCGTCACGTCCACGACCCACAAGACCCTCCGGGGTCCGCGCGGCGGCATCATCCTCCTGGGCAAGGACTTTGACAATCCCTGGGGCCTGACGACTCCGAAGGGTGTGGTGAAAAAGATGAGCCAGATCCTGGACAGCAGCGTATTCCCCGGTATCCAGGGCGGCCCGCTTGAGCATGTGATCGCCGCCAAGGCCGTCGCGTTTTATGAGGCGATGCAACCGGAATATGTCGCATACCAGAAGCAGGTGATCTCCAATGCGCAGGCGATGTGCAAGGCTTTCCTTTCGAAGGGATACAAAGTCGTTTCTGGCGGCACGGACAATCATCTGATGCTCATTGACCTGCGGACCAAGTTCCCGGAGGTTACGGGCCGGATTGCTGAGAAGGAGTTGGTCAAGGCCGACATCACGCTCAACAAGAACATGGTTCCTTTCGACACGCGCAGCCCGTTCCAGACTTCTGGCTTCCGTATCGGCACGCCGGCTGTGACGAGCCGCGGTTTCGTGGAGAAGGACATGGGAGACATTGTCGAGATGATTGATGTGGTGCTCAAGTCTGCCTCCAACTGTGTGGACGCCCTTTCCCTGAAGAAGGGTGAAGCCCCCACGCCTGAGCAGCAGTCCCGTTTGGACGCCCATGCCCTTGTGCTTAAGGAAGTGCAGCGCAAAGTCCATCAGATGACGGCGGGATATCCTTTGAACAAGTATTGATACAATATATGTTTTTAAAGAAGCTTTTTGTGACACTGGCGCTTCTGCTGCCAGTGTCACTTTTCTCTCAGGGATATCCGGGAGAGAAAACGCAATGGGAAGGCTGCGACCGTTATGACTTTAAGGTTGAGGGGCGCGATGCCATCGTCGTTGTGCCTGCGCAGGCAGCACCCGGCCGGCCATGGATTTGCCGGCCCGCTTTTTTTGATGCTTTCGCTTCCGTGGACAAGGCTTTGCTGAAGGAGGGCTGGCACGTCGCTTATTATGACGTGACGCATCTGTATGGCAGCCCGCGCGCCGTCCGCCTGTTCAAGGCTTTTTATGATTTTGTCGTGCCGGCTTTCGGCCTTGCCCCGAAAATGACGGTTGAAGGCTTCAGCCGCGGGGGCTATTTCGCCTTCAACTGGGCGGCCGCCCATCCGGAGACGGTGGCAAGCCTGTATGTGGATGCGCCGGTTTGCGATATCACGTCCTGGCCTTCGCGCCAGTCCGAACTTTGGAAAGACTTCCTGCAGGAGTGGGGAGTTGAGGACGCCGAGGTGGACGGTGACTTCCAGGGTAATGCGCTTCGGCACTTGCCGCAGCTCGCTGCAGCGCGCATACCCGTCATGGCCGTGGTGGGGGATGCGGACCGGACGGTCCCTTACAAGGATAATTTCCGTAAGGTGCAGGAGGCGTATCAGAAGCTGGGCGGAATCGTGGAGACGATCGTCAAGCCGGGCTGCGACCACCACCCGCACAGTTTGGAAGACCCGGAACCGGTTGTGGATTTCCTGAAACGTTATGCACCGGGGTATGCATGCTTGCAAGACATCCATCGCCGGAGCGGACTGGATCGCGCGCTGGCTGCGATGAGTGTCCGGAAAGAGGCGACGGTGGCTTTCCTGGGTGGTTCGATTACGGAGATGCGCGGTTGGCGCGATCAGGTCAAGGAGGACCTGCAGCAGCGTTTCCCGGAAACGGTCTTCCATTTCATCGACGCGGGCATCTCTTCCCTCGGCTCCACTCCGCATGCTTTCCGTTTCGAGGAAGATGTGCTTTCGCAGGGGTTGCCGGATCTGTTGTTTATCGAGGCCGCGGTCAATGACCATACCAACGGTTTCGGACCCCGGGAGCAGGTCTTGGGCGTGGAGGGTGTTGTGCGCCACGCTCTGCGCGCGAATCCAAGCATGGACATCGTTCTGCTGCATTTCATTTATGATCCTTTCATCCCGATGCTGGAGCGCGGGCAGATGCCGGATGTGATCCTGAATCATGAGCGGGTGGCGAATCATTATCTGCTGCCTTCGGTCAACCTCGCCTCTGAGATTTCGTCCCGGATGCAGGCAGGGGAGTTTGACTGGAAGCGTTTCGGGGGCACGCATCCTTCCTGGTTCGGCCACAAGTTCTATTCAGCGGCGGTGGGTTGTCTGCTGGATTCCTGCCTGAAACCGGCTGACGCCTATGAGACTGAGTCGCATGTCCTCCCGGACCCGTTGGACCCTGCTTGCTATGAGGCGGGAATGCAGGTGCCGGTCACAGCGGCCACCAGGCTGAAGGGCTTCCGTCTGGTGGATGATTGGGATCCTGCAGACGGGGCTCATACGCGTGCGCAGTTCGTCCATATCCCGGTACTCTCCTGTGAACAGGGAGGGTCTCTGCGGTTTGAATTCGACGGTACGGCGGTGGGCCTGTATTGCATGTGCGGGCCGGATGCCGGGATCATTTCTTTTTCCATTGACGGAAAGAAGCAGAAACCGATCGATTCTTACACGGCCTGGAGCAAGGATCTGTACCTTCCCTGGGTCTATATGCTCGCCGATGATCTGGAGCGCGGACATCATGTTTTGAACCTTAAAATTTCTTCCGGAAAGGGAAGTGGCTGTCATATAAAGAGTTTCGTAGTGAATAAATAAATTTCTTTAAAAATTCTTCAAAAAAAGTTGCAGGAAAGTTTGCAGGTTTAAAAAAAGTGACTACCTTTGCAGCCGCTTTTCCCGAAAGGGGGTAAGCAAACGCTGAAAAGCTCATTGAAAAGACTGAAGGAAAGTACAAGCAAGTACCGAACGATCCGGG
>CAMJHJ010000180.1 GCA_946405485.1 uncultured Bacteroidales bacterium | reverse complement strand
CTGCTCTGCATCGCCCTGATCATGTTCATCACCTACTTCTTCATGGACAGGAAGCTCGACGCGCAGACCGGCGAAGCCGAAGAGAAGGACGATCCTTTCAAGGTCAAGGACATCGGAAAGATCCTCGCCAGCCTCGGTTTCTGGCTTGTCGCCCTCCTCTGCGTGCTTTACTATTCCGCCATCTTCCCCTTCCAGAAGTACGCGGTCAATATGCTCCAGTGCAACCTCACGCTGACGGAGCCCGCCGCCGGATCGTTCTGGGCGGGTGAAGCGGTCACCATCGTGCAATACATCATCATGCTCGTCGTTGCGGTCTGCTCCTTCGCCAGCAATTTCATCAAGGGTAACAAGGGCTTGAAATTCGGACTGATGGCAGTGGCCATCGTCGCACTGGTCGTCTATTGCGTGATGGGCTTCAAGCGCGGTACTGCCGAGACTATCTTCGCAGTGTTCCCGCTCCTGGCAGTGGCCATCACCCCCATACTCGGCAACTATGTCGACCATAAGGGCAAGGCCGCTTCCATGCTGCTAATTGGCTCCATCCTGCTGGTAGCCTGCCACCTGACCTTCGCCTTCATCCTGCCTCTGTTCAAGGGCAGCGCGGTAGGCGGCACCGTCGTGGCCTATCTTACCATCCTCGTCCTTGGCGCCAGTTTCTCGCTTGTCCCCGCCGCCCTCTGGCCGTCGGTCCCCAAGCTCGTGGACGCCAAGGTCATCGGCTCGGCCTATGCACTAATCTTCTGGATCCAGAACATCGGCCTCTGGCTGTTCCCCATCCTTATCGGCAATGTCCTGACCAGTACCAACGCCCCCGGCACTCCTCCCGACCAGCTCAATTATACCTGGGCTTTGGTGATGCTGGCCTGCCTGGGTGTCGCGGCCATGCTGATAGGCCTCTACCTCAAGGTCGTCGACAAGAAGAAGCACCTCGGCCTCGAGGAGCCCAATATTACCGAATAGTATGGACGAAACTGTAAAACGCCGCTATTCGCGGCTTGCATGGGTGGCACTGGCTTGTCTGGTGGTGCCCATGTTCGCTTCATATTTCTTCGACGACATGTTCTCGACCATCTCTTATCTGTTCGAGGACCCGTCGAGGACCGCTCTGGGCTGGGATGCCGCCGGGTACGGCTTGTATACCAGCGGTTACAGCGTATTGTGCGTATTCGGAGGCCTGGTCATCTGCGGCATACTGCTGGACAAGTGGGGAGTCCGGATTACCGGCTCCATCTTCGTCGGCATGATGGCTGCCGGGGCCCTGCTGGTCCTGCACGCCATCACGGCCGGCTATGCGCCGGCCAAATCCCTGCGTCTGGCGTATGCCGGATGCATGTTCTTCGGTCTTGGAAGCGAAATCGCCGGCACGGCGGTGACGCGCTCCATCGCGAAATGGTTCAGGGAGGGGCCGATGGCGCTGGCCATGGGCCTGCAGCTGGCCATCGCCCGACTGGGCACGGCCGTCGCGCTGGTCCTGTCACCGAGGCTGGTGGTAGAGAATGCCGGCCATGTGTACAGTCTCTCCGAGACTGCCAGGCCGGCCGTCTTCGGCGTCGGACTTATGGCGGTGGGCCTCATTCTCTGGGCGCTTTTCGTCGCCCTCGATGCCAGGCACGACAAAGCTTCCGGCGGCTCGTCTTCCGTTTCCGCGGAGGATCCTTTCAAGCTTTCCGATGTGTGGAAGGTTTTGAAGAATAAGAATTTCTGGATGCTCGGCCTGCTCTGCGTGCTGTTCTACAGCAGCATAGTCGCCTTCAAGAAGTTTGCCGGAGCCATCCTCATACCCCGTTTCGGCATCCCCGCCGCCACTGCCGGCTGGATGGTATCCATGCTGCCTTTCTCGACGGTCATCTTCGCTCCGCTTTTCGGCCTTCTGGTCGACAAGCGCGGCAAGGGCACCCGTTGGATGATCATCGGTTCCGTGCTGGCGTTGGTGGCGCACCTGCTGCTTGCATTCGCTCCGGCCGGAGTGCCTTTCTACGGCTACCTCAGTATGGTATTCCTGGGCTTCGGGTACTCGCTTGTGCCGGCAGCCCTCTGGCCTTCGGTCCCCAAGATCGTTCCTGACAAGGTTCTCGGCACGACATACTCGCTGATCTACTGGGTTCAGAACCTGGGGCTGCTCAGTTTCAAGTGGCTGGCCGGCATCATACTCGGCTCGGCCGCCGTTACTGCCGCCGCTTCGACTCCTTCCGCTGCCGGCGCGGTCAGCGGTCCGGTGCGCGTCGAACTGATGTTCGTCGCGCTCTGCATCGCCGCGGTGCTCATCGCTCTGCTCTTTGCACGCGTCTCCCGCCGCCATCCCGAGCTCCGGCTCGACGCCCCTTCGGGCAAATAGGCTACAGTTTCCTGAGGGAGGCGCCGCGTGAGACTTGGATGATGTCGATGTCCAGTCCGGGGGCGTCTTCGTAGCTGCATGAGGAGGCACCGGACGCTTCGACTTCGAAAGTCCGGAGCGCAGCCACTTTGCAGTTGGACGCTCCGGAGAGTCCGACTCTCACGTTCTGCGCCTTTGCGCTGCGGCAGTCGATGGAGGAAGCTCCGCTTCCCTGGATTCTGAGGGATGAGAGGACCTTTTCAGACAGGAGGTGTACGCCGGAAGCGCCCGACGCCTGGATCGAGACATCTTCAAACATTCCTTCCATGTTAAGATGGCCGCTGCCCGAAAGCTCTGCTTTCACTACGGGAGCTTCGATGCCCAACTTCGCACTTGCCGCTCCGGAAGCTTCGATGCGCATCTCTCCGAAACGTCCCGTCAGGCCGGCTTCGACGGCACCGCTGAGGGAAATGACGGCCGCGGATGCGGACAGTGACAACCCCCTGGCTTTGGATGCGCCGCTCATGTCCAGACGGAAAGGACGCTCTTTGAGGGTAGGGAAGTCTCCGTCTGCTCTGAGAACCGCGGCTCCACTCATGGAGACGCTTTCCAGCCTGGGCATCCGGACCACTGCGACGACTGCTCCGGAATTCTCGGAGGACAGCCTCTTTTCGATGGCCCGGGGCATTTGCTTCATCCTCAGGACCAACTGGTTCTGCTCGACTTCGACGGAAATGTACGGTTCGAGATAGTCGGGAGCCTCTACGCTTACGGAATAGCGGCTGGACTGGCTCACATCGACATGGAAGACGCTGGAGGCCCTGATGCCGGTGAATCCCGACAGGGAATAGTTGTTGCTGAATGTTGCGGCGAGGCTGGCGGTAGCAGCCAGAAGAACACTGAGTGCGGTCAAAAGAATCTTTTTCATATCTGTATCCGTTTATCTTGTTTTCATCAGTTGATGGACTCCGTCAAGCAGGGTGTTGTAGTGCTTCCGGAGGATTTCGGCCTGGGACGCGTCGTCGAGTTCTTCGGGCAAGAGGTCGATCAGAGGAATGCTTTCGTCCGTCAGGCTTCTGAGCTGCGCGGAGAGCATCTCATCCGGGCCGGCTTCTTCCCAGGCCTTTGCGACCTGCGCCATATAGTTGCAATAGATGCTTTGCGGGGTATTGTCTGCGGCGTGGAGCCAGTCCGTGCCGCGGTCTGCCGGAGGCAGGAGCAGCACGGCGGCCAGCGCCGCGGCCGCGGTGGCGGGCAGGACGGCCCGGAATATCCGGACCCTCTGCCTACCCGCCTCCCACTTCTTCAGGAAACGCTCTTCCGCTCCTTCCTGAGGAGTCTCCGTGTCGAATGCCGCTGCATTGGCACGTATATAATCGTCAAGCCTTTTCATATCGTCTGTGCTTTGAGTTCCTTGATAAGTCTCTTCCTTCCTCTAGAATACCACGATCGGAGCGTGACTTCCTTCTGCCCCGTCAGTTTGGCGATTCCCGCATAGTCCATCCCCTCGATCAGTATGAGGTCCAGGATCAGGGCATACGGATGCGGCAGCCCTTCCATCGCATTGCGTATCCGGACGATGTCGAATCCTTCCGGAATCTCCAGCTCCTCTTCCATCTCTTCCGGCATCCTGTCCACGAACAGGTCCAGACCTCTTTTCCTGTGCCGCAGACAATCTATGGCCATCCGGATGCACGTGGTACGTAACCATGCGGACTTACTGGCTTCGGAAAGCCCGGGAAGCCCCTTCGTGAAATACTTCATGAAGGTATCCTGCATGATCTCCTCCGCCTCCGCCGGGTTGCGGACTATGCGCAACGCCGTATTGTAAACGGCCTTGCTGTGGCTTCTGTAGAACTCTGTGGCTTCCTGTCTGGTCATTTTCCGGATGTCTCTGCAATAATAACGCAAAAAAGACGGTGGCGTTGCACCGTCTTTCGATATTTTTCAGGAAAAATCAGAACGGAAGGTCGTCCGTGCCGTCTTCTCCCATGATGTCGATGGCTGAAGGCTGAGCCGGGGCCGCAGGCGGAGGGACAGGAGCAGCCTGGCGGGGCTGGAAGCCCGCGGGCTGGTTGTAGCCCTGGGGAGCTGCAGGCTGCTGATACCCCTGCGGAGCGGGTGACCCGTAAGGGCCGGGCTGCGGATAACCGCCCTGCTGCTGCACCGGACGCTGCTGGCCATAGCCCTCCGGGCCGTCGCCTGCGGGACTGTCCCCGCGCTTGCCCAGCAACTGGATATTGTCGACGACAACCTCGGTCGTGAACTTCTTCACTCCCTGCTGGTCGGTCCAGGAACGGGTCCTGAGCTTTCCTTCGATATAGATCTGGCTGCCCTTGCGGATGAACTTCTCCGCCAGGTCCGCGGAATTCCTCCAGGCGACGATGTTGTGCCATTCGGTATTCTCACGCAATTCTCCGCTGCGGTCCCTGTAACGTTCGGTGGTGGCCAGTGTAAAAGATGCGACTTTTGTGGCGTTCTGCGCGCCGGATCCTCCTTCAAGGTAACGTACTTCGGGGTCTCTTCCAACGTTACCGATCAACATGACTTTGTTCAGTGACATAAACTCTTATATATAAAAATTATCGGCCCTCATTTCCTCCGGGGCCTTCCTTACAAAGTTAGGAAACTGATTCCAAAATTACAACC
>CAMJHJ010000179.1 GCA_946405485.1 uncultured Bacteroidales bacterium | reverse complement strand
GAAGGGTCTGTTTCCAGATAATCCAGCACCCGGCTCATTCCCCAGGCCCATTCGGACAAGGTCCCCCACTGGTCCGGGTCCGGGAATGTCTGTCCCTCGCGGTAGATCAGGGGCGTGGCTCCATTGCCGAAACCGTCGTCATAATCCGGGTCGATGTCGGAGGTGTGGAAGGTCACGAGCGCATAACCTCTTCCAATGATGTCTTCCAGGGGCCAGCGCGAAGCGTTGCTGCCCCTTGGCTGCTCCTGATAGATACGGTAGCCTTTCGCATAGTTCGGCTCGGGATAGAGGATGCCGGGATCCGGGGCGACCGTCGCATTGCCGTCGAAATTCATTCCCAAAAAGGCCGGCACCGGTCCCTGGGCGTCTGAGGGAAGGTACATCAGCGCCGTGATATACTTGTGCGGGGCATAGAAGATGCGCACTTGCCGCCGCAGGGCCTTCCCGTCCAGGGCGGGGCCCTCTTCGGCGATTTCCCAAGTCAGGTTTTCCACGCGTCCGGGGGCCTTTCCGTACATCTCGGTTTCGAAGAGCTCCAGCAGTTCGGGCCTTCGCTCACCGTACCATTGCTCCGGAGAGGTCACTTTCCTGCCGTCCTGCATCGTGAGCGCGTCGGGCAGGGTGTAGGCCGGCACCTTTGCGGGATCGGTATTGATATAATCGGGCTTCCAGTTGCCTCCGCTGGTGTCGAATGGGTTGTCGAAATCCACCCGCGTCACCTCCATGGGATGCAGGCAGGCGGCATGGGCGCACTTCTGGGCGATGTCCACCCGTCTTTCGCCCAGGTGCGGCGGACGGTAGGCGTTGCCGACCACGGAAGTCTTGTACAGGGCCTCGTAGAAGGTGCAGGCGACCAGATAGCGCCCGAACCATTTGTGCAGATGGTAGCCGTCGCGGGTGACGTTTTCGCGGTTGAAAGTGTGGCGCGAGTTCTGGACCGCCGTGCCGGACGGGATGATTTCCAAACGGTGCCGTTTCGCCACGGCCTCGATGGAATGGCAGAGCGCTTCATACATCTTCTCCTGAGAATAGTCGAAGCCGGCGAAACCCTCGTTGGTCGCATTCTGCGCATACGCCCAGGTCTGGTGGATCATCTGCTTGCAGTTGCGGGGCGTACGCGCCTTGGCATACCGTCGCAGGTTGGTCAGCCAGGGCTCGAAAGACTCCGGCCTGCCGGCCTGAGCGCTTTGCTGGTGGAAAACCACGACATCCCAAGGCTCATCGGCAAGCGCCGTGGAGAGGCTGACTTTGTGACGCTTGACCCTCATCCCGTCCAATCCGACTTTGCGGTATCCATAGGCTGCGGAGTCCCGTTCGGCATTGTGCCAGTGTTTCTCCAACGAACAGCCGCCGATATACATGTTGCCGACGATCAGGACATGCCCGTCCGCGGCAGCGATCTCATGCAGGTTCTGCTCGACGGCATCTTCGGTGAAACTGTTGCCGATGCAGAGCAGGCGCAGGGTATCGGGTCGGTCCATGCCGGCCGGGGTGGCGGAAAGTGTCACGCCCAGCAGCATGGCGCCTAGGAAAAACAGAAGGCGATTGCTCATAAGAAACGGATTGGTCCTTACAAATCTACGAAATTCAGCGATAAATCGCTATCTTTGAATGACGTGTTTCCAATCCACCCTATGAATCACAGAATCCTATCCCTTGCAGCCTCTGCGGCCTTGCTGCTGTCCGGCGCCCTGGCTTTTGCCCAGCAGACCCGCATCACTCCGAAAGACCTGACCTTGGACGAAAAGATCCATTTGCTGTCGGTCGATATGGGCATCACGCGCCTCGGTGTCCCTGTTTCCTACTATTCCGAAGGCATGCATGGCATCGCTTACGGCGGCCCCGCACCCTGGGGCAATGTCCATCCGCCCCTGCCGACGACTTCTTTCCCGCAGGCGTACGGACTGGCGCAGACCTGGGACCCGGAGCTGATGGAACGGGTGGCTGCGCAGATTTCCCTGGAGCAGCGCTGGTATTTCCAGAATCCGGAGACGGACCGCGGCGGCCTGATCATCTGGGGCCCGAATGTCGACCTGGGACGCGACCCGCGCTGGGGCCGCACCGAAGAGTGTTACGGTGAGGACCCCTGGCTGATCGCTGAAATGGCGAAAGCCTATGTGCGTGGAGCCCAGGGGCCGGATCCGGAGCATTGGCGCTCGGCCTGCGTGCTGAAGCATTTCGTCGCCAACAGCTATGAGAACGGGCGCCACTATTATTCCTCCGACTTCCCGGAGTGGCAGCTGCGCGAATACTATTCCTACACTTTCATGAAATGCATCACCGAGGCAGGTTGCCGCGGTTTCATGACCTCCTACAACCCTTCCGGCGGCACTCCGATGACCATCCATCCCCTGATCCGCTCCATGGCGATCGCTGAATGGGGTCAGGACGGGATCGTCATCACGGACCAGGACGGCGCGCGCCGGCTGGTGGATGATTACCACATCTATCCCGACCTCGCCGAGGCGGCGGCCGCCAGCGTCAAGGCGGGCATCACGCAGTTCTTGTCCGATGAGTTGGAAGACTCGCAGGGGGCGGTGCGTGAGGCGCTGCGGCGCGGCTTGCTGACAGAGGCGGATCTCGATGAGGCGATCCAGCGCAACCTCAACGTGGAGGAGAAACTGGGCCTGCTGGGCGGTGAAGACCCGTATGCGACCATCGGCCGCGACGGGAGTCCTGTCCCTTCCTCGACGCCCGAGGCGGCGGCACTGTGCCGGGAGGCGACGGCCCGTTCCATCGTCCTGATGAAGAACGACGGCATCCTGCCGCTGCGCCCTGAGAAACTGAAGAAGGTGGCCCTGATAGGTCCCTATGCCGACGAAGTCCTGCAAGACTGGTACGGCGGAGAGATGGACCACAAGGTCACGATCTATGAGGGCCTGAAGGCCGCCCTGGGTGAAGGCGTGGAGATCCTGTTGGAGACCAAAGATTTCGGCGGTGAAGGCCTGCGCAAGGCTGCGGAAGCAGATCTGGCCATCGTGGTGGCGGGCAACATCGCATCCCCTTGCCTGGATGTCCAGCGGGGCGGGGCGGAAATCGGCTGGAGCCATTCGATGATCGTCCAGGACGGCATGGAAGATGTGGACCGGCAGTCGCTGGTCCTACCCCATGAAGATATCATCAAGTTGGTGATGGGCGTCAATCCCCGCACGGTGCTGCTGATGGTCACGACCTTCCCCTATGCCATCCGCTGGTCCAAGGACCATGTCCCGGCCATCGTACAGTGCACGCACAGCAGCGAGGAGTTGGGCAACGGCGTCGCCGATGTGCTGCTCGGCAAAGTCAACCCTGCCGGCCGCCTGACCCAGACCTGGCCTGAGCGCATCGAGGACCTGCCGCCCATCATGGATTTCGACCTGACGAAGGGACGGACTTATATGTATGCCAAGGCTAAACCCCTGTTCCCCTTCGGACACGGCCTGTCTTATACCTGTTTCAAATATTCGGGCCTGAAAGTCTCGGCTCCGGAGGATGGCGTAGTCCGGGTGTCGGTTGATGTGACCAATACCGGCGCCGTGGACGGGGACGAGGTGGTGCAGCTCTACCTGCAGTATCCCCGCACCCGGCCCAACCGTCCGGAACGCCAGTTGCGCGGCTTCCGTCGCGTGTTCGTCCCGGCCGGACAGACCGTACGCGTCGAGATTCCCGTCGCCGTGGATGATTTGAAATACTGGTCTGAGACCGCCCGTGCCTGGACCCTCGCGCCGGGGCGCTATCGCTTCCTCGCCGGCGCCTCCAGCGCCGATATCCGCTGCCGGAAATCCCGTAGGATCCAATGACACTGACAAGTATGAGAAAGAAAAGGATCATCATTTTATACGCCTTAGCCTGGTTGGCGGCGCTTATCCTGACCGGATCTTGTTCCGATCTGCGGAAAGTCAATCCTGCCCAGTTTGGGAAGGTATTGATCCACAGCCATAACGATTATGCCCAAGCCCGTCCTTTCTGGGGCGCCTGGGAGGCTGGAGCAGCTTCGATCGAGGCGGATATCTGGCTGGTTGAAGGGGCCTTGTACGTGGGACATGACCGGAAGGACATTACTGAAGACCGGATGCTGCTCGGGATGTACCTGGAGCCGATCCGTCAGGTGATGCAGCGGAATGGCGGGCAGCCGTATGCAGATGGCAGGCCGTTGCAGCTGATGGTGGACCTGAAAAACGAGGGGGAGCGTTCGCTCCAGACGCTCGTGGCCCTGATCGAATCGAATGGACTCGTGCCGTGTTTTGACAGGGCGGCCAATCCTTTGGCCGTCTGCCTGACCATCACCACCGGAAGTGACATCCCGGCCGGGCACTGGGACCGGTATCCGGATTGGGTCTGCTTCGACGGCCGGCCGGACTGGGAACTGACGGCCGGACAGTTGGAAAGGGTTTCCCTGATCAGCCAGAGCTATGGGAAATACAGCGACTGGACCGGTTTTGGCCGGATGAGCACGGAAGAGCAGGACCGGATTGAAAAGGTGGCCGCCCAGGTGCATGCGGAAGGGAAAAGATTCCGTCTGTGGGGCTTCCCGGACACGAAAAGGGGCTGGGAGATGGCCGTCGGTCTGGGTATCGATTACATCAACACGGACCAACCGGCCCGTGCCGCAGCCTGGCTTTCCGGCCGTACTCGCTAAAAGTACTTATTCTCTTCCTTGTAGAGCGCGAGGAAGATGAAAATCAGGATGGTAAAGGACCAGAGGGAGGAGCCGCCGTAACTGAGCAGCGGCAGGGGGATGCCGATGACGGGCATCAGTCCGATGGTCATCCCGATGTTGATGAACAGGTGCATGAAGATGATGCTCGCGACGCAGTAGCCATAGATTCGCGAGAAACCCTCGCGGCATTTTTCGGCATCCAGGATGATGCGCGCGATCAGGAACACGTACAGCAGCACGACGATCAGGCAGCCGACGAATCCCCATTCCTCGCCCACGGTGCAGAAAATGAAGTCCGTGCTCTGTTCCGGCACGAAGCCGTAGGTGGTCTGCGTACCCTGGAGGAA
>CAMJHJ010000178.1 GCA_946405485.1 uncultured Bacteroidales bacterium | reverse complement strand
ACTCAGCCGCAGCGAAGCGAGGATGGACGTAGCCGCATTTGGAGCTTGCCCGCCGGCCCTCAAGGCTGCCGATCCTGACTGGGCGGTGTACTTCGCCGACGGCCCCTACTTCAGCGCCGCCGACTTCCGCTCCCGCGACACCCTGCTCACCGCCGGCCAAACCCTGCACTTGGAACCCGACGGCGGCCGCTCCTCCAGCCACACCATGCCCTACTTCAGCGTAAAGACCCCTGCGGGCGGCATCGTCTACGGCGTCGGCTGGACCGGCAGCTGGACCGCAGATGTTTTCCGAACCGGAAAGCACGGTTCAAGTGACGGCTATCATGTCTGCGCCGGCCTGCGCGACTTCGACGCATACCTGCGTCCCGGCGAGGAGATTCGCGCCGCCTCCGCCTTCCTGATTCCCTGGCAGGGAGAAGACCGCATGGACGGGCAGAACCGCCTTCGCCGCTTCATTCTCGCGCACCATCACCCGGAAGCGAACGGACGTCCGGTCGAAGTACCCATCTTCTCCGGCCTGGACCATCACGGGCCCTGGCCTTGCGATGAATTCGCCTGCCTGACGGACTACCTGGCCATTGCGTCCATCCGCCAGCAGGCACGCCTGGGCATCAAGGCTGACGTCTTCTGGATCGACGCGGGCTGGTACGACCGGGCAGGCGACTATAGGAATGGGTACTGGTGGCACAGCGCCGTGGGCAACTGGACGCCTGACCGGCAGCGTTTCCCCGACGGCATCGCACCCGTCGCCGACGCTGCACATGAGGTCGGCAGCAAATTGCTCCTCTGGTATGAGCCGGAGCGGGCGAATGTGGACTCGGACTGGGCCCACGCCCATCCGGAATGGATGCTCGCCGCTTCGGGTGCGCCGGCCGTGCCTCTGGAAGAACCTGTGGATTCGGCCTTCATCGTCAATCTGGGCAATCCGGAAGCCCTCGATTGGGTGTGCAACGAGATTCTGAAAAGCCTCACGGACAATAAGGTGGACGTCTACCGCCAAGACTTCAACATCATGCCGGAGCCCTTCTGGCTCAATAACGACGAGCCCGGACGCCGGGGAATGACGGAGGTCAAATACATCGCCGGCCTGTACCGTTATCTGGATTTCCTTCACGGGCAGTTGCCGCACCTGATTATGGATAACTGCGCCGGCGGTGGCCGCCGGCTGGACTTCGAGATGGTCTCGCGTGCCATTACGCTCTGGCGATCAGATTATTCCAACTATATCGACGGGAAGCAGTGCCACGGTTATTACCTCAATCAGTGGCTGCCGGTCAACTGCACCTGCGGCGCCAGCATGAATCCTTATGACTACCGTTCGATACTGGCAGCCGGAGTAAACTTCACCTGGGGCGCCCTCGGCGGATCCAGCAGCCCTTCGATCGAAGGAGAGAAGGCCATTATCCGCTTGTACAGGGGCTTGAAAGATTATTTCTTGGAAGATTTTTATCCGCTGAGCGGCTATGGGGATATCACGGGTGCCGACCAATGGATGGCTTACCAGCTGGACCGCCCGTCCGACGGAACCGGCATCGTCGTCGCTTTCCGCCGCAAGGAATCACCGGACTCAACCTATACCGTGCAGCTGCGCGGCCTGGACTCCGATGCCACTTACCGTCTGAGTTTCGATCCCGATGTCGCCGCCCCCGGCCGCGACTCGATCCGCCTGGGCCATAAACCCGATCCGGCATTACTCTGGGATGAGGGCCGCAGTTGGATCATGCCCGCCGGCTCAATCTTTGAGCAAACCGGCCGCGAACTAGCCGAAGGCCTCACCCTGACCCTCGACAAACCCCGGAGCAGCCTCCTCCTCCGCTATAGCCGTAAAAACAACTAAGGGATTTCCTCCCAGGAAGACAATCCGACAACCGGCAGATAAGGAGCGAAAACTGCCTCCTCATTATTGCTGCCGGCTGCCTGCCAGACATACCACACCGGTTTCGGATCATTGTTGTTGAAAGGACTCTCGCCCAGTGCGCGCAGACCCAGATGCAATCCGCTGGCCGCTTCCGTGGCATTGTCCTTCCAATTGTGCCACTGGATGGCATCGACGCCCTCGAGCCGCTCAATCTTCTTCCAGAGCCAGCAAGCTCCGGCCGCCTGCAGTGCCAGGTCTGTATCGCTATAGGACGGACTGCTGGTTCCGTTCTCCGAAAAGAATAGGACACGCTTCTCCGTTCCTTTATACAAGTTCCGGCTTTTCCGGATCCAGCGGTCGATGACTTGCGGGTTCTTGAATGTGACATACGGGGAATCATCAGAATCCGTCGCCTTCGTGTCATATTGCCAAAAACGAGGTTGTGTCAATTTCTGGGGATAAGGATGATAGGCTACTCCCCAGCGGAAATCCCCCTCTGCCTCGGAGTACTCAACTGTCCGTTCCAGCATCTCTTTCGGGGAATACTCTCCTTCCTTAGCCGTCCAACAGTGGGTATATGAGGCAAGGACAGACCCATTTTGGTCATACTGGCGCACGATATTGTAGCAAATGCGCATCGATTTGATATAGCGGTCCAGGTAGCGCTCCATCGGCTGATTGCCCATGTTGGTCCAGACCTTCCCCTGGTCCACTTCGTTGTGCATGATCCAGTTGGTGATGCGCCCGGACTTGGCGTTAGGCTTGTTATAGCGCTGGATGATGAAATCCAGGGCGGCGACATACTGGTTGAATGCGGCGGCCGTCGTCAAGTTCGGCATCGTGAATGGTCCACCGTCATTTTCAGGATCCTTATAAACCGAAGTGTAGCCAGCCAGGAGAATCGCGGCTACGGGAATGCCACGTTTGTAAGCCTGGATAGTGATGTTGTCCGCATTGTTGCGTCCGCCGGCGATGACTTGGTAGGAATGACCGCCATAGTTGGTCTTTGTCCCGGAAGTGACTTCCTTGCCGACAATTCCTTCGAGTGAGATGTTCATCGTGATGCTGCCGATACCCAGGGCGTCCATATCCGAATAATACAAGTCTCCGCTGCCTGCAGCGAGGCCTTTCTTGTGTTTCGGTGGCATGGCGGCCGGTGATTGGACGGCTGCCACCTCGTCCGCATAACGTGCGTGGGAATCCAGCGTCTGTTTGTCGCCGGAGACCTTGACGACTGCCCATTTCGAAAAGACGCGGTCGTAATTGATCCCTTCACGGTCTGTGACCTGACGATCGAGCGTGATGGAGAATCGACCGCCGGAAAGCTCTGTGGTATAGGGGAAAGACTCCATTTCCGTCACGTCCTGCCAGGGCGTGATTTCGGCAAGCAGGAAAGCACCGGTGCCATTGCAGTTACCTTCCACGGTCACTTTGTCCGAAGTGACCGTGATATGATCCACCGAGGATGGGAAGGACCGCTGCAGATAGTCTGTCAGGCGCTGGGCCATCTTTTGTTTGTTCTGTTCTGCCGCTTCTGCCGCTTCTGCGGCAATCTTTTCCTCTTCAGTCATCTCCCGGATAACGAAGTTGCGGACATACATTTTCCCCTTTCCTTCGTTGCCCGGATCGAAACGGAGTCCATCTCCGGCAAGGCCCCAGTTAGCATTTCGGAAGGCTGACAGGTCCCCTGTGAACCTTTTGTAGTAGGAGGCGGACGGGAGGTTACCGAAGCGTTTGGAAGATGATTCGGTCGTAATCCCCTGAACAACGAAATACAGTTGGAACACGTCGATCGCGCTTCCATACTTATATTCGAAATCCACAATCTTCAGTTCGGGATCCAGGTTATCGGTGAAAAGTGTCGTATAGATATATGGATCGCCACCCGAGAGATCCAGTTCATACTCGTCGTTGGCGAGCTGGTTCATCCCGACGCCGTGTGCATCTTTGGTCCGGAATGTGAGTTCTTTGGAGGCGAGGGAAGGGAATGAGAAATGGATATCCTCCTCGATACGTTCCGCCCGTTTCCATATAGAACGGTTGAATGTGACGGGCGTTTCACAGGTATAAGTCCCTGTCATTGTGGCCGTCTCAAAGGTGATCGTGAACCCTTGGGAGAAGGTCTGGGGCAGCAGGGTCAGATAGAACCAGGTGTCTCGGGGGAATTCCTCGCCGGAGCCGAAGGTCATGCGGATTTCTTTCTCACCGGTGATAGTTTCGGTTATGGTGGGCACACCCTCCGCATTGAGACCGACCTTCACGCGCCCGGCCACATTCTCTCCGGCGTTTCCCCGGAATGTGACGGCGGTGATGTCAGAATGGGCCAGTGAGAATTTCAGGCCGGAACTGATATTATGGAAAGACAAAGGGATTTCCTCACCTTCGGAATAGTTGCCATATGTACAGGCGATGGCCGGGGAGGCACCGTCCTGGAAAGAAGCTGTGGAGGCTTTCTGGACGGAAGGAACCCGCGTCGTAACGCCGTTTCCGTCCGAACTGTCTTGTACATCATAGGGATAGACGGCCCAATAGGGGATTGACGCATCCGAACTTTGGCTCAAAGTACCGGCGAATTCTGCTTTTTCGGCCGGGGCGTCATTATTGGAGACGAATTTTGCCCCGGCACCGCCGCGGAACACCTGGATGGAATCTCCGGGACTCCAGAGGACGGTGGATCCATCTTCGTGGAGCGTGGTCCGGGTTTGGGGCGAACCGAAATCAGCCGAAACAATCATGCGGACCGTCTCTTGTCCGTTACTGAGTGTGATGGGTTCTTCAGGTATTTCCGTACAGGCCCAAGCGAGGATTCCCATGGCCATCAGGATTATCAGACAGAATCTCTTCATACCCAAAGGGCCTCCTCTCCCCAATGCTCGTTCGATGTGGATAACAAAGCACTTCCGGGCTTGATGGCCATCGTCTCAATCCGAGGGGACTGATACTCCGACCGTTCTTTCGGATCATTGGTAACGCAGTCTTTCATGATGGATTTTACTGTTTCCGCAATGATACGCAAAAACAACGGTATGACGCCTGCTTTACGCAAACGTTTCCGTTTATTAAGGATATTAGATTGGTTTTATTGCCCCATCAATGTGCCAGTCGGAACAGAGCAGGCGAGAGATGGCAATACCCGTCCGGGTGCTTGTCCAGATAGTCC
>CAMJHJ010000177.1 GCA_946405485.1 uncultured Bacteroidales bacterium | reverse complement strand
AAGGAGATCGTAACAAACCTATTGCTCGCTGCCGGAGGAAAAGGTGGTGTCAGCGTCGGGGGTGGCGGAGGTGGCTCCAACAATGAACTTACTAACTGGGACGGCACGAAGAAAAACTCCGGTTGGAGTAGAAGCAGATAAGAGAAAGCGCCCGGGAAAACAAACTGCCGCCACCTCCTTTGAGATGACGGCAGATTTTTCATTTTAAGGCTAAAAGCCGAAGATTCTACTTGGTGAACAGCCCCATCCTCCGGAACGTCACATCGCCCTCGATCAGGTTCGGCCCGTCCATATTCACTTCTTCGCGCGAGAGCACCAGCTTGTCCTTGCTACACTCTTTCACATAGTACCGTGCTGCTGGCGTATAGGCCGCTTTCCGGTCCTCTTGCATAAAAGGCTTCTTCGATGGTATAACT
This sequence comes from uncultured Bacteroidales bacterium, assembly GCA_946405485.1. Next base: position 4,621 of record CAMJHJ010000177.1, on the reverse strand, counting down.
CAAAACGACGAAGACGGTTCGAAATGAATCATGCCCCGGAGCATCTGGCTCAGGAGACTGGTCAACTGCTCGGATTCCTGCAAGACTTGCACCGTAAGCATCAGCGTGTCGAGATTGATCCCGGGCTCCTGCGCGCTTTCCAAGGCGATCCGGCAGTCGTCGGAAATGTCGTTCTCAAGTTTCGTGCATTCTTTTCTCAAGCGGTCCATATCGTCGAAATCACCTTCCCGGAGATCTTTCAATGCTTTCAGATAGAGCGCGATGACACTGTCCCTTCTGGAAATGAACGACTCATGGAATTCCTTCGGTATCGGAGAGAAGCTGTTCCCGACGTGTTCCATAACCGGATCGTTGATTCGCTTCATACAGTAGAGCATCTGCTTGCAGGAATTGATACCCAGGAAATACCAGGTGTTCAGCGGTAGGAAGCGTTTCGGATCGAGCCGACGCATACAGATGACTTCCCGCTTGCGCTGGCGCTTGAGGGCTTTCCGCTGCTCGTCTATCTGTCCGTCCAGTTTTCTCAAGAGGCTGTATTCCTCGTTCAGGAATCCTTCCGTGGATCTTTTCAAGGCATCCGCTACGAACGCGAGATGGCCGGCATTGCCCAGCAGGATGTGCTCACGGAGCAGGCTCCAGATTTGTTCGTCGTCATGGCTGCAAAGCATTCTGTCATACAGTTCATCCTCCTCCTGCTTCTTCTTTTCTGCGAAACGTTTCTGGTTGCTCCAGAGAAGATAGACGGAGAGTGCGATGAAAAGGAACATCACGAAGTACCTGCCGAAATACATCGCGTTCGTCACGCAGAAACAGATGATGAACGCGACTCCGGCCGTGATGAACCATCCGCCGATTACGGAGAGTACGCCGGTGATCCTGAAGACCGCGCTGTCCCGGGTCCAGGCCCTGTCGGCCAGGGAGGCGCCCATCGCTACCATAAAGGTTACATACGTGGTTGACAGCGGCAGCTTGTAGGAGGTACCCAATGCGACGAGAAGACCTGCGAGGACGAGATTGACGGAGGCTCGGACCATATCGAAGGCGGCTCCCTCTTCGAGGGCGGTCCCGTCCTGGTTGAAACGCTTCCCGATGGCAGCCTTCACTTTTGCGGGAACCAGGCTGTTCAGGAAAGCCGAGATGCGCAGGGAGGTGTGGACTAGTCTTCTGGCCACCGAGGAGGAGCCGAACATTTCATCTCCCTCATCCTGCCGGGACAGGTCTACACTGGTCTTGACGACGTTCTGGGCTTTCTTAGAACGGATCAGGGTCAGGACCATAACAGCCCCGGAGAGCAGCAGGAATACGACTGGGGTATGGGCGCTTTCCTGCAGGGAAGTCATCATAAAGGCATCGGGATCGCCGTTCCCGTTGGCCGAGAAATCGAGGAACGCGTCAAGCCCTGTGAGCGGGACACCCACGAAATTTACGAGGTCGTTTCCTGCGAAAGCCATTGCAAGCGCGAAGGTTCCCATCAGGACAACCGTCTTGAGAATGTTGACCTTGAAAAAGGCCAGTATCGTTATCAGGGCGGTCATCGCCGCAAAGCCGATGGCCAGGAGCATACAGGTGTTCTCACTGATGAACTCCTTGATATCCGGCGTCATAAAGACCGAGCCCTTGAGTCCGTTGATAAGCAGGAACCAAACGATGGCCGTGGCGCAGACTCCGCCGAACAAGATGGTTTTCAGGGATCCGTTCCGGGGTTTGACGAAGGTGAATACAAGCCGGGATATCCACATCACCAGCATGCCCGTAATGAAGGCTACGGCGACGGACAGGAAGATGGCGGCGATTACGCTCAGGGCCTTGTCCGTATTCAGAAGCTCTCCCAGGCCGGGGCCGTCTTCCCGGACCATCTTTACCAGTGATAGGGCGAGTGCGCCTCCCAGCATCTCGAACACCAAAGAAACGGTGGTGGACGTCGGCATCCCGAGGGAATTGAAAATGTCGAGAAGAATCACGTCTGTGACCATCACGGCCAGGAAAATGCAGATAACTTCGTAGAAACTGAAATACTGTGGGGCGAATATGCCGTGGCGGGCTACATCCATCATTCCGTTGGACAGGGCGGCACCGGCGAAAACGCCGGTGGCCGCGACCGCGATGATCGTTTTGAAACGTGCGGCTTTCGCACCGATGGCCGAGTTGATGAAATTGACGGCGTCGTTGCTCACACCAACGACGAGATCGAATATGGCAAGTACGCATAGGAATACGATGATCCCGCCAAAAATAAACTGTGTCATTCTGTTTCGATTGATATTAAACTAAGACGCCCTGTTCAATCCGATGACCAAGAACAGGATGAAGATTATGAACAAGATAAACCTTATCCAGTTATAGATTCGCCAGATTTTCTCCGCTTTAGTCACCCTGTTTTCAGTCTTATTCATTTCCATTGTTTCTGTATTTAACCGCTGCAAAGAAAAACAGACGCTGTTAAGCGTCTATTAAACGGCGGTTAAGTTTCTGTTAAGCCGTTGGTAACGGCCTCATAAAAATGTAACTTTGCCATTATGGAAGAAATCATGATTATAGAAGATGACGCCGACCTTCGGGAGATCCTGAAGTTCAGTCTCGAACGGGCCGGCTACAAGACCTATGAAGCGGAGAGTGCCGAGAATGGGTTGGAAATGATGAACGACAGGATCCGGCTTATCCTGCTGGACGTAATGCTCCCGGGGATGTCCGGATATGAACTGGCCGGGGTCCTCCGGGAAAAAGGATGTAAGATACCCATTATCTTCTTGACCGCCCGGTCTTCGGAGGAAGACCTCCTTTCCGGCTTCGCTTCCGGGGGTGACGATTACGTTGCGAAACCGTTCTCGACGGCGGAACTGTTAGCGCGCATCGGAGCGGTCCTGAAACGCTCCGCGTCAAGTTGCACTGGATTGGTCCATTGCGGCCTCCTGTCGGTCGATCTGGATGCGGAGAAAGTCTTCCTCGAAGGCAATGAGGTCCTGTTTTCAAGAAAGGAATATGAGATCCTGGCGTTCCTGATCCAGAATCAGGGGATATTTTTCACTCGCAGCCAGATCATCAAGGCGCTTTGGCTGGATGCACCATTTGTTATTGACCGGACCGTAGATGTCCACATCGCGCATATCCGATCGAAACTGGCCGACCACAAAGGCTTGCTGGTCAGCCGCGTAGGTTTTGGATATAGTTTGAAATATGAGCAGTAACAAATCTTACCTGCAGCAGCTGCTGCTGTATATGGCGGTCGTAGTCGGCGTTTTCTCATTGGCCGCCTCCGTCTATACAATGCACAGCGAGCGGAATTACAAGAAACTGGTCCTTCAATCGCGTCTGGAAGGATACGCGGACCGGATTGCCATCTTCGGTCCCGAAGTCTCGTTCAACGAAGAGGTCCGCGTCACGCTCCTGTCAAAAGAGGGGGGTGTCCTGTATGATTCCGATGAACCCGATCTGTCGACCGACCACAGCAAACGGCCTGAATTCCTCGAGTGCCGGGAAGACCGTCCGGGCTGGGCCATCCGGCATTCTGAGACGGAAGGTCGCGACTATTGCTATCTGACCAAGATGGATGGAGACCGGATCATCCGCGTGGCGGTCCCGTATGAGGTTGACCTGAAGCATTTTTTGAGGTCGGATACCATATTCGTCGTTGTAGGGGTTATTCTGCTTCTGATATTCCTGGCCCTGATCGGACATTCGATGCTGCGGGGCTACAAATCTCTGGAGGACGCGCTGAATGCCGTTGAAAGCGAACGCCGCAACAATCAGCGCCTGAAACGGGAAATGACGCACAACATTGCCCACGAACTGCGGACCCCCGTCAGCAGCCTGCGCGGTTATCTGGAAGCGCTCACCGACTTCCAAGATATGGATGATGAGCGGCGCGAGCTGTTTACCCAGCGGGCTTATCTGCAGACGCTCCGTCTGTCGGATCTGCTGCGGGACATCGGACTGGTCACCAAGATCGAGGAATCCCCGGAGATGATCAAGGTCGAACGGTTCGCCCTGAAGGAAATCGTCGACAGCGTCCTGGATGAATTCGCCGAAAAGATCTCTTCGCGCGGGATGACGGTTGAGAATAGCGTCCCGGAGAATTTGCATATGAACGGCAGTCCGAGTCTGATGTATGCCGTATTCAGGAATCTGGTGGAGAACAGTTACAAATACGCGGGCGAGGGAACGGAGATCCACGTCGAAGCGAAGCCTGGCAGATGCTTCTACTACGATACCGGCGTGGGCGTTCCTCCGGAAATGCTGGACAAGATATTCGAGCGTTTTTTCCGGATTCCGGGGATGACCGGCACGGATTGGAATGTGGATACCGGCAGCGGACTCGGCCTTTCCGTCGTCAGGAATGCAGTCGGTTTCCACGGTGGGGAGATCAAGGCCAGCCTACGCCCGGAAGGGGGACTCTCATTTGAAATGACCTTGCCGCTTTCTTATCGTTAGGCCTGTCCGGGCTGTTATTTCCAGTTCTTTTGCTAATGACGGGACAAGCCGAGGAAATTCTTCTAGAAACTGCGCTTGCCTACGAGCATCTTTTTTCGCAGGATTCTTTGAAAAAATGGGACATTATTTGGGCCACTATATACGAAAAATCCCCCTCAGACTACTCTGAGAGGGATTTTTGTGGAGCATAGGA
>CAMJHJ010000176.1 GCA_946405485.1 uncultured Bacteroidales bacterium | reverse complement strand
GGAGCCCCGCCAAGGTCCAGTCCGCCCTGCTCGAGGCGATGCAGGAACGCCAGGTTACCCTCGGAGACGAGACTTTCAAGCTCCCCGAGCCTTTCCTCGTGATGGCCACGCAGAACCCGATCGAGCAGGAAGGCACCTACCCGCTTCCCGAAGCCCAGGTGGACCGTTTCATGCTCAAGGTGGTCGTCGATTATCCCAAGAAGGAGGAGGAGCGCCTGATCGTGCGGATGAACAACAGCGGTGAGTTCCCGCGTCCCAACCCCGTGGTCAATCCCGAGGATATCGTCCGGGCCCGTCAGGTCGTGCGTGATGTCTACATGGACGAGAAGATCGAGCGCTACATCGTCGACATCGTCTATGCCACCCGCACCCCGGAGGAATATGGCCTGAAGGACCTCAAGGGCCTCATTTCCTATGGCGCTTCCCCCCGCGCCAGCATCTCCCTCAGCCTGGCTGCCAAAGCCTACGCTTTCATCAAGCGCCGCGGTTATGTCATCCCCGAGGATGTGCGTGCCGTCTGCAACGAGGTGCTCCGTCACCGTATCGGCCTGACCTACGAAGCCGAAGCCGAGAACGTCACCACCGAGCAGATCATCGCCCAGGTCATCAACGCCGTTATCGTACCGTAATGCAACGCAGCAAGACCGACGTCGCGGACTTGCTGAAAAAAGTCCGCAAGATCGAGATCAAGACCCGGGCGCTGAGCCACCAGGTCTTCGCGGGCGAATACCATTCCGCCTTCAAGGGCCGGGGCATGGCCTTCAGCGAGGTGCGCGAGTACCAGTACGGCGATGATGTCCGCAACATGGACTGGAATGTCACCGCCCGCCTGCGAGCCCCTTATGTGAAGGTATTCGAGGAGGAGCGCGAACTGACCGTCGTATTGCTCGTGGATGTGAGCCGTTCCGGCCTTTTCGGCACGGCGGCGCATACCAAGCGGGAGCAGCTCGCCGAGATCGCGGCCGTGCTCGCATTCAGCGCAAGCATCAACAATGACAAGGTCGGCGCCCTCTTCTTCAGCGACCATGTGGAGAAATTCATCCCGCCCAAGAAGGGCCGCAGCCACCTGCTGCACATCATCCGGGAGATCATCGAGCTCGAGCCTTCTTCCGATGCGACCGACATCGGCGAAGCCTTGCGTTTCCTGACCAATGCGATCAAGAAGAAATGCACCGCTTTCCTGCTCAGCGACCTGGTGGATGTGGACGCGGAAGGCAATCCCCGTTATGAGGAGGCCCTGAAGGTCGCCGCCGGCCGCCATGACCTCTCGGTCATCAAGGTTACCGATCCGCGCGAAAAGGAGATCCCCGACGTCGGCCTGGTCCACGTCAAGGACTCCGAGACCGGCGCCTCCGCCTGGGTCAACACCTCTTCGAAATCGGTGCGGTCCCGTTATGCGCAATGGTACCGGACGGTCTCCGACCGCGAAAAACGCCTGTTCAACCAATATCAGATAGACAGTGTCGACATAGCCACCGACGGTGATTACGTCAAGGGGCTGATGTCGTTGTTCCAGCATAAATGAGAAGATTGCTGTTCATCCTCGCCGCCTGGCTTCTGCCGCTGACGGCTTTCGCACAGGGTGTCATTCCCGCGGGGGAGACCTTCCTGGAGGCGCTCCTGCCGCGCGATTCCGTCCTGGTGGCGGATCCTTTCGAATACGGATTCGTCCTGAAGAACGCCCCCAAGGGAGCCACCTATCAGCTTCCGGACCTGTCCAAGGGTTTCATCGAAGGGGTGACGGCCGCGTCTTGGCGTGTCGACAGCCTCTTGACCCCGAAGCAGCGGAAGGCCCTTTACAAAGGGGAAGACATTCCCGTCGACATCCGGGTCAGCACCCGGATCGTGCCCTTCGAGGAAGGGGAAATCCAGTTGCCGCCGCTGTTCATCCAGCGCAGCCTGGACGGAGTCGTAGATACCCTGGTCTTCGATCCCCTGGTCCTGGATGTCCGTCCGATGCCCATCGATACGGCCACTTTCCAGATCCACGACATCAAGGGGCAGATACGTTATCCGTTGACATTCAAGGAGATCCTTCCCTGGGTCCTGGGTTTCTACCTGCTGGCCGTCCTCATCATCGGGCTTGTCTGCCTGATCCTGAGCCGCAAACGCAAGGATGAAGCCTCGTACTATAAAGAGCCGGCATACATCGTGGCCTTGCGCGGCCTGGATAAGTACAGGGGCGACAGGTACTGGGCTCCGGAGAAACAAAAGGCGATGTATTCGGGTATAACGGACACCCTGCGGACCTATATCGAGTCCCGTTTCGACGTCAATGCCGAAGAGATGACGACCGCGGAGATTTTCGAGAGCCTCAAGTCGGAAGCGGACCTGACCCCCGAGCTTTATGCGGAGGTCAAGGATCTCTTCGAACTGTCCGATTTTGTCAAATTCGCCAAGCATACAGCTTCTGATGAGGAAAACGCCCGTGCAATTCCGACCGCGGTCCGTTTTGTCACGTCGACCTATCAGACACAGTTGGATGCGGAGGCGGACCAAACTGAAAAGGAGGAGGAAGGATAATGTATTTCGAGTATCCCAAACTGCTCTGGCTCCTCGTCATCCCGGTCCTCCTGCTGGCTCACTACCTGTGGCTGGAACTGTCCGGCCGCAGACCTCATCTGCGGGTTCCGACTGCGACTCCCTGGACACTGACGGGAACTTCGCCCCTGGCTATCCTTCGCCATCTGCCCTTCGTGCTGCGGCTTGCTGCGCTCACCCTGATCATCGTTTGCATCGCCCGTCCCCGCTCCTCCTCCCAGTTGGAGAGGATTGACACCGAGGGCATCGACATCGTCCTGGCCATGGACGTTTCGACCAGTATGCTGGCCCGCGATTTCTCTCCCGACCGCATCAGCGCGGCCAAGGATATTGCGATTGAGTTTATCGCCGACCGTCCTTCCGACCGGATCGGCATCGTCGTCTTTGCCGGCGAGAGCTACACCCAATGCCCGCTGACTACCGACCGGGCGACTTTGATCAACCTGATGAAGGAGATCTCCACAGATCTGATCGAGGACGGAACCGCCATCGGAAACGGCCTGTCGACCGCCGTGGCGCGCCTGAAAGACTCCGACGCAAAGAGCCGGGTCGTCATCCTCTTGACGGACGGTGTCAACAACTGTGGCGAGATCGCGCCGGAGACGGCGGCCGAGATCGCCAAGACCTACGGCGTCCGGGTCTACACGATCGGCGTCGGAGCCAACGGAATGGCTCCTTATCCGGTCATCACTCCCTGGGGCGTCGAGACCCGGAATGTCCAGGTGGAGATCGATGAGAAACTCTTGCAGGCCGTGGCCGAAACGACCGGGGGCCGTTATTTCCGTGCGACGGACAACACCAAGCTTGCCGAAATCTACAGTGAAATCGGCAAAATGGAAAAGGTCCGCACGACCGTAGACAGTTTCCCCGTCTACAAGGAGTTGTATGGCAGGTATGCCCTTGCGGCACTGATCTGCCTGTTGCTTGAATTATTGATCCGATTCTTCTTGAAACGCCTGCCATGATCATTTTTGCCCGTAGCATATATTTGTGGCTGCTGCTGCTCGTTCCGCTCATTCCCATTGCGTATGGTGTGAGCCGGCGCCTGCGCACATTGCGCGTCCGAAAGTTTGGTGACGAAGCTCTGGTTGAGGAATTGATGCCTTCGCGCTCCCGCAGCAAGGGATGGATACGCATCATCCTTTGGACTTTGGCTTTCGCCTGTTTCGTCATCGGCCTGGCGCGTCCCCAGGTGGGTGCCAAACTCCGGGAACATGAGACCAAGGGGGCCGAGATCATGATCTGCCTGGACGTTTCCAACTCGATGCTGGCCCAGGACTACTCTCCGAACCGGCTTGAACGGGCGAAACTGGCGATTTCGCGCCTGGTTGACAAACTCCAGGAGGATCGTATCGGACTCATTGTCTTTGCCGGCACATCCTTCGTTCAGTTGCCCATCACGACCGACTATGTTTCGGCCAAGATGTTCCTGAATTCAATCGACACCCGTTCCGTGCCGATCCAGGGCACGGCGATCGGAGACGCCATCCTGACGGCGGCGAAAGGCTTCAGCGCCCAGAGTGAGAAAAGCCGTGCCATCATCGTGATCACGGATGGTGAGAACCACGAGGACGATCCCGTCGCCGCCGCCCGGCAGGCGACGGAACTCGGGTGCAAGGTATATGCGGTCGGTGTGGGATCCTCGCAGGGCCAGCCCATTCCGGTGGACGGGGGCTTGCTCCGGGACAAGGAAGGCAATATCGTCGTGACACGCCTGGATGAGACAACGCTCCGGGATGTCGCCGCGGCCGGAAACGGAGCCTATGTCCGTGCGGGAAGCGAGGAGTTCGGCCTCAATCCCATCATCGATGACATCCGCAAGATGGAAGCGGAAAAATTCAACTCCGTCGTGTTCGAGGAATACGACGAGCAATATATGTATTTCTTTGCCGCTGCGCTCGCCTTGTTCGTGCTGGAACTGCTGATCGGCGAGCGGCGCCCCAAAAGGAGGTTGTTCGAATGAGAAGATATCTGTTGGCTGCGATCTTGTTGCTCTCCCTTCCGCTGTCCGTGCTGGCGCAGGTAGACCGGCATGAGGTGCGTGCGGGCAACCGCAAGTTCCGCAAAGGTGCCTTCAAGGAAGCCGAGATCGACTATCGCAAGGCAGTCTTGAAGGATACGGCATCTGTGGCCGGTCAGTATGACCTTGCTTCTGCCCTGTACCGTCAGGAAGATTATGCGTCGGCGGCCAAGTCTCTTGCTGCCATCAAGGAAGCGGCTCCCGCTTCACCCCATGCTGCGGATTATTACTTCAATGCCGGCGATGTGGCTTTGCAGCAAAAGGACTATAAGGCCGCGGTCGAGGCTTTCATGCAGTCGCTGCTGCTGCGTCCGGAGGATCTGGATGCGAAAGAAAACTACCTCTATGCCAAGAAGATGCTTGAAGACGAGCAGCAAAATGGCGGCGGAGGACAGAATAATCAGGACCAGGACCAGAATCAAGACCAAGACCAGAACCAGGATCAGAACCAAGATCAGAATCAGGACCAAAACCAGAATCAGGA
>CAMJHJ010000175.1 GCA_946405485.1 uncultured Bacteroidales bacterium | reverse complement strand
GGAAAGATCATCCTCACCAGCGGGAAAGAGCTGGAATGCTATCCGAAGGCCGTGCAGCCGGCCGTCATTCTGCCGGATGAGCCGGGGCTGGATACGACCGGGGTCTATCTGCAGGTGGGGAAACCCGGGTCGCGGAAGAAGCCCGCGGAAGCGGAAGAAGACAAATCCTGGGTGGAGACGTTCCTCCAGAACGCATTTTTCCTTTATGAGCACCGGGAGGCCATCCTCTCGGACAGCCGGATGTTCCTCACTCCCCTGCCTTTCAAGAATAACCTGGCCTACACCGGCACGAGCGGATTGCAGAACGCGACGTTGGGCGTTTATCTGGAATGGTGGGAAGCCTGTGAGAAATCCGTCATCCGGGATGAGGACGGAACCGTCCGCGCCTTGACCTTCTTCTTCGCAGGCAGCCCCCTGAGCGGGAGCAACAGCTGCCGCGCCGTCACCCGGGAGGGCAAGGAAGAAGCCGTCCGCTTCAGTCCGTTCATAGACATCTGGCGGACGTTCATGGAAATCAACACCCGCTATACTGAAGCCAAGCAGATCTATCAGGCCTACACGCTGGAAGAAACGCTCCGAAACTTATAACCAGCACTCTTCCAACAATTTCGCGGCCAGGATTCCGGAATCCAGCGAAGGTCGGTCTGAAGGGTCATCGTATACAATTTCAATCCTTCACTATCTTATTCTTCATTTTCGGCAGCAAAAGTTTCAGTTATTTCCGGTATATTTAGGAGGAATTTGGAACATTGACTGCTTATGGACAGCAAGAAGACCATCGCCCGCATCCTGGGCTCGGGCATCTATAACCTGGACACGAACGTGGTCCGGGAGTATCCGGACGGTCCGGGGAGCCGGCGGTTCACGGAAACGGTACTCGGCGACGAAGTCGGCGGGACGTGCGGGAACGTGATGTGCATCCTGGCCGGGCTCGGGCTCGAGACCTATCCCCAGGCGTGCCTGGACGACTCTCCGGAGGGCCTCCGGATCACGGAGGACCTGAAGCGGTTCGGCTGCGACACCCGATTCGTGACCAACACGCCTGAAGGCGGCACCTCGCTGCTGCGGGTGACCCGGAAGCGGTTTCCGGACGGGTCCATGAAGGTGAGCGTCCGGGCCGGATCTCCGGGCGGCAGCCGGTTCCCGAAGCGGAGGTTTCTCCGCGTGCGGGACCAGGCGCCGGCCTTCGTCCAGGCCCTGCAGGAGGACTTCATCCCGGAGTTCTACTTCTTCGACGACCCCGCCGCCGGGCATCGGTACATCGCCGGGGCGCTGCGCGAGCGTGGAACGACCGTCTATTTCGAACCGGCCCGCATCGAGACAAACGCGGACCTGGAAAGCGTGCGGCGCAGCGACATCATCAAGTTCTCGAACGAGAACATCCCGGATACATCCTTCGCGGACAGCTTCCGGGACAAGCTGTTCGTGCAGACGCTGGGCAAGGAAGGCCTGCGCTACAAGTTCCTGGACGGGGACTGGAAGACGCTTCCGCCGGTGGTCAATGCCCATGTCGTGGACACCGAAGGCGCCGGCGACGCGACCACCTCGGCGATCATCTACGGCATCGCTTGTTCCGGCAAGCGTTTCCGGGACCTGGACGAAACGGAACTCGTCCGGATCCTGACCGACGCGCAGCGGTTCGCTTCCCGGAGCGTCTCCCGGATGGGCACCAAGGCCACCGCGGTCAAGGACTGACAACAAGATGAACAACTGACACATAGAACTATGAGCATCGCTTATCACGGATCGGCTAACCTGTTCGACCATTTCGATCCGGCGTACATCCTGAAGGGAGCGGCCCGATGCCGCTTCGGAGCCGGAGCCTACCTGTCCTCGTGCTATGCCACGGCAGCCCATTACGCCGGCGCTTCCGGACGACCGGAGAAGTATGTCTATACGGCAGTGATTCCCGACCTCGAGGAGGGAAACCATATCTTCTCCGCCCAGCCCGTTCACCCGGAGATTGTTGCCCGGGCAGAGGAAAAGCTCGGCTTAAGCATCCCGGAGAAGGCTCGCTCCATGGGAAAATACTTCCGCAAGTGGATTGGGAACACGCTCATTGGCAAGGGAAACACCGTCAACCAGCGCATCGGGTCGGCCTCCCCGGAAGCGGAAAAGGCCGCCTCGGCCTTCCTCCTTGGGATTGGCGTAGTGCTTCTTGTCTGGCCGAAGGCGCAGACAAAGCCCGAGGCCGGAAACAATTACGCCGTGCTCGACTATGGCGCCATCCGGATCCTGCAGGTGGACTCCGTCGAGCTGGACAAGCACGGACAACTGATCGAGGGATCGCAGAAAACCATCGTAAAATACTAAGGTCACAGCCATGCACATCCGAGAATTCATCGAGAAGAACTACCCGGAGTACTATTCCATCGAGCACTATCCGAAGGACAGGACGGCAGCGTTCTGCTCCGTGGACCAGTCGTGGGGCATCCTGTCCAACTTCGGGAGGACGCCGCTCGTGGTGGACGGGGTGCGTTTCGACTGCACCGAGAAGCTCTTCCAGGTCATGAAGTTCGCGGACCCCGTGTCGCGGAAGGCCATCTGGTCCGTCAACGGGCAGACCATCAAGATGAAGGCGAAGCACTTCGAGAAGGTGGGGACCGTCCGTCCGGACTGGGGGGAGATCATCGTGGACGCGATGAAGTTCTGCCTCATGGAGAAGTACCGCCAGAGCGAGGCCTTCCGGGAGGAACTGGAGCGCACCCGAGGGCTGTACATTGTCGAGGATCAGACGACCTTCCGGAAGAAGAGCCCCGACACCTGGGGTGTCAAGCCCTCGCAGGACGGCTCGGAGTTCGTCGGTCCGAACCTCATGGGACGGCTCCTCATGGAGCTGCGCGACAACGGGAGTCTCGACTACTCGCTCCCGGAAGACGTCCTTTCGTTCCACGACCTCGCAAGACCGTAATCTCGGATCCGCCGCACCCCGGGGATTTCCTCGCGGGCGAGGTCCGGACGGTGCAGGCAGTACGGTACCAGGCCGACCACCCGGTCCACGCTTTCCAGCGTGACCGGAATCTCCAGGAAATACTCGTTCACCACCCGGACGGTCAGCACGTTCTCGTCCAGGCGGGTCTCGAACAGGAAGGGAATGCCCCGTTTCCGGAGTCCGTCTCCAATCTTGACCGCCAGCATCGGATACTCGATCAGGACAAGGTTCCGGCTCCGGCGGTAGTAGTCGAAGCGCTTCCGCACCTCTATTTCAAGCTCGGCGAACGCCTCCCGCAGTTCCGTCTCCCACCGGGAGAGCGTCTCCGGACGGATGTCCGGCTTGTTACGGCCGCGCATGAACCGGTACTCGGTCTCGTCCGTCAGGTCACGGAGAAGCCGGCCGATATCCCCTCCCTCCGTACAGGCGGCATACCGGATTCCAAACCCGGCTTCGGACAGAAGCCTGTCGACAATTTGCTGCAGTTGTTTCGTCATAGGGTCTTGTCTTTCCGGAGGGTCAGAGAGCCGCTGCGCTTCAACTCCGCCATGAACGGCACCCACATCGGCTGCCGCTTGTCAATCTTGCCGGGGTTCTTCGGAGACACCCAGTTCGTGCCAGTGACCGCGCAGAGGTCGAAGAAGAAAGCCGAGGACCGGATGAGAAGGTCCAGGCTGGCATCGGGTGCGTCCGTTTCCGTCTCGATAAGGACGAGCCTGGTCGATGCCGGGAGGAATTTCCGGGTGCGCGCGACGATATCCTTTTCCCGCGGGGAGACGAACATTACGACAGCCGAATCCTCCAGATGGGCCGAGGTGAAGATGAATCGTCCGTGGCAGTAATTCCGGAAATCGAGCACGCAGGCCGGGCAGAGACCACTTTCGACGAGTTTGCCTTCCAGGTTGGCCGCGGCTGGACGGCCCCAGGAGCCGTGCAGGAAAATGAAGCTGCGGACATCCTTGAAGTCCGCCGGATCGAGTGCCGTTCCGTCGTTCCGCTCCAGTCGATACGGTGCCGCCGGGGCCGTCCGGTACTTGGACAGGTCGATGTCGGGATCGAACGCTCGGCATAGGAGGGCAAAGTACATCACCGGGGTCTGGGTCGAGATGAAGTCATCGTGGACCCGCAGGCCGGGGATGTCGAAGGACAGGGTAGAACCGGCTTTGGCAAAGGCTTTCCGAACTTCGTTACGGTCGCCCGTGTACAGGGTGAAGCTGGCCGTCCGGGCCGGGTTCACGGCCAGGCCCCGCTTGGCTGCGAAGACGATGTCGTTGTTGTGACCGCCCTTGCTCACGAGCAGGAGCTTCGCCGTCTTCAACGTATCGTCGCTGAAAGAGTTCAAGGTGTAGGGAGATACGGCCGTGGCAAGGCCGCCGTTAGCCCCGTACAGAAGGGCAGCGAAGTCCGCAACGGACTCGGCTCCGCCGGAGCCGGTGGCCACGAGCGGCTGCCCGGGATTCGTGGTGAGAAACTGTCGGAGGGCCGTGACATCGGCTTCCATCGCCTGATTCATCAGGGATCTGAGATTAAGAATGTTTTCCATCGTACCTATATATACGAACAGATCGGCCCGGTCTTTCTGCTTCCTGACATTTTTCACTTTTTTTCGACCTGTTGGAAAAAAAGCGGCCGAACAGGCGTAGACTTAATCGAACACATGATGCAAATGACACACGACAACATGCTTGGGAAGGACGGACTGACCGTTACAAGCGCAAACCACGTGGCAAACATTGCCAAGGAAATGTACGAGGCTGCGGATAGCAGACTGAAAGCGATGAAGCTTTGTTCACGGGACTTTATGCTGGCCGTGAACGGCAAGAACTACCGAGTGGAGAACGAGTCGGAGAAGGCCGACTTGGAGACACTGGGGGCCACCGTGCGGGAAATTGGCGAGCTGAAATCCCTGATTGCGTACCTGCGCGAAGGGATTAAGGCGAAGGAGGCCCTGAACGGGGACCAAGCTTTTGAGGAGCACATTGACGAACTGATTAAGGAGGGAAGGAAGGACCTTGTAAGGCCTACGGCGAAGGCTGCGCCGACCTTTGAAATGAAGTTTGACGAACTGACGGCCGAGCAGAAGGCGCGCTACTACGCGCTGGAGGCGAAATGTTCGACGATTGGCAAATACATACACCCCGACGGGGTGTTTGCCAAGGC
>CAMJHJ010000174.1 GCA_946405485.1 uncultured Bacteroidales bacterium | reverse complement strand
TACAGGCTCTCATCCATCTGACGCCAGAACAGTTTCCGTCCACCTTCGGCATACGCGTCATAAAATGTCTGATGATAGCCCAGCCAGTCCTTGAGTGAATCTTCCACCGCGTGGCGGTACACATAACCTCCCTGTTCCAATTCCTTATAATGGTCCGTGTTGGTATAGAACTTGGGCCATACACTGATCATGAAGCGGCCGTGCAGGGCGTGGACACTGTCCAGCATCTGTTCCGGATCGGGATAGCGCGCCGGATCGAAAGCGTGACTCCCCCACTGGTCCGGCAGCCAATACTGCCAATCCTGGACGATATTGTCCACGGGGATATGGCGGCGGCGGAACTGGGCGAGCGTTGAGACCAACTCTTCCTGCGTGGAATAACGCTCCCGGCTCTGCCAGAATCCCAAAGCCCATTTGGGCATCACCTGCGCCTTGCCCGTCAGCTGCCGGTAACCCCGGATCACCCCGTCATAATCGTCTCCCGCAATGAAATAAAAGTCCAGCTGCGGCTCAAACTCAGACCAGAAACGGATCCGCTGCATCTCCTCCGAAGACTGGAGCGGCGCAACCCGCAAGCCAATATAAGAGACATCCCCATCCGGCTCCCATTCAATCCGTACCGGTACGCGGGCCCCAGCCTCCAAATGAGCGCTGAAACGGTAGCTGTTGGGGTTCCAGGCGGGACGCCAGCGACGCGACATCACTTCCTTCCCGTCCACCAGCGTATGCTGGAAGCCGGCATAATACTGGGAGAAACGATACTCGCCACTCTCCGGAGCCTCGAGAAACCCTTCATAGACGACCTTCGCTCCGTTCAGTTTGAAATCCGGCAGGTTGCGGATGGCCCATTCATTTTCAAAATACAGGCTGTCTTCCCTTCGGACCAGTTCCGTACCGTCCGCAGCCGTATAGGTCCCGGTCAGAGCCCCCTCCATGCCATCCCGGTCATAGAGCCGGAAGATGTCATGCAGAGACCGATACCCGTCCGGATTGCCCCAGCGGCTATAGGAATACGCGTCCCAAAGCAAGCCATAGCCACGCGTGGATACGACGAACGGGACGCTGATCTTGGTATTGTACTGATACAACTCCTCATCCGTTCCTTTCCGGTCAAATTCGCCGGTCTGGTGCTGTCCCAGGCCATACAGGGACTCATCCGGAGCCGTTGCGAACGAGACCCGGGTGGAGAAGCCCTTTTTGCCTTCGACCTCACGGGATAACAGGGCAAGATGCCCGTCACCCAGCTGCAGCCGGCCTTCCGCATCCAGGAAGGCGATCTCGCCGTCCGGCAGGATCCGGACGGAAAGCCGTGCCGTCGAGATCCGGACACCTTCTCCATCTTTTTCCACCCGGAAATCCCGGAAGGCTTCTTGCGAGACGACGACCAGGCTCTTACGGTCTGCGAATCGACGGTCGGACGTCGCACTGACACGCACGATCCCTTCATCCAGCACTTGCAGGCGGACCAGTGAAGGTACTCCGTCGCCACCGGATATGCGGACGGTGACCGTATTGCCTTTGACAGCGACGCCGCGCTGGCAGGAAAGCATCGTCAAAGTCAGGAAAAGAAAGAGAAAAAAACGGGCGAAAAGCTTCATGGACACTTCATTTGGGATTCTATACAAAGATACGGAAAGACCGGGAATTCTTGAAATTGCAAGCGAATTTCATTATCTTGCAGTATGAATACGATTCTGATCCTGCTCACCTCTTTTCTCCTCAACAACCACTGGACATTCGCGCTCGGAGACGCGGCGTCGATGGAAAAGGACTTCACCCACGGCACGGAATATTTCTCCTGGTTCAGCAAAGCCGCCACGACCGGTTCGAGCCGCTCGCCCATCATGCCGGACTTCGACGACAGCGCCTGGCAGGAAGTCAGTCTCCCCCACGACTGGGTCGTGGACCTGCCCTACAGCGCCCAGGCCAGCCACTCCCACGGTTACAAATGCGTCGGATGGCGCTGGCCCGGATCCTCCGTCGGCTGGTATCGCCGGCACCTGTCCATTCCGGCAGAAGACAAGGGAAAGCAGATCTGGATCGAATTCGAAGGCATCTTCCGGGACAGCGAAGTCTATTGCAACGGTTTCTACCTGGGCCACGAAAAGAGTGGCTATGTCTCTCAAATCTACGACCTCAGCCCCTATCTGGAATACGGAGGCGACAATGTGATCACGGTACGCTGCAATGCCTCCCTCGAGGAGGGCTGGTTTTACGAAGGAGCCGGCATCTACCGCAATGTACGCCTCCACAAGGCCGGTCCCGTCGCGATGAAACCCTGGTCGCTCGTCATCGAGGATGGAAGACCCCGCTTCGAGACCGTTCTCGCGAGCGAGGACCTCGACCCGGCGAAAGTCTCGACCCGCTGGCGGATCCTGGATGCCGAAGGACGGGAAGTCATCCGCCCGGAACATCGCTGGTCACCGGGCAATCCCTACCTCTACACGATGGAAATCCGGCTCTACTACGACGGACGACTGTCCGCCGAATACAGCCGCCGCTTCGGAATGCGTGACATCGTCTTCGACCCGGAGCGGGGCCTGCTCATCGACGGGATGTCCTGCAAACTGAAAGGCTGCAACCTGCATCTGGACCACGCCGGCGTAGGTGTCGGCGTCCCGGATGAACTCTGGCGCTACCGGCTGGAACAACTGAAGCGTTACGGCTTCAACGCCGTCCGTTGCTCGCACAACCCCGCCACGCCCGCCATGCTGGACCTTTGCGACGAACTGGGAATGCTCGTCATCGACGAGAACCGCCCTTTGGGTGTCAACGAAGAACAGCTCGGCCAGCTGCGGCAACTGATCGGGCGGGATCGGAACCATCCCTGCGTCATCCTTTGGAGCATCGGCAACGAGGAATGGGCCGTCGAAAACAATGAGAAGGGCTACCGCATCGCCCGGCGGATGACGGAGGAAGTCCATCGGCTCGATCCGTCCCGGCCCGCCACCTATGCCAATGCCGGCGGCCGTGAAATCGTCAAGGGCGTCGATGTCTTCGGCTACAACTACATCATCCAGAACCCCATCGAAGAGTATCATGCCAAATACCCGGATCACCCGGTTGTGGGAACGGAAGAGACTACGGGATCGGGCACGCGTGGCCGCTATGCCACCGTCCCGGAAGAAGGTTGGATGAAACCCATCAACCGCGTGGATACGGCCGGACGCCTCAACGTGATCGAGCATGGATGGAAGTTCTACAAAGAGCGGCCCTGGGCGGCCGGTATCTTCTACTGGACGGGGCAGGATTACCGCGGAGAACCGAATCCGATGGCCTGGCCTGCGACCGGTTCGCAGTTCGGCATCCTGGATTATTGCTGTTTCCCGAAGGATGAAGCGTTTTATCTCCAATCCGCCTGGACGGATGCGCCGATGGTGCATATCTGCGGCCCTTGCGACGGAGAAGTCTGGGTTTATTCCAACTGCAGCAGCGTCATCCTATATGCCGATGGCCGGCGTCTCGGCCGGCAGGAAATGCCCCGCGACGGGCATTTGGCCTGGAAAGCCGGGAACGCGCAGCGCTTCAGTGCCAAGGGAATTCGAGACGGGAAGACCGTCGCCACGGACCAGTGGCCCGAACGCCTGACGGAAACCTCCGTGAGCGCCTCCAAGACGGCCCTCAAGGCCGATGGGCAGGATCTGGCAGTCCTGGATATCCGGAGTGCCGAGGAGAGCCTGGATGTCTGCGTCGAAAACGCCTGTTTCCTGGGCTGGGGCAATGGCAATCCGGGATTCAAGGAAACAGAACGTCCTGCAGACGGGAAAAAGCTGCGGATCCGGCCCTTCGCCGGAAGGGCCCAGGTCCTGGTCCGCTCCATCGAAGGATCCCATGGTCAGGTCCGGGTCCTCATCGGGGACCGGACCGTCACGCTGGACCTTTTACCGGAAAGCTTATAATTCGATTTCCAAAGCCTGGAAGCCCGGCCGGTAAGGGATACGGAAGAATCCTCCCTTCCCGGTGAGGCGGATCGTCAGGTCATACTCCGCCTCGCGGAAACGCCGTCGCACCCGGTAGGAACCGATGTGCTGAGGGATGCAGGGTTCAACCAGCAAGCCGTCGTACTGGGGCTTGATTCCCAGGATAAACTCGCTGACCGTCTTCCAGGTCCAGGCGGCCGTGCCCGTAAGCCAGCTGTTCTTGCCTTCACCGGGGTGTGCGGCTTCGGCTCCGGCCACCATCTGGCAGAACACGTACGGCTCTACCTTGCGAAGGGACTGGTCTTTGGCGAAAGCAGGCGAAATCTTGCAATAGTGCCGCCAGGCGTCATCCGCGCGGCCGGCCATCGCCTCGGCGATGATGACCCAGGGATTGTTATGGCAGAAAATACCGCCATTCTCCTTATAGCCCTGCGGATAGGAACTGATCTCGCCGTAGTCTTTGATATAGGAACTGAAGGCCGGCGCATTCAGCACCAGTCCGTATTCGCATTCCAGATACTTCGATGCGGCATCCAGCGCCTTGTCGCAAAGTCCCTCGTCCGCTCCGATGCGGGCCATGCCGCACCAGCCTTGGCTCTCGATAAAGATCTTGCTTTCCGCATTCTCGGAGGAGCCGATCTTCCGTCCGTAGTAGTCGTAGGCGCGGAGGAACCATTCTCCGTCCCAGCCATGCTGCTTGACAGCGGTTTCCATTCTCGAGACGGCCTCTCGCACCTCGTCGACATAGGCCGGATCGGCTGAAACCGCAGGCTGGGAGAGCAATTCGGCGAAGTCCTTGCCTTCAGCCACGAAAAGGCCCGCGATCATCAGGGACTCGGCCCGGCTGCCTTCGGTCTTGTTTTCCGTGGTCTGGAAAGACTCGTCCGGATTATCGGAGAAACAGTTGAGATTGAGGCAGTCGTTCCAGTCGGCCCGGCCGATCAGGGGCAGGCCGTGGGGGCCCAGGTTATCGGCCACACGGGCGAAACTGATCTTCAAGTGCTCCAGCAGGGTCTTCTCCGTTCCGGGCTGGTTATCAAAGGGCACCTTCTCTTCCAAGATGCTGAAATCACCTGTTTCCTTGATATAAGCCACCGTGCCGAAGATCAGCCAGAGCGGATCATCGCCGAAGCCGCCGCCGATGTCGTGGTTGCCGCGCTTGGTGAGTGGCTGGTACTG
>CAMJHJ010000173.1 GCA_946405485.1 uncultured Bacteroidales bacterium | reverse complement strand
TCATCTCGGGCATCAGCCAATTGCTCGCCCTGGCCCCTTTCCTCTATATATGGGCAATCCTGAGGGATGTGATTGCCGGAGACAACAGTCGCATCGCCCATTACGGCTGGATGGCTGTGGCCTTTGCCATTGCCTCTATCCTCGTCTATTTCGGCGCCCTGATGTGCTCGCATCTGGCGGCTTTCAGGATTGCCGCAAATATGCGCAAGGCGCTGATGCGGCATATCATGACATTGCCGATAGGCTTCCTGGATGCGCTGGGAAGCGGCAAGGTGCGCAAATGGGTGCAGGAATCCACCCAATCCACGGAGACCTTCCTAGCGCACCAGCTCCCGGATAAGGCCGGCATGTACGCCACGATGGCCGGACTTGCCGTGCTGATGTTCCTGTTCGACTGGCGGATGGGACTGTTGTGTCTGGGAACGGTCGTGCTGGCCATCATCGTGATGATCTCCCTAATGACGGGACCGACGCTTCGCAGGAAACTGGGGGAATACAACAAGGCGCTGGACGCCATGTCCAACGAAGCCGTCGAGTATGTCCGCGGCATCCCGGTGGTGAAGACCTTCGGCCAGTCGGTCTTTTCATTCAAGCGCTTCAAGGAGTCCATCGACCAGTACAAGCAATGGGTGATAGCCTATACGATTGACCTGCGAAAGCCGATGACCCTGTATACGACGCTCGTCAACGCCTCCTTTGCCGTGCTCATCGCACTGACGTTGATCGTCGTGAAGAAGGGGACTTATTCGCCTGAATTCCTGCTGAACTTGTTGTATTACATCATCGTCACCCCGGCCATCGCCGTCACGCTGAACCGGATCATGTTCGCAAGCGAAAACGAGATGATTGTGGCCGAGGCGCTGGAAAAGACGGGGAGGATCCTCTCAATCGATCCGCTCGCAGATCCTTCGGATGCCAGGTTGCCGGAGGACAATGAGATTCGGCTCAAGGGTGTCCGTTTCCGCTATCCGGAAGCAGAACGCTTTGCGGTAGACGGCATTTCCCTGGACATCAAACCCGGACAGAAAATCGCTTTTGTGGGCCCTTCCGGGGGCGGAAAGACCACGACGGCCAGCCTCATCGCCCGTTTCTTTGACGTGACGGAAGGGGCCATCACTTTGGGCGGAGTGGACATTCGCAATATCTGTAAGAAGGATCTGATGGACCGTATCTCCTTTGTGTTCCAGGATAGCCGCCTGCTGAAGACGAGCATCTTCGAAAACGTCCGCCTGGGCAAACCTGACGCCACCCGTGAAGAAGTCCTCGAGGCCTTGCATAAAGCCCAGTGCGATGATATCCTGGCCAAGTTGCCCGATGGTATCGACACCGTCATCGGCACGCAAGGAACCTATCTTTCCGGCGGCGAGCAGCAACGCGTGGCCATCGCCCGCGTGATGCTGAAAGGTACGCCCATCGTCATTCTGGATGAGGCTACGGCCTTCGCGGATCCGGACAACGAGACCCGCGTACAGCAGGCCTTTACCGAGATGGCTGCCGACGGCAAGACCGTCATCATGATTGCTCACAGGCTTTCTTCCGTGACCGGAGCCGACCGAATCTTTGTGCTTGAGGAAGGACACGTGACGGAGTGCGGCTCTCACAAAGCTCTTCTGGAGAAAGGCGGCAAGTACGCCTCTATGTGGAAACAATATGTGGAATCTGTCAAATGGAACATCAAATGAGCATAATAGAAACACTCCGGCATAAATATGCCCTTACCCGGCAGGGCGCGAAAGACCTGGTGAAATCCAGCCTTGCCAGCGCAGCGATGGATATCGTCCTCATGCTGCCGGTAGGCCTTCTGTTCTTTCTGGTGAAGGACCTGATGGAAGGCAACGCGTTGAATACCTGGGGGTATATCTGGAAGATCTGTGCCTGTCTGCTAGCCGTGGCGGCGATGGAATACGTCAAGTACAACTATCAGTTCGTCACCGTGTATTTGGAGAGCGGCCGCCGGAGGATCTCCCTGGCGGAGAAACTGCGCCGCCTGCCACTATCCTTTTTCGGCAAGAAGGACCTGGCCGACCTCACCAGCACCATCATGGCCGATGCGGCTACGATTGAAACGGGAACGTCCCACTGGGTGCCTGAACTCATCGGGTCGATGATTTCCACGACGCTCATCGGCATCAGCCTTTTCTTCTTCGACTGGAGAATGGCGCTCGCAGCCGTTTGGGTGATTCCCATCGCCATCGGCATCGTCCTGTTCTCGTCCAAGTTCCAGAACCGCTTCAACCGCCGCAACGTAAAAGCGAAGGTGGCGTTGGCCGACAGCATTCAGGAAGGATTGGAGGCGTTCCAGGACATTCGGGCCAACGATGCGGAGAGCAAATACCTGCAGGAGCTTTGGCCGCGCATTGACCTGGTGGAGAAGCGGGCCATCCAGGCCGAACTGGGCGTCGCCATCTTCGTCGTCAGCGGGCAGATGGTCCTGAAGCTGGGAATAGCAACCATTGCCCTGGTCGGAGCTATACTACTTTCCGCCGGCAGCCTGGACCTGCTTACACTCTTCATGTTCCTGCTCGTGGCATCCCGACTGTATGACCCGATGTCCGGGTCGCTCATCAACTTGGGCGCCGTGGTGTCGCTGGGTATCCAGTCGGAACGCATGGATGAAATCCTTAATCACGCGGAGCAGCGGGGAGAGGAATCCCTTTCCAACAAGGGCTATGACATTGAATTCGAGGATGTCCGTTTTGCCTATGATTCGTCTGAGACGGTTCTGGACGGGGTTTCATTCACTGCAAAGCAGGGAGAGGTGACAGCACTCATCGGTCCTTCCGGCTCAGGCAAGACCACCATCTCGCGCCTGGCCTCCCGTTTCTGGGACATACCGTCCGGCACCATCACGGTGGGCGGGATGGATATCTCCAAAATAGATCCTGAGACGCTGATGAGTCTGTATTCCATCGTATTCCAGGACGTTACGCTGTTCAACAACACTGTATTGGAGAATATACGCATTGGCCGCAAGGATGCTTCAGAAGAGGAGGTAATCGCAGCCGCACGGCTTGCCCATGTGGATGTATTTGCCGAGAAACTTCCGCAGGGATGGAACACCATGATTGGCGAAAACGGCAGTGAGCTCTCGGGAGGAGAGCGCCAGCGGATCTCCATCGCTCGCGCTTTCTTGAAAGATGCCCCCATCATCCTGATGGACGAAGCCACTGCTTCCCTGGACGTGGAGAACGAAACGTTTATCCAGGAGTCGCTGTCACGGCTTGTCAAGGACAAGACCGTTATCATCATCGCCCACCGCATGCGCACCGTGGCCGGGGCCGACAAGATTGTGGTCTTGAAGGAAGGTAAGGTAGAAGAGTGTGGAACTCCAGCTGAACTTACAGCTTCCGGCGGCTTTTACAAGCGGATGCAGGACATCCAGCAAGGAGCACTTGAATGGAACATTTAAACATTTAAAAATTTAAAACATATGAAACCAGCATTCAAAATCATTCTGATGGCCGCTGCCTATCTGTTAACATTCATCCTCGGTGCCGCAAGCGGCGCCATCCACCCGGCATGCTATGCGTACGTCGGGGCGATTCTGCCCGTGATTTTCGCATTCATCTATCTTTATACATGCTCCATGATCCGAGGTTTCGGAGCGGCGACAGCGCTGAACGGATTTATCCTCGTCCTGTTCCTGATTGCGGGTGAAGCCGATCTTGGCTATATTATCGCTACAGTTGTTATAACGGCACTGGCCGAGCTGCTCAGGAAGGTCTTCGGCTATGATACGAAGAAAGGGGTCCGATGGAGTTTCATTCCCTTCGCTTTCTCCTTCTTCGCCTACATCTCCCACTGGTGGACAGACACGGAGGGCTCCCTGGCCGCTGCCGTCGAAGAAATGCCCGCGGGCTATGACCAGTTGATGATTCCCGTCATCAACAATATTCCGGTGCTGATTGTCGTACTGATCCTGACCATCCCTGTTGCCATCCTGGCTATGCGCCTGGTAGAGAGGGTGTTGAAGAAACCGGCGGCCACCTTGAAATAATCGCAACCCTGCTTCATGGCCCTCTGTCAGGGCAGCGACTGCTGCGACTTCCGTCTCGTGAGAATTGCAGGGAGAGGCTTGGGAACAAAACAAGAAAAGAAAACTAATAATCGTCATGGAATATGAAACCGAACTATAAGAACTGGATGCCGAAAGGCATGATAGGGAGTTTTGCGGCAGGAACAGCCGTGGCTCTGGCTCTGACACTAATCATCGGTGTGGGCTGGTTGAGGATTCTCCTCCTGATCCTTACTTTGGTGTTGGCTGGTGTGACCGTCTGGACGGTACTGATGTACCGGGCCTTCTCCTATGACGGGAAGCGGCAGATGTCCCGTCAGATCATCGACGGAGTAGCGGAGTATGTCAAGCTGCCGGAGGGAGGCCGATGCCTGGACGTTGGCTGCGGCAGCGGAGCGTTGGCCATCGCCGTGGCCAAGCGAAACCCGCATGGCACGGTGAACGGCATCGACCGCTGGGGAGCGGAGTATTCTTCCTTCAGCAAGAAACTCTGCGAAGACAATGCCCTCGCGGAAGGTGTGGCAGAGAGGACATCTTTTGCTCGGGGAGACGCACAAAAGCTTAGTTTCCCGGACGGGACCTTCGATGCCGTCACCTCCAACTATGTCTATCACAACATCCCCAGCCGCGACCGCCAAGCTATCCTGCTGGAGACCCTGCGCATACTGAAGAAAGGCGGCACCTTCGCCATCCACGACCTCTTCTCAAAAGATAAATACGGCGACATGCAAGCCTTCGTGAAGAAGCTCAAGGGCCTTGGTTACGAGCAAGCGGAGTTAATTCCTACAGACAATGGCAAGTTCATGTCTCCGTGGGAGGCCAGGTGGATGGGACTGTCAGGATCGGCATTGCTGGTAGGGAAGAAATGAATAACGACAGGCATACCCGCGTTGCCGAAGTCTCGGGGATATCTGTAGGGACACTACTGTCCTATCCCGGAGAGATATACGGGGAACTTCGTGGACAAGACATGCAACCCGATTGCAAATGATTACCTTTAGCTTTATCGCATGAAAACATTCCTGAAAAAACTTGCCGTCTTCATCCCCCACGACCCGCCTAACCGAGCAGGAAATCCAGCACGACACGGTTGAACTCCTCCGGGTTCTTGTTCGCGATGAAGTGGTCGCCCTTGATAAAGACGAGTCGGGA
>CAMJHJ010000172.1 GCA_946405485.1 uncultured Bacteroidales bacterium | reverse complement strand
CGTCGAGTTTGACGATGGTCTTGTGCAGGTCGATGATGTGGATCCCGTTCCTCTCAATGAAGATATACGGGGCCATCTTGGGGTTCCATTTCCTGGACAAATGTCCGAAATGAACACCTGCATCAAGCAATTCTTGGAAATTTGTGCGTGACATTTTCTTTTAAAAAATTTAATTTTTCTCTTTTCTTCAATCCCGGAGTAGTGACCTTTCCATAGTCAGTCTCCCGGATTTTCCGCAGTATGGGCAACCTTCCAGTAGCTTCCCGGGATTCCCATCCCGAAGGAGGTCCGAGGGTTTGGAACCCAACTGTGCAAAAAAGTAAAACAGGTGAATACTAACGTTTACTGAACTGGAAGCGTCTGCGGGCACCGGGCTGACCGGGCTTCTTCCTTTCGACCTCACGGGGATCGCGGGTCAGGAAACCGGCGGCCTTGAGCGCAGGGCGGTAAGCCTCTTTGTCGACCTCGCACAGGGCGCGGGCGATACCGAGACGGATGGCTTCAGCCTGACCCTTGATACCGCCACCAACCATGGTGACCTTGATGTCAAACTGGCCTTCAGTCTGGGTGAGAGCGAGAGGCTGGTTCACGATATAACGGAGTCCATCCTCCTTGAAGTAATCTTCGAGGGGGCGGTCGTTGATAACGATGTTACCGCTTCCAGCAACGAGATAAACGCGAGCAACAGCTGCCTTACGTCTTCCAAGGGCGTGAATCTGTTCCATTAGCTCTGTTTAAATTTCGTCCAACTTAATAACTTTAGGGTTCTGTGCCTGGTGCGGATGCTCGGGACCTGCATAGATGAACAGGTTGTGGATGAGCTTGTCACCAAGACGGGTCTTCGGGAGCATACCCTTTACCGCTCTCCGAATCAACTCGGTGGGGTTCTTAGCGAGGATTTCCTTCGGCGTCGTGAAACGCTGTCCACCCGGATAACCGGTGTAGCGCGTATAGACGCGGTCCGTCATCTTCTTGCCCTTGAGGGCGACTTTCTCACAGTTGACGACGATGACGTTGTCACCGCAGTCCACGTGGGGGGTGAAGCCCGGCTTCGTCTTGCCACGGAGGACAAGCGCGATGCGGGAAGCAAGACGACCAAGCGCGAGATCCGTCGCGTCAATGACGACCCACTCCTTCTGAACAGTCGCCTTGTTCAAGGATACTGTCTTGTAGCTTTGTGTGTCCATTGTCTTGATCTTTAAATGGTTAACTATAAAAATTGCGATCCCTACACAAAATAGGGACCGCAAAGGTAGCAAATATTTTCGTTTAAACAAAAACTAAATCAGTGCATTGGCCTGCAGGAAAGCGTTGACTGCGACGGCGGCGAAGGCCAGGCAGATGATGGAGGCGACGATCACGCCGATCACCTTGAGGCGCTTCATCCAGATCTGTCCGCTCCAGCCGACGGTCTGGAACATGCTCCAGAAACCGTGGACCAGGTGGAGCCATACGGCGACGAACCACACCAGGTACAGGACCATGATCCACCACTTGCCGAAGACCGCGTTGAGCAGGACATAGGGATTGTCCTCATAGGTGCCGATGCCGAACAGCTCGGGCAGCTGCATCTTGGCCCAGAAGTGGGTCAGGTGGAAGCAGATGAAACCCAGGATCACGATGCCGAGGACGACCATGTTCTTGGCGGACCAGGAATCGGCCGCAGCCTTGCTGGGCACTTCATAGCGCTTCAGACCGCCGACAGCTTTCATGTTCCTCACAGTCAGCCAGATACCGTAGCAGATGTGCACGAGGAAACCGAGCGCAAGGATCGGGACCATGATGCTGATGAAGGGCGTGGACATGAAATCGCAGCCGAGTTTGAAGAGGCCGTCCCCCGCGGAGAACAGCTTGTCATCGATGGCCACGGCGCCATATTTCCCGGTGAAGGTGTCGATCACGGAGAAGAAGTTGATCGTCGCGTGAAGCAGGAGGAAAAGGATCAGGAAAGCACCGCTGATGCTCTGGATGAACTTTTTGCCGATGGATGAGGTCGATAATGCCATAATCTATTTCAAACTAGAGTAATCGAAATGTTCGTGTCTGCAAATATAGGCTCTTTCTTGCAAGTTTCATAATTTTCCGATATTTTTGTTTCCCACGAAAAACGACCACTCATTATGTATAAAAGAGTATTGTTGAAGCTCAGCGGCGAGAGCCTCGGCGGCCCTCAGGGCAAAGGAATCGATGAAGCAAGTCTGGGCAAGGCGGCAGCCGAAATCGCAGATGCGGTCCGCAGTGGCATGCAGATTGCTATCGTCAACGGCGGCGGCAACATTTTCCGCGGCTTGAGCGGGGTCGGAAAGGGTTTCGACCGCGTGGACGGAGACAAGATGGGCATGCTGGCGACGGTAATCAATTCACTGGGCCTGGCGATGGCCATCCGCTCCCAGGGCATCCGGGCCGAGGTATTCACGGCCACCCCGATGGAGCCTGTCGCGCGCTACTATGTCCGCGATGCGGCGGTCAAGGTCCTGGAAGAAGGCGGCGTGGCACTGATTGCCGGCGGGACCGGCAACCCCTTCTTCACGACCGATTCCGGTGCGGCGCTCCGGGCCCTGGAGATCGGGGCGGACGCCCTCCTGAAGGGTACGCGGGTGGACGGTGTCTACACCGCGGATCCGGAGAAGGACCCGGGCGCGACCAAATACGACGAGTTGACTTTTTCGAAAGCCCTCGCCGACAAACTGAAGGTCATGGACGCTACGGCCTTCGCCCTTTGCGAACAGGGAAATGTCCCGATCATCGTGTTCGACATGAACGAGCCGGGCAACCTCAAGCGCATCCTCGACGGTGAAAAAGTCGGGACGCTGGTACATGTATAGATAATTATAAATAGGAAAGCAATATGTTGACAGACAGAGCGAAAGAGATCGTCGCGCTAGCCGACGAAAAGATGCAGGACGCAGCCGCGTTCCTGGAGGATGACCTCAAGAACTACCGGGTCGGCAAAGCCAACCCTTCGATTTTCAACACCGTGACCGTGGACTACTACGGCACCGTCTGCCCCATTCCCCAGGTGGCTTCGGTGACGACGCCCGACGCCCGCACCCTGCTGATCACTCCCTGGGAGCGCACCATGCTCGGCAAGATCGAGAAGGCCATCATCGACAACAACCTCGGATTCACCCCGTCCAACAACGGTGAGATGATCCGCTGCGTCATCCCGCCCCTCACCGAGGAGCGCCGTAAGGAGCTGATCAAGAAGGCGAAAGCTGCCGGTGAGCAAACCAAGATCGTCATCCGCAACGCCCGCCGCGACGCCATCGAGACCCTCAAGAAGGCCCAGAAGAACGAAGGCCTCTCCGAGGATACCGAGAAGGAGGCCGAAGAGGAAGTCCAGAAGATCACCGACAAGAACATCAAGTCGATCGACGTCCTCGTCGCCGCCAAGGAAAAGGAGATCCTTACCGTTTAATCGCCTCGAAAAGGACCTGATGGAAGAAATCCCGTTCTTCTTCCGTCAGGAAATCAACCGTAATCGGGATTTGGAAGAGCCGCTTGCGTAATGCAGGCGGCATTTTTTTGGACGCGATGATACGCTGGGCATCCTTCTCGGTCGTGCCGAGAGCGGCCGTGGACCAGCGTTCTGCGGCTGCCGTGATCCGGCGGATGTCATTGTCCGAGAAGGCATGGTGGTCCGAGAAACGGAAGGCCTCCACGATCTTGTAATTGTCTGACAGATAGGTCCGCAAAGGAGTATCTTTGGCAATCCCGGTGAAGAGTACCATTCGCGGGGAATAGACGTAACGCGGGTCGCATTCCTCATAGATCGCCTCGGGCGGGCAGTAATTGATGCAGGTGAAGAACACGTACTGCTTCCTCCCCTTGCGGGAAGTCCCCGTGCAGGTAGAGGTCGCATAGTCTTTCACGCCGCAGGACTGCGCCCAGACCGTGCGCTCCCAGTCGTCCATGTAGTTCGGACACTTCGTAACGATGATCACATCGGCGTCGGCGAGCCGTTCCGGCAGGTCCCGCAGACCGCCCAGGGGCAGGAGCTTATCCTTGTTGACGGGACGGCTGAAGTCTACCAGGACGATGCTGAGCGTAGGTTTCAGGGCGCGATACTGGAAAGCGTCGTCCAGGATGACCAGGTCCGCCGCCGGGAATTCCTTGTCCAGGCAACGCCGGTTCTGCCGCTGCGTGCGCACGATCTCCGGATGGCAGAGGTTGCGGCAGCCGCGGATCCGGTTCTTATCCAGGGCGACCGTGACCCCCGGAAACTTTTTCTTGATCTGCACCGGCTCGTCGCCGAAGAAGGATGCGTTACGCTGGGTGGTGACTTGCTGGAATCCCTTGCTCTTGCGCTTATAGCCCCGGGAAAGGACGGCGAGGTTCTTTTTGCCCCACTCCTCATCGGCAAGCAAGGTTCGCAAGATCATCTCCGTGTGGGGGGTCTTGCCCGTCCCGCCGACGGTCACATTGCCCACGCAGACCGTGGGGACTTCGGCCTCCTGGCTCTTCAGAACCTGCTTGTCATACAGTGCATTCCTGACCTTAAGCGTCAGATAGTAAGGAAACAACAGCACTTTGTCGATCATATCATTCTTCCTTTTTTATATTCCATATACGCCGGTCTGCTCCGGCAGCGGGGCGTCGCCCCAACGCTCCGCGATCCCGTCCAGGATGGCGACCACCTGCGCGGGGTCCGTCTCCGTCACGAGGCGCGCGCGGGTCTCCCGGAAATCCGACAGTCCCTTGAAGTAGCAGGACAGATGCCGGCGCATCTCGAAGACCGCCCGGCGTTCGCCCTTCAGTTCCAAGGCCAGGGCATAGTGGCGCTTGGCCAGCGCGACCCGCTCCCGTACGGGCATCGGGGGCGGCAGTACGCCGGTGCGCAGGTACTCCTTGATCTCGTTGAAGATCCAGGGATGCCCGAACGAGGCACGCCCGACCATAATCCCGTCCACCCCGTAGCGGTCGAAACACTCTTTCGCCTTTTCCGGCGAATTGACGTCGCCGTTGCCGATGATGGGGATGTGCATGCGCGGGTTTTCCTTGATCTTGCCGATCAGGGTCCAGTCCGCCTCTCCCTTGTACATCTGGCTGCGGGTGCGGCCGTGGACGGTCAGGGCGGCGATGCCGCAATCCTGCAGGCGCTCCGCCAGTTCGACGATGATCTTGGAGTGTTCGTCCCAACCCAGGCGCGTCTTGACCGTCACGGGCTT
Organism: uncultured Bacteroidales bacterium; assembly: GCA_946405485.1. The sequence continues at coordinate 111 of CAMJHJ010000172.1, read as the reverse complement.
GCGCACTGCCTCGACAACCGCCTTCGTGATGGCGACCATCTTGTCCGGGTCTTTCATCATGCCCGATCCGGCGCCGCGGCCCGCGATCTTGCTCACCGGGCAGCCGAAATT
>CAMJHJ010000171.1 GCA_946405485.1 uncultured Bacteroidales bacterium | reverse complement strand
TGCCGCGTCGAGCAGGTCGAACTGCCCGGCATGAAGGGCCGTTTCGTCGTGCAGAAGGATCATGCGCCCATCCTTTCCGCCCTGGTGGAGGGAGTGATCCGCTACCGCGTCGACGGGACCGACCGTGACGTGGCCGTATCTTCGGGCTTTGTGAAAGTGAAAGACAATGTCGTGACCGCCTGCGTTGAGTTATGAGAAACTGGAAGTACATACTGGTCTTGCTGGCCGCCTTGCTCCCTGCATCCCTGAAGGCGCAGGAAGCGGACGACGAAGTAGACCTGGATATTCAGGAGTATCTCTTCGGTCACGTAGGCGACGCCTATGAGTGGCATATCACGACCGTGAACGGAAAGCCGGTCAGCATCCCGCTGCCGGTCATCCTGTACAGCAAGACCTCCGGTTGGCATTGCTTCAGCTCCCGGCACTTGGAGGAGGGTGACTACAAGGGATTCCACATCTCGGCTTCGGAGAAATATGAAGGCAAGATCGTTGAGACCGATGCTGCCGGCGAAGAGGTGCGTCCCCTGGACCTGTCCATAACAAAAAATGTCTTGGGCCTGATGATCAACAGTCTGGTCCTGGTCTTACTGGTCTTGTTCACCGCCCGCTGGTATCGGCGGCACGATGCCGTCGAAGAAACGCCCAAGGGCTTTGCCGGCTTGATGGAGATGATGGTTACGATGGTCGAGGACGACATTATCAAGGAGTGTGTCGGCAAGGACTACAAGCGCTACTCACCCTACCTGCTGACGGCCTTCTTTTTTATCTTTGTCAATAATCTGATGGGCATCGTGCCCTTTTTCCCCGGAGGTGCCAACGTCACGGGCAACATTGCCATTACACTGGTCCTGGCGATTTGCACCTTCCTGGCTATCAACATAGGAGGCAATAAACACTATTGGAAGGATATCCTTTGGCCGGACGTGCCGACCTGGCTGAAAGTCCCGCTTCCGCTGATGCCGTTGATCGAAATCATCGGGATGTTCACCAAACCTTTTTCCTTGATGGTGCGACTCTTTGCCAATATCCTGGCCGGGCACTGCATGATCCTGGGTGTGATCGCCGTCATTTTCCTGACCGCCAAGATGGGTGTAGGGTTGAATGCCGGCATGAGCGTAGTGGCTATCCTGCTGGGTGTATTCATGGATCTGCTGGAGTTGCTGGTCGCTTTCCTGCAGGCCTATGTATTCACCATGCTCTCTGCGGTATTCATTGGAATGTCAAGACAAGAACCTGAAACTGAGAATAAACAACTAAATAATTGAAATTATGTTACTTTCAATGATTCTTCAAGCTGCCGCCGGTGCGGCGCTCGGTAAAGTGGGAGCCGCTCTCGGAGCGGGTATCGCCGCTCTGGCGGCCGCATTCGGTATCGGTAAGATCGGTAAGGCCGCCCTCGAAGCGGGCGCCCGTCAGCCCGAACAGGCCGGACATTATCGTCTGACCGCCATCATCGTCGCCGCCCTGGTCGAAGGCGCCTGCCTCTTCGCCATCGTAGTCTGTCTGATCGCCAAGTAAGACGCCATGTCCCTCATTACTCCTGACTTCGGCTTGCTGGTCTGGATGACGCTGATTTTCGGCATCGTCTTCTTCGTGCTGGCCAAGTGGGGCTTCCCGCTGATCACGGGGATGGTGGACAAGCGCAGCGACCGGATCAACCAGAGCATCGCCCGGGCCCATGAGGCTGAGAAGATGCTCTCCGAGCTCTCCGACCGCCAGGAACGGCTGATCGAGGAGACGCGCCGCGAGCAGGCCAAGATCCTGAAGGAAGCCTCCGAGGCCCGCGATAAGATGATTGCGGATGCCAAAGAGCAGGCCCGGGACGAAGCCTCCAAGCTGATCGAGGAGGCCCGGACCCGGATTGCTGCAGAGAAGGAGAGCGCTTTGCGCGACATCCGCACGGAAGTGGCCGGATTGTCTGTCGACGTGGCGGAGAAGGTCCTGCGTGAAAAACTGTCCACCGACGAAGCGCAACTGGCGCTGATCGACAAGATGATCGGAGAGGTCACGGCCTCCCAGCCGAATTAAAAAGATGAACACCGGAGTCATTTCCCGGCGCTATGCGACGGCCCTGTTGAAATATGTGACCGAGTCCGGCCACGGGGAGCAGGTGTACGCGCAGGTCAAGGCCCTCCTGAATGATCCAGACACGGCTCCAAAACCCTTGTGCGAGGATCTTCAGAAGTTTTCCGCCCTGCTCGTGCAGAACGGTCGCATGCCGCTCGTGAAGCTGATTTTCAGCAGCTTCCTGCAGCAGTATGAGACTGCGGCCGGCATCCACGTCGCCCGCCTCAAGACGGCCGTGGACAGCCCTGAACTGCAGGAAAAGCTGCAAGCCTTCGTCCGGGAAAAGATAGGCGGTACGGTGGAATTCCGTACGGAGGTCGACCCCGACCTGATCGGGGGCTTCGTACTCGACGTGGATGGTTTCCGGATGGATACGAGTGTAGCCCGTCAATTGAATGATATCCGGAAGCAATGGATTGAAAAGAATAAAAGAATTGTCTAGCCTATGGCAGAAAACCTGAAAGCCAGCGAGATTTCCGAGATCCTGCTGAACCAACTCAAGGACATACACGAGACTGTCGGTCTGGAAGAGATCGGCGAGGTCCTCCAGGTCAGTGACGGCGTGGTCCGTATCTATGGCCTCGTCAACGCGGAGGCCGGTGAGTTGCTGGAGTGTGAAAACGGCGTGATGGCCGTGGTGATGAACCTCGAGGAAGACAATGTCGGTGCGATCCTGATGGGCCCCACCGACCAGGTCAAGGAAGGGATGACCGTCCGCCGGACGGGCCGTATCGCTTCCATCCGCGTCAGCGACCGGATGCTTGGCCGCGTCGTGGATCCCCTCGGCAATCCCCTGGACGGTCTGGGAGCCATCGACGGCGAGCTCTGCGAGATGCCGCTCGAGCGCAAGGCGCCCGGCGTCATCTATCGCCAGCCCGTCTGCAATCCGCTCCAGACCGGTCTCAAAGCCATCGACGCGATGATTCCGATCGGCCGCGGCCAGCGCGAACTGATTATCGGCGACCGTCAGACCGGCAAGACCGCCATCGCGATCGACACGATCATCAACCAGCGGGACAATTATAAGGCAGGGAAGCCTGTCTACTGCATCTATGTGGCGGTAGGCCAAAAGGGATCGACCGTCGCTTCGATCGTCGAGACCCTGCGCCGCCAGGGTGCGATGGACTATACCATCGTCGTGGCTGCCACCGCGGCGGATCCGGCCGCTTTGCGTTACTACGCTCCCTTTGCCGGCGCCGCCATCGGCGAATATTTCCGCGACACGGGCCGCCATGCGCTGGTGGTTTATGACGATCTATCCAAGCAGGCGGTCGCCTATCGCGAGGTGTCGCTGATCCTGCGCCGCCCTTCGGGCCGCGAAGCTTATCCGGGCGATGTCTTCTATCTCCATTCGCGCCTGCTGGAGCGGGCCGCGAAGATCATCGCCCAGCAGGAGGTCGCCGAGCAGATGAACGACCTGCCGGAATCCCTGAAGGGCAAGGTCAAGGCGGGTGGCTCGCTGACCGCCCTTCCCATCATCGAGACGCAGGCGGGCGACGTATCGGCCTACATCCCGACCAACGTGATCTCTATCACTGACGGCCAGATCTATCTGGAATCGGCGCTCTTCAACCAGGGACAGCGCCCGGCGATCAATGTCGGTATCTCCGTATCGCGTGTCGGCGGAAGCGCCCAGGTCAAGAGCATGAAGAAGGTAGCGGGCCGGCTCAAGATCGACCAGGCCCAGTATGAGGAGCTGGAGTCTTTCTCCAAGTTCAGCAGCGACATGGACGCCATCACGGCGATGACCCTGGACAAGGGACGCAAGAACAACCAGCTGCTGATCCAGCCCCAGTACAGCCCTATGCCCGTGGGGGACCAGGTGGCTGTCTTATATTGCGGTACGCACGCATTGATGAAGGATATCCCCATCGAGCGTGTCCGCGAGTTCCAGTCTTTGTTCCTGGACCGGATGCACGCATCCCACCAGGATGTCCTCGACGCCCTGGCTGCCGGCAAACTGGATGACGACCTGACAGGCACCATCGAATCCACGGCTGCGGCCGTCATCGCATCCATGTAGACCTGCCATGGCGACACTCAAGGAAATCAAGGGGCGGATCGGTTCCGTCAAGAGTACCCTCAAGATCACCACTGCGATGAAGATGGTCGCTTCGGCCAAGCTTCACAAGGCGCAGAATGCGATCGAGGGGATGCTGCCCTATGAACAATCCTTGAAACGCACGCTGGATGAACTATTGAAACAGGTCCGTCTGGAGTCCGGCCTGTCAGAACAACGCCCGCCCAAACGGGTCACGCTGGTCTGTATCGCTTCCAATTCCTCCCTCTGCGGAGGATTCAACGCCGATGCGATCCGGGAAGTTCGGTTGCGGCTGGATGCCCTGAAGCGTGAGGGCGCTGAAGAAATCACGGTCCTGTCCGTCGGCCGCAAGATGGCGGAAGCCATGCGCAAAGACGGCTATCCTTCGCCCGAAGATTTCACGGAGCTTTCCGCCAAGCCCTCCTACGAGGAAGCGGCAGCCCTTTCCGACCGGCTCGTCGACGACTTCCGGGAAGGACGCACCGACCGGGTTGAACTGGTCTATAATCATTTTGTCAGCACGGCCGTGCATCGGAGCGTATGCGAGACTTACCTCCCGATGGCGGCCGCCGCCCCGTCGGAAGGGGAGCAGCCCGAAGAAGAATACATCATCGAGCCGGACAAGGAGGAACTGCTTACCGTACTGCTTCCCAAGACGCTCAAACTCAAGCTTTTCACCGTCCTTCTGGACGCCTCTGCCGCCGAGCACGCCGCCCGTACCGTGGCGATGCAGACGGCCTCCGACAATGCCGAAGACCTGCTGCAGGAGCTCTCTCTTGAATATAATAAGTCCCGCCAGGCCAAGATCACGGCCGAAATCCTCGACCTCGCCGGGGGGATGCAGGAGTAATCCCTATTCGCAGAGCATTTCCATCGAAGTATACTGAGGCTTCAGACCGAGGGCCTCATAGAAGGCGCGTGCACCCGGATTGCACTCCCACACATGCAGGGTAAGGTTGTGGCAGCCTGATTCCCGGGCGAAAGCTTTCGCATGTCCGAACAGGGCCCGTCCGATCTGCTGGCCGCGGTATGCGGGGTTCACGCAGAGGTCGTCGATATACAGCGTCCTGACGGCTTGCAGGCTGCCGCTGTCCTGCTGTTGCAAGGCACAGAAGATGTACCCCAGCACCTCTCCGTCCCTGTCATAGACAAAGACGGGCGTCAGGGGATCCGCAAAGATGGCAAGCAGTTCCCCGTCCGTGTATTTTTTCCCTTCCGGCCGGAACAGGTCCGGCCGCCCCGCATGATGGACGGCAAGCACCTCGCGCAGCAGATCATTGATGGCGGGAAGATCCCTGGATGTGGCTTTTCGGATACTGTCACTCATGGTCGG
>CAMJHJ010000170.1 GCA_946405485.1 uncultured Bacteroidales bacterium | reverse complement strand
CTCGCGGCGGATCGCGACGATACGAACTATGCGCTGGAGCGCCGGTACGAGAACCCGCTCATGGACAGGTTCTATGCGGGACTTCCGCTGCCCGTCACCGTGACGGAGGATGCCGCAAAGGTCCCGAAACCTTCGCAGGAGGTGCTGGACGAGGTGTTATATGGCGGCAAGGCCTCGGGCGCGGCCCGGGAGTTCCTCCTGGCGTTGGCGGAACTGGACCAGAAACAGTATAACGCCGCCCAGACGCATTATGACCGCGCCATCGAGGAAGAAGAGGGGAGCGACCGATACGAGCGCTATTACAAGGCATTCTACCTGATGAACCGGGCGGTCCTCCGGGCGGAGATGATCGACTTCATCGCCTCCATTGAATCCAATGTCCAGACGCTCACCATGGACGACAAGGGCAACACCCGCGCCCGTGTCCGCGAGCAGGTCACGAGCCATTACGACTACTCGGAGGCCCTCGCCGACATGGAGCAGGCGGCCGCCATCCAGCCGGCGATGCCGTACATCCAGTTCAACCTGGGCAATCTGTACTGCCTGTCCCAGCAGCTGGTGAACGCCATCGACAGTTACGGGAAGGCGATCGCCCTGTACCCGTACATGGGCGAAGCCTACTTCAACCGCGGGCTCGTCCTCATCTATCTGAAAGACAAGGAGAAAGGCTGCATCGACCTGTCCCGCGCCGGCGAGCTCGGCATCGGGGACGCCTACAACGTGATCTCCCGGTATTGCGAGGAGGAACGGAATTGATTCGCTTCCTGAGTTTTTCCAGCGGCAGTTGCGGCAACTGCTACCTGCTCCTCCGCGAGGAAGCGGGGGAGGCGCCGTCGGGCATTCTCATCGACGCGGGCGTCAGCATCCGTCGGATGAAGAAGATCCTGGAGAGCGTCTCGCTGGACTTCGACTGCTTCCAGTCGGTCCTCGTCACTCACGACCATGGCGATCATATCCGCAATCTCGGCTCCATCTGCAAGCGCCTTTCCAAGCCGGTCTATACGACGCCGGTGCTGCACGAGGCCTTGTCCCGTCATCCTTTCACCCGGCTCGAAATCACCGGCTGCCGGCGCGACCTGAAGGCGGAAGAATGGAATACCGTGGCGGAAGGCTTTGAGGCGCAATATTTCGTGGTGCCGCACGACGCAACGCAGACGGTCGGTTACGCCATCCGGTGCGAAGGTCATCTTTTCGTGTTGATGACGGACCTGGGACATGTTACGGAAGAAGCCATGGCATGGGCCTCCGAAGCCGAAACCGTGGTGGTGGAGTCCAATTTCGATGTCGACATGCTCCTCGGCGGCTTCTACCCGCACGAGCTCAAGATGCGCATCTGCCAGGGGGCCGGCCACCTCTCCAACGACGCATGCGGCGATGCCATCCGCCGCTTCATGCACCCCGGCCTCCGCAACCTCTTCCTGTGCCATCTAAGCGGCAACAACAACACCCCGCGCCTGGCGTATGACAACGCACGGGCGGTGCTGGATGACCTGGGGATAGCCCCAGGCGTCATCCATCTCCGCGTATTGGAGCGCGGAATTCCGTCTCCGTTGCTGACGCTGTAGTTATTGGTTCAGATTCTCGAGGTCCCCGTCCATGAAGGCCCGCTTCTCGGTGAAAGCCTGAATCATCAGCGTTACGGCTTCCCGGAACGACTTCAGATTGTCTCCGTTCTGTCCCTGGTCCTGATCCGTGTTGGTGTAACCCCACATTCTGGTGTTGAACTCTTCTGACAGACTGATGTGGTCGGCCATGCCGTTGACGTACTCCTCGAAAGCCTCGGGAGTGATGATTTGTTTATACTCATCCCACAGGGCAAGCATCCTGGCTCTGAAGATGGGATCTTTGCACAAGTAATAATAGTAGTAATTGCTATTATTGGCTCCGACCCATTTATGAGATCTGTCTTCCGAGGAAGTTGTATGACCCCATGAGGTAGTAGTAAGTGTCGAAATAAAGGTATGGTAATCAAAATCCCATACCGGGCCCATATGTAATCTGCTGACGGTCGTTGTCCCATTAGGGTTCTGGATGTCACGGTCTTTGTAGAAGTATGTACTGTGAGGACCATACCATTGGGACCCTGTATTTCCATCCGTATTGAAGAAATCACCGTTCCCGGTCAGTTCATTGACAAACATGAACCAGATGGCGGAATCCATGTCCAGATACTGTCTGTAACCATAACTGTCATAGGGATTATTACCATAGTTATCGGCGTTAGAGCGAATCTTCTTGATCAAGGCTTCCATATCTTGGATGAAGCCCTTCACATAGTTGAAGGCCTCATCCGGAAGGTTTTCATCCGGTTCCTTGAACATGTACTTAAGACCTGACGGGTTATTGGAACTCCCATAGAATCCGGACTTGAACTTATACTGCTCATCGTAGTTGTTGTCAATCTCCAATAGGTAGCCACCCGTGATGTCGGTGGCTTTGAACTCATGGATGGGCACCCGGTTGTCGTCGATCTTGATCTGCTCGCACAGATAATAGTTACCCCGGTGCACACCGTTGAATTCCAATTCCACGAACTGGCCGTGTACGCTGTAGGGGAAACTGGGGCTCTGCATAACGTCGGATATCTGCTGGGAGAGCCAGAAGGCCGCATCGTTCCGGAGGAGGGTGCGGTCCTTCCAGTTGGCCAGAAGAATCCAGCGCTTATGCTTCTTCATGCCGAGAACAGAACTCTTTTTACTCAGTTTAAGAGCAAAAGGTCTCTTGTCATAGGTCCATGTTGCATTACCCCGGCCCTTGACTTGCGTCGCGATTTCGAGATCCTTTTTGCCGTCAGGCCATTCGATGCGGATCGTCGCGGTACCGGTTGTAGGGTCGTCAGGATCTGTCGGCCTCCAGGTCTCGTGCTCGTCGTCATCTTCGAGATCCTGCTGCGTAAAGCCTTCCGTCGTAATCCTCACCACCGGAAGTCCCGTGTTACGGGCAATCAGGGTGTAGTTGATTCCCTGAGTTCCCTCACGAACCGTGAGCGTGACCGGCTTGGACGCGTCTATGGGCGTACCGGACGCGATATCCTGCCCGTTCGCAAGCAGACTCTCGCCGGAGAACGCATAATTGAACGTCATGTGGGAGAAATCCGTGACGGTGGGCATCGTAACGGTGATGATGCGGTTATCCGGATCGACATCGGTCGTGAAATTCAGGCCCTCGTCCGCGGGAGAGACATCGGAGATGCCGAGTCCGTTACTGCTCATTCCCACCGTGATCGGGGAAATCCGCAGTACGCCGTTCCTGACGATGGATAGGTCGCTGCCCGTATCCTTGATGAAAACATGTCCGTCCGTGTCCGTCAATGTCAGCCGGAAGCCCTGCGTGAAATGCGTCGGCGGAACCACCATCCAGAACACGGTGGGTTCTTCTCCCAGCGTGACCGGATTCTCGAAGGTGAGCATAATCGAAGTTCCCGCTGTCGATGCCATGGCGATTTCGGGATCGCTTCCGACGGCGGGCGTCACGGTCGCTTCTCCGGACAGTTTTTCTCCGTCGTGCCCCTCCAGCTTGAGGGAAGAGACGGATACGCCTTCGCCCTTGAACTTGAGAACCAGGTATCCGCACAAGTTCTTGAACTTCAGTATATTGTCTTTCGTTGCGGAAACCATTGCATTAACACCGGGCGCAAAGGTGTTTTCCTTGTAGGCCTGCTCCGAGGGAAGGGTCAATGTCAGGACGCCCGCGTCACTGATTGTCGTAGTCTCCTGATAGGGATAGACGGCGTAGATGAGATCCAGGTCCGTTTCCTCTCCATTAGGTTCCGAGACGCTCGTGAAGTATCCGGAAATGTCTCCGGTCTCGCCCGAAAACTGATACGGACGGTTCAGTGTATTCTTGTCGAAGATGGACAACTGGTCTTCCGCATTCCAGCGGAGTTCTATGTCCTCATTGACATAGACCTTGGTGTCCGGTGCGGACTGGGATTCCAGGCTTGCAAAAAAGACATCCTCGGGAACGGTAGGAAGGGGCTGGTTATCCATTTCCTGGACGGTGCAGGACACCGCCAGCAGACATATCATCGAATGATAGAGAATCCTCTTTTTCATGGCGCGTCAGAATGGGTTAAATGTCGATTTCATCATCCGTATCATCAAGACTCTCCATATTCCCGACGGGCTCCGGCTCTATCTTCTTCATCTCACATCTCAATGCCCCCCAGCCCGCGGCTTCATAAGCATAGCTCGGCGTTTTTTCACACGTATAGACAATGCCGTCCTCCGATAGCACCTGGACGGTAACAGTCTTTCCGGTAAGGTCCACCGGAGCGGAAGTCAGGAAAACAAATACGGGATTCTCGTCCGAAGATGCTTCCGTAAGCGTGAAGTCCTTCAAGGAAACCTCCAGCGAGTTGGAAAAGACCTCGCCGACGATGGTCATGTCATCCAGTCCGAAGCTGCCCTTCTGGATGAACAGGGGCTCTTCCGTCGAGATGGACAGTTTCGTGTACGTCCCGGCGGGAAGCCCGATGGGTCTGATTCGGATGATCGTATTCAGGTATTGGAAAGAGAACCTGAGCGCTCCCGACGAGGATTTAGAGCTTTCCGACGCAAGATAAAAGCGGATGCCCGTGTAGTCCGACACGCCGGCTTGCTTCTGATTGGCGAACGAAACGGGAATGGCGTCGCGTTTCAGATAGATGCTGCCGGCGAAGGGATAATAGCAGGAATAAGTGGACTCCTTGCGCAGCGCCCAGCCGCCACCGTCGAAAACGGCGATATTGGTCCCGGCACCGTCGGTCATTTCGAAAAAGACCTGGGCACCCTGGTCGGGATAGATGCCGACGGTATCCGTGGCCTCCCAGGCGAAATGGATTGCGTCATCCTCATCTTGGGTGAGTGAGGCCCTGGTCGCGCCATCTTCTCCCAGAGAACGGAGGACGGGCACTTCAAATATGACCTGATCCACCAGCTCTCCGTCTTGGACGGCCTCATTCAACCCCGAACAGGCGGCAAGCATTCCCAAGCTTGCTGCCACTAAAAGGCGGGCGTATTTCATAGGTTATGGTTTGTTTGTGGTTAGTTTTGTCGGTTATTCTTCGGGACCTCCAGGTTCCGGGTCAGGAGTTTCAACTTCGGTACTCATGATGTTGTTTTCGATGTGGATTCTGATCTCCTCGGATTCAGGAATCACATATTGCTTGTCCATAGTGAACTAAACTATTTGGTTATTCATGTTTCAGGCTGCCATTCAAATCAATGACTGTCGCAAAGTTAGAAAAATAACGTAAAGAAAAAAAGGAAGATTGTTAAATCTTCAGCCATCTTCCTCGTGCCAGCCTGACCAGGAAAATGACACCGCGGAAAGTGAGTTCCGTGGCCATGGCGATCCAGAAGCCCACGAGGCCATAAATCTTCACCAGGAAGATGGCCGGAATGATGCGGACGACCCACATGGAGGTGAAATTCATGATGCTCGGCCACTTGGTGTCGCCGGCGCCGACGAAGGCGCCGT
>CAMJHJ010000169.1 GCA_946405485.1 uncultured Bacteroidales bacterium | reverse complement strand
CGTACTCGCGCAGTGCCCGGATAGCCTGCGGACAGAGGATGAGCAGGGCGATGACGTTGATCCAGGCCGTAATCCCGACCCCTACGTCGCCCAGCTGCCAGATGACACCGGCTTCGCGCAGAGAGCCGAAGACGACCATGCCCAGCAGCAGGAAGCGGAATACCCAGATGCAGGCCCGCTCGGCTTTCCTCCGTTCTGGCTTCCCTTCGAAGAGGGTGATGATGCTGGTCTCGCCGTAGAAATAATAAGCCATCACGGTCGTGAAGACGAAGAACACCAGCGCAATACTGACGAAGGTGCTGCCGAAGCCCGGCAGGACGGTGTCCACGGCGGCCTGGGTGAAGCCGACGTAGTTTTCGCCCAGGGCGGGGGAGCCCGCGAAAATCATCTGGCCCGTCGCCGCGTCGAACACGTTGTAGCAGCCTGAGCAGAGGATCATCAATGCCGTGGCTGTGCAGACCAGCAAGGTGTCCACGTAGACCGAGAATGCCTGCGCCAGGCCTTGTTTCGCCGGATGTGAGACCGCGGCCGAAGCGGAAACGATGGCTCCGCCGCCCTGTCCGGCCTCGTTGGAGAAGATGCCCCGCTTGACTCCCATCATGATGGTGGAGCCGATGATGCCCCCGGTCACGGAATCCATTCCGAAAGCCCCTTTGACGATGGCGCCCAGGACTGCGGGTACGGTATCCAGATGTTGGGCGATGACGACGATCGCGAGGATGATATAGCCCAGCGCCATGAAGGGGGTGACGATGGAGGCCACGCGGGCGATGCTCTTGATGCCGCCGATGATTACCAGTCCCAGCAGGAACGCCAGTCCGAGTCCGGAGACAAGCGGCGGCAAGTGGAACGTGTTGCCCATGGCTCCCGCCATACCGTTGGCCTGCACGGTGGGCAGGAGTGTCCCATATCCGATGAGGCACAGGATGGAGAAGAGAACTCCCAGCCAGGGCGCTTTCAAGCCCTTGCCGATATAACTCGCCGGTCCGCCACGGTAACCGGATGCGTGGTGGAACTTGTACTGCTGCGCGAGGGTGGACTCCACGAAAGCCGTGGAGGCTCCGAAAAAGGCGATAACCCACATCCAGAACACGGCGCCCGGTCCGCCGAGGGCGATGGCCGTCGCCACGCCCACGATGTTCCCGGTCCCGACCCGGCCGGACAGGGCTACGCAGAAGGCTTCGAAAGAGGAAATGCCGTGCTTGCTGCCGTCTTCCGCCTTCTCGGAGCGGGCGAACAGGGAACGGATCATCAGTCCGAAGCGCCGCACCTGCACGAAACGGGTCCGCAGCGAGAAATAGAGCCCGGCCCCCACCAGCAGTACGACCAGGGCGGGACTCCATACGATGCCATTCAGGACAGAGACGATCTTCTCAAACATTGTTCAGCCGATTCTAAGGGGTGGGAACGAGACCGATCGAGCGGATGTACTCTTCCTGCGGGATACAATTCGCAAAACGCACGGCCTCAATCAGGCCGGAGACCGCCATCCGGACTGAATCCGCGCAGGCGGGACGGGCTGTCCGGATTTCGGAGTAGGTGCTGCGGGGAGCCTCGGAAAAACGGCAGATCTCATCCCATCCGTCGGGCGCGTGGAATGCGACCATGCAAGACCCGTTGATCTTCTTGTAGGGCCAGAAGGTCCAGCCGATATTATTCTCTTCCAGGGTCTGGCAGAAGGCTGCCTGCCATTCAGGCGTATTGTGGCCGATTTCTCCCATGTACATGGGGAGTCCGGTCTTGTCGCGGAATTCGATGATGGCACGGATGGCATCGGCGGTCGGGGCGCTCCCATAACGGTGGCAGGTGTACATGATCTTGTCGTCGTATGTCCAGTCTCCGAATACCCGGAAATTGCCGTTCCACTGCGCTCCGCCAAGAAGGATGATGTGGTTTCCGTCCACTTCACGGATAGCGGCCACGGCTTTCTTGTGAAGAGGCTCCAGGAGGGCGTTGAGTTCGTCCTTGTCGGCGAAATAGGGGGCGATGGGCTCGTTGATCAGTTCGTAACCCAGGATGACGGGCTCACTCTTGTAGTGATCGGCAATCTGTTTCCAGATGTCACAGAACAGTTTCTGCGAAGTTTCGCTCCGGAAGAGCCAGGGGTAGCCGTAACTGTCGTCGATGTTGTCGCCGGTTTGCCCGCCCGGAGCGTCGTGCATATCCAGGATCAGGTACAGGCCGTATTTGCGGCACCATTCCACGCAGCGGTCTATGAGCGCAAAGCCGTCCCCGCCACTCTTCGTGCCCATGTAGTCTTCGTCCGTGAAGAGCTTGTAGTGGAAGGGAAGGCGGATGGTATTGGCGCCGGTGGACGCGATATAGGCGATATCCTCCTCGGTGATGTAATAATCCTTGAAAGCTTTCCAGAATGTATCCGTCTCGTCGGGCCCGACCAGGGACCGCAGCATGTCGTCGATCAGATGCGGTGAATTGGTTTTTTTGAATCCGAACATGTAGCCTTCGGGATTGAGCCAGTTTCCCAGATTGGTACCTTTGATCAGGAAGGGTTTCCCATCGGTCCCGATAAGCGTCGTACCGTCGATGCTGACGAAATCCGGCTTCTTGCCCGGGGTGAGGGGGATCTGCGCGAGATAGATGCCGGCCCGGGGGCGGCCGTCGGGGCGGGTGAGCTCGTGGGAGGAGTAGTACACGACCCTGAGTACATCGCCCTCGATCAGGAATCCGGGATAGCTGTTGTCACCGCCGGACGGAAGTGTCCTCCAGAGTTTGAAGTCTCCTTCGGTATTCCCTCTCCACAGGCAGGTCTTCATCTCTCCGTCCTGGAAGTAAGCGCGTCCGCCGACAAGCAGCGACCCGTCGGGCAGCACCGCCATTTCAGGACCTCCGATCTGGAACGGGAGCGGGATGAGCTTCCAGTCGGTGAAGGGGGCCTCGCTGATGCCGAGATACGCTTTCTTATCTTCCTTTTCGCGTCGGATCAGCAGCGCCATCCTCCCGTCCGGAAGGAAACGCACGGTGGTCTCGTTGGGGAATCCATCCAGCTCGATGTCAGTGATCTTTTCGAAATGCAGCCCGTCGGTGGTCTTGAGCAATTCCAGGCCGGCGCCGCCCGGCTCGCCATAAGAGACGGTATAGCCCGTACCCTTGTGCCAGGTCATCCGCCAGAACCAGGCGAATCCGTCCGGAATGGGATAATCCACGGGTACCGGATCGCTGAAAGAGAGGCCGTCAGAGCTGAAGGACACCTGAGGGATCCGCCGCTGCAGCTTTTTGTCCACATACACCGACCCGCCCTGGATTATCATGAGACGGCCGTCAGCCGTGACGGAGAGTTTGGGGTCGCGCAAGTCATAACCTTCCTTTGAAAGCAAGGCGACACTCTCCCAGTTCTTGCCGTCCGTAGAGCGCAGGACGCGGGTCTTGCCCGCCGCGATCCCGTTCTCATCGAAAATGTGGCTTACGCCCTCTCGGAAACTAACATACAAAGCATCCCTGTAGCGTACGATGGACGGGAACGCGCTGTATTCGTGGTCCCAGATGCACGCAACGCTGGGCTCCTGATCCTTATCCGTGCCGCAGCCCAATGTAGCGAAAAGGGTGACACTCAGCAATGCGATGGCGAGCAGATGTCTCATATGTATGCCTCCGTTTCTAGAAATCGAATCCCACAGACAGGGCGACGGAAAATCCGGTCTTGTCGCACCACTGCGCCCCGAATTTCATCGGGCCGACGACAGTCTTTTGTCCGATCTCGGCTCCGACGGCATACGCCGTGGGGCGGGTCCGGACCAAGTCCGCCAGCACCTCTTTGTCCTGGAACACGCCGCCGCGCAGCGTGAGGAAATTCTTGTGGTTGAGGCGGAATCGGACGTCAAGCTGTGCGGTGGCGGCGTAGCTGCCGCAAATGAAGAATCCCTGGCTGAATCCAAAGAATGGAATCTGGTTGTCGATGTACCGGCCGGCCACCGTACCGCCGGCGGCCAGCGTGTGTATGAAATTCATATGCCCGGGCTGTTCCGTCTGCCAGCCGGCATAGACGGAGGGCTGCAAGACGACGACACGACCGAGAGGCACAGCGACGGAAGCGTGGATCGTCCCGACACTGTAGGGGGAAACCTCGCCTTCATAGTATTCTCCGGCTTCCATCCCTTCGTCTTCCAGGAAGGTGGAATATCCGTCGAATACATAACGGGTATCCAGCTTAAGCCGGAAACCATGGGTAGGGAAATAGCTTTCGTTGAACGTGTCGTAGCGCAGGGAGGCGAAGGTGGAGAGCCAGCGGCTCCGGAAATCCCATCCTTCCCAGTGCATCTGGTTGTCCAGGTAGTTCTCAAACGGTTCCATCTCATAAGCGGCGCCGAAACGGACGTTCCCATAGACCATCCGGGCGTCTTCAGCATACAGTTCCAGGCGGGAATTCACCCCGTTGTACCGGGCTTTCGAGAATTGCCTGGCCTGGGTGGTTTCGTCAATCCGGTAACTGAAATTCCGGTAGGAATTCTTCCAGGCGACACCGAAGACGGGCAACGGTGCCAACGGCTTATAGGAAAGGTCGAGGTCCAGTTGGGAGACCTGGCCGATCTTGAGCTCCGAGATGAAACGCAGTCCGGAAAGCCGCCGGGTGCCGATGCCCAGATGGCCCCCCAGATAGATCGCTTCGTCCAGGTCCACGTGGAGACCGGCGCCGGCCTCGTTGGTCTGTCCTTTCTGACAGTCGAAAATCAGCGTGTAGGGCTCGCTATCGCCGCTGATCCGGTAGGTGACCGACTCGAATGCCTTCGTGCCGTACAGGGCGGAAAGAATCCGTTCGATTTCTGCCCGGCCATACAGGCCGTTCCGGGGTAGCAGGGCGTGACTGATGACGAAGGCCGACTCTTTCTCGGTGATTCCTTCGTACCGGATTTCCCCGATCCGGACCTTGTGCTTGGCCAGGTCGATGGCTTGGCGGCGCTCCGGGGCCTGGGCGCCCGGTTCGGCACCGACCCGTTTCGCAATCTCTTCAAAAGCTTCCTTGTTCTCCACGGCCCGGGCATATCCCTGGGCGATGATGTCCTCCACGCTCTTCGAGTCGAAGGAGAGCATCGTGTATCCTTTCAGTTCATGCTGGAGCAGGATATCCGTGTTCCGCCGGTTGGTCTCGCAAATGTCGGCGGACATCAGGGTGATGTTCTGCATGAGGAGGTTCGCGAGGCCGTTGAGGTCAGCCAGGGTGCGGGGCGTGGGCATTTCCGAACCGATGACGATGTCTGCGCCCATCGCCCGGGCAATGTCCACCGGGAAGTTGTTGCGCGTACCGCCGTCCACCAGCACCATGCCTTCCAGCCGGACGGGCCGGAAGTATCCGGGAATGGCCATGGTGGACCGCATGGCGTCCACCAGGCTGCCCGCGGTCCAATTCTTTTCTTTCAGGCTGAGCATGTCCGTGGCCACGCAGAAGAAGGGGACTGGAAGTTCGTCGAAAGCCAGGGAGTCCTGATAGCCGACGGAGACGGAACTGAGGGTGTTCCGGACATTGTACCCGAACAGGAAACCGTCCGGAAGGCCCATACCCACCTTGGCCATCATCT
>CAMJHJ010000168.1 GCA_946405485.1 uncultured Bacteroidales bacterium | reverse complement strand
ACAGACCCTCCAGGAACACGGCCGTCAGGGCGAACTGCCAGGAGTGGCCCATCGTCAGGCAGACCGTGAACACGAAGAAGGCGTTCAGGCCCATGCCCGGGGCGAGGGCGAACGGCTTCTTGGCGTATAACGCCATCACGAGCGTACCGATGAGGGCGGCCAGGGCGGTGGCGGTGAAGACGGACCCCCTGGGCATATCCAGGGCACTGAAGATGTTAGGGTTGACGGCGAGGATATACGCCATCGTCAGGAAGGTGGTGATGCCCGCTACGATCTCCGTACGGACTTTATGCTGTTCGGGATTGAAGCCGAACGCTTTCTGAAGGAAGTTACCCATGGCTCAGAAATGCTAGAAGACCCATTTCCAACCGATGCAAGGCATCACGTGGAAGCCTTCCATCCCGGCGAAGTTGTAAGAGAACTCAACCTCACCGCCGACGTTGAAGTGGTCGCCGAAGCCATACCAGAGCTGGGGCTCGGACAGGACCACGACGTGGTCAAGCTCGCACCAGACATCCAGGAAGCCGGAGAAACGCAGGCCCTTCAGCGTGAACAGGTCCTGGCAGCCCCACACGGTCGTGAACTGGAGCGGGACTTTGGAATACAGGCCCGTGAATCTCTTGTACAGGAACTTGAAGTTGAGGGTATTGTTGAAATCCTTGCTGTGCAGGAACCAGTCCAGACCCACCAGGAAGGCGTTGTTGACGGGGAAGGCATATGCCATGTTGCCGCCGGTGCCGAAACCACCGTTGTACTCGACCTGCAGGCTGAGCGGTGCCAGAGCACTGTCCTGCCAGAAATTCAGGCAACGGGCGATCTCGAAATACGTGTTGTTGGGGGAGATCACCTTTCCGTTGGCATCCCGGTTATTGTAGTCATAATCCAGGAAGAAGAAGGTGTTACCCCATTTGTCAACATGGAAACCCTCGAGGGTGGTGGTGAAGTGCTTACGACCGAAGTCGTAGAAGGTTTGGAAGTTGGTCTGTGCCTTGGCGGTGAAGCTGAAGGCGAGCGTGGCGAGCGCCACCAGGATGAAAGATTTTTTCATAAGATAGTATATCGTTAGAAAAATAGTTTCCCGTTTACAAATTTAAACAAAAACGGACGGGATTCCTGTCCCGTCCGTGGAAGTTATCTACAATTTATCAACAGCACCCCGCCCTGAATCGGCCCAAATATAGAGTTTGTCGTTCCGACGGAGCTTCATGCCTTCCGGGACTGCCAGCGAGCAGCGGACGCCTTTCCCGGCCTCCTCCACGGGCTCGAATTCCACCCGCATATCTTCCACGGTGAACTGCACCACGCCGGTCGTCGCGCCGATCACCATCACCTCGTCCCCCTTGCGCAGGGGCCGCGTCTCGACCGTGATCTCCGCTACGTTGATGCGGTCGAACCAGTTGCTGACCTTTCCGCAATAGATCTTCATCTTGGTCGCATGGCTGCCATACACCTCGCTCCATTCTCCCAGGCGCGCACCCTGGTAATAGCCGTCCCAGAAGCCCCGGTTGAAGACTTCCGCAAGTTCGGTCTTCAACGCGGCGGCCAGTTCGGGCGTGTAGGTCCCGTCGCAGACGGCATCGGCCGCCCGGCGGTAGCAGGAGGCTGTGCGGCGGACGTATTCCGCGCTGCGGGCGCGGCCTTCGATCTTGAACACCTTGACGCCGGCTCCCACGATCTTGTCCATGAACCCGATGGTGCAGAGGTCCTTGGGGGACATGATGTATTTGTTGTCGATGTCCAGCTGCCAGCCCGTCTCCAGGTCCGTGACCTCGTAGCCGCGGCGGCAGATCTGCATGCAGGCGCCCCGGTTGGCCGAGGAGCCGGTCGCCTGCAGGCTCAGGTAGCATTTGCCGGACACGGCCATGCACAGCGCCCCGTGGGCGAACATCTCGATGCGCACGAGCTCCCCGGAAGGGCCTTTGATCCCTTCGCGGACGATGGCCTCGTGGATTTCTTTCACTTGGAAGAGGTCCAGCTCGCGCGCCAGCACGATGACGTCGCACCATTGCGCCCAGAAACGCAGGGCTTCCAGGTTGGAGACATTGAGCTGGGTGGAGGCATGTACTTCCAGGCCGATCTTGCGGCAATAGGCGATGGCGGCCATGTCGGAAGCGATGACCGCGTCCACGCCGGCATCCCTGGCGGCGTCGAGCGTCCTGTATGCGTCCTGCAAGTCATTCTGATAGAGGACGATGTTGAGCGTGAGGTAACTCTTGATGCCGGCTTCCCGGCAGATGCGGGTGACTTCTGGGAGGTCTTCGGCGGCGAAATTATTGGCGGAGTGGGAGCGCATGTTGAGGCGCCCGACGCCGAAATAGACGGCGTCCGCGCCGCCTTGGATGGCGGCTTGCAGGCAGTCGAAACTGCCTGCGGGCGCCATGATTTCCAGTTCGTTCTTTTCCATTATTCAGAAGAGTTCGCGCAGGACGCGCAGGGAACGGATGTCGAGGTTGGATTCGGTGTGGTGGGAGAGGTAGCGGATGAATACCTCGCAGAGCTCGCTGCGCCTGGCGCCGGACAGCGGCAGCAGCATGGCCTCTTCGAAGGAGGCGCCCAGCAGGGCTTTCACTTCCGGGAAGCGCTCTCCGGCAAAGGGCGCCAGGTCCTCCAGGGAAGGCTCGAAGCCCATCGTGGCCGCGAGCTCCAGGAGCCAGCGCAGATGGAAGTTGGCGTAATCTTTCTCCAGCGCTTCCAGGGTCAGGATACTGCGTTCGCACCAGTCATACAGTTCCTCTTCCGCCGTGCCTTCCCGGACGCCCCGGTAGAGGACCTCGCTCATAAAGAGGACGATGGCATTCTTGGAGGGATCGGTCCGCAGGCTGACCAGCGGGAAGGCCTGGGTGACGCGGGAAGCCCGCCAGAGTTCGGACTTGGGATTCTCTGAAATCTCGGCTTCCACGATGCCCAGGGGCTGGAACAGGGCCAGGGAGGCGTTCTTGCCGAGGTGGACGATGAAACTGCGGCGCCCCCATTCCCGGCTGAGCGTGTGGATCACGACCGCCGAGTCCTTGATCTTGGTGTACTGCAGGATGATGAGGCGCGCGTTGGTCGTCATGGGCGTTCAGGCTTCGTCAGCAGGCAGGTTCTCCTTCAGCCAGGCGGCCATCGCCCGCAGGGATTTGCCGCGGTGCGAGATGGCGTTCTTGACCTCCTCGCCGAGCTGGGCGACGGTCCGGTCCGGGAATTCATCCGGGACGAAGACGGGATCATAGCCGAAGCCCTGGGTCCCGCCGCGCTCCAGTGCGATGTGCCCTTCCAGGCAGCCTTCGAAGAAATGCATCTCACCCCCGATGATGAGGGTCACGACATTCTTGAAACGGGCCGTGCGCTGATCGTAGGGGACGTCCCGCAACTCATACAGAAGCTTGCGGATGTTGGCGTCGAAGTCATGCCCCTCGCCGGCGTAGCGGGCGCTGTGGACACCGGGTGCGCCGCCCAGCGCATCCACTTCCAGACCGGTGTCGTCTGCGAAACAGTCGCAGCCGAGCCGCTCGTACAGGTACATTGCCTTCTGGATGGAATTCTCCTTCAGCGTGTCGCCCGTCTCCGGGATGTCCTCGTCGATGCCCAGGTCATGCGGGGTCAGCAGCGTGAAACGCTCGCCCAGGATTTCAGATGCCTCGCGGAGTTTTCCGCGGTTGGCCGTCGCAAAAATGATTTTCATACATACAAAAATACGAATTTTACCTAACTTCGTACAGTTTTTGCTAGGCAACTTTCGTATGAAAAGAATCACGATACTCGCGGCGGCGCTTTTACTCTGCGCGACGGCCGCAACCGCACAGACCAAAGGTTTCGAACTGGGCAAGTGGACCGAGATCCAGAATGCCATCCTGAAGGAGCTGAACCGCTCCTATGTGGACTCCCTGCCGATCGGACGGATCGAGCGGGCGGGCATCGACGCGATGCTCGAGGAACTGGATCCTTATACGATCTATATCCCGGAGGAGGAGACGGAAGACCTCCAGATGATGCTCAACAAGACCTATGGCGGCATCGGCGCCATCATCTACAAGCCCGAGAAGGGCGGCCCCGTCATCATCAACGAGCCTTATGCCGGTTCGCCGGCCGTGAAGGCCGGTCTGGTCTGCGGCGATGAGATCTGGGAAATCGACGGAGTCAGCGTCAAGGGCCTGGAGACCAAGGATTGCAGCGACCGGATGAAGGGCAAGCCCGGCACGACGGTGCGCTTCAAAGTCCGTAAACTGCGCTCGGGCGACACCACCGAGGTCAAGGTCGTGCGCGAACGCATCCACCTCCCGGATGTCGATTATTATGGAATGCTGGACGATACGACCGGCTATATCTCCCAGACCGGTTTCACGGAGAAGGTCTCCAACGAGGTCAGGAACGCCTTCCTAAGCCTCAAGGAGCAGGGGATGAAGCGCTTGGTGCTGGACCTTCGCGGCAATGGCGGCGGCCTGCTCAGCGAGGCCGTCAATATCGTTTCCCTGTTTATCCCTAAGGGCTCGGTAGTCGTCACGGCGAAGAACAACCTCGGCCAGGAGAGCGCTTACAAGACCACTTTCGACCCCGTCGACACGGAAATGCCCGTCATCGTGCTGGTGGATTCCGGGACGGCCTCGTCATCCGAAATCGTCTCCGGCGCCTTGCAGGATTATGACCGCGCGACCGTCATGGGCCGCAGGACCTATGGCAAGGGCCTGGTGCAGAGCATGCGTCCGCTGCCCTACAACGGCACGATGAAGGTCACTACGGCGAAGTACTATACGCCCAGCGGCCGCTGCGTGCAGGCCATCGATTACAGCCACCGCAACGAGGACGGCAGCGTAGGGCATATCCCCGATTCGCTGACGCATACCTTCCTGACTTCCCGCGGACGCACGGTGCGTGACGGCGGCGGCATCACGCCCGATGTCGAGCTGCCTTCCAAGGAATACAGCCGGCTGGTCTATTCCCTGGTCTACGGCGGCATCCTGGAGCAGTATGCGCTGGATTATGTGCGCCGGCACGAGACCATCCCCGCCTTGGAGGAGTTCCATTTCGGAGACAAGGATTATGAGGACTTCATCGCCTTTGCGAAGGACAAGAAGTTCGACTACCGCTCCAGCGCCCGGACGCATTTTGACCAGATGAAGAAGGACTTGGAGAAGGACGGGCTGGCCGATGCGATGAAGGACCGTCTGGAGGCCTTGGAGAAGGCGCTGGATATGGACAAGGAGGCTTTCCTGCGCCTGAAGAAGGATGAGATCATCCCGTTCATCGAGGAAGAGCTTGCCGTCCGCTATTATTTCCAGGAGGCCGGCATCAAGGTGCGGTTGCGCTATGACGACCAGCTGAAGAAGGCGCTGGTCTCGCCGCTTATCTGACCTCGCACTCCATTTCGATCAGCCAGGAGGGCCGGCAGACCCGGGCCTCGAGGATGACGCGCGGTAGATATTGGAAACGCCGCTGTATGTAGGCGTCCACCAGCGTGTAGTCCGCGATATCCCGCAGATAGACAATGAGATAGGGAACCTTTTCCAGGCTGGATCCGCCTTCCCGCAGGAGCTGGTCGATGTTCTCCAGCAAGCGGTCCGCCTGGGCGAGGACGTTCCCTTCGTGCAGCACTTGTCCCTTGTGGT
>CAMJHJ010000167.1 GCA_946405485.1 uncultured Bacteroidales bacterium | reverse complement strand
TGCCCGGTGCGGCAGGTCCGGCTGTCGGCGTTACTCAGCCGCAGCGCAGCGAGGATGGACGTAGCCGAAGCCGGAGCCTGCCCGCCGGCTTACGGATCGTGGTGCTGATCGGGCCGGAGGGCGATTTCTCGCGCGAAGAGGCGGCGATGGCGATTGCGGCCGGATTCATCCCCGTGCACCTCGGCCCTTCGCGCCTGCGCACCGAGACCGCAGCCCTCACGGCCGTCGAAGCCGTGTACCTGCACAATATTTAAGCGTTCCTGCAAGATTCTCCGTCCCATGTACATCGGACTCCTCTCAGATACTCACGGCGTCTTCGACCAGGCCTTCAAAGACTTCCTGGCCCCCTGCGACCAACTCTGGCACGCAGGCGACTTCGGCGGCGGCCTCGAAACCGCCCGTGAAATCGCCGCCTTCAAGCCCCTCATCGGCGTCTACGGCAACTGCGACGACCACGCCCTGCACTACGAATACCCCGGCCACCGTTTCTTCGAATGCGAAGGCATGACCGTCCTGATGACCCATATCGGCGGCCACCCCGGACGCTACGACTACCGCGCCCAGGCGCTTATCGAACGTTTCCGTCCCCAGGTTTTCGTCTGCGGCCACTCCCATATCCTGCGGGTGGAGTATGACAAACACTACGAAATGATGACCCTCAACCCCGGCGCTGCCGGCATTCAAGGCTGGCATACCGTCCGCACCGCCCTCCGCTTCAAGATCGAAGCAGGTGAGCTCAAGGACATGGAAGTCATCAATGTCCCCCGCTGACGCCGGAGACAGTCAATATCTTACCGAGATTCCTAACTGGAACGCGTTGTATTGCGGAACCGGGCCGTTATTCTTTCCGAGGACCGGCCTGTAACCGACGCTTACGCCGCAATTCTGATACCAGATCCCAGCCTTGAAGCCCATCCGGAAATCATACGCCGTATTCATGTTATCCTGGCGTCTTAGCCCAGGGATGCCTTGTATGGTATACTCGTTTCGCAATTGGGTCATTGCCAGGGAAGGAACGGCAAAGAGTCCGGCTTTCCAGTCGCCGAATTCTCTCACATAGCCCGTCTGAAGGCCGATGCTTTGTTCCGAAAACCAAGACCTCGTCTTCTCCCAACCGGCAGGTGTCGGGATCAGGGCGCCATCGTCAGCAAAAGACCAGCCCTTCTTCAGGCGGTTCATGGACAGCCCGAAGACAAGTCCCATCGAGAACAGGTTCCCGTCCTTCCAAGGCCGGTAGCGCAGGGCAAGGAAGGACAAGTCCCCGTAAAAACCGGATGGTTTCATTGCACCCGGAGCTCCCGGCAAATAATTCCATCCTCCGGATATTTCATCGAAAGCGACGATAGACCATCTGGGAATCATGTCCTGCTGTGTGATGTTGAAGAGGGGCAATTCAAAATTCAGTTTGCTCCCCACGACGGTTGACGTGGTATCGGGCGCCTGTCCGTAAGCGGAGAGCAGGGACAAGACTGCGAACAGGGTCAAAAAAGCTTTTCTCATTTGCAAATTATTGTTTTTCAAACATTTTACGTAAATCGTCAAGGGTAGCGGGACCTTCCAGATACAGAAGAGTCAGTTTCCATTCGCTTCCCGCTTTCCTTGCCTGATAACATAGGTAACGGTTCGTTTTGCCGGACGGGGCGGGCTGCACCAGCGCATAGGTCAGCAGGCCGCCGACCTTCTCGGTCTCCTTGACAGAAGCCGCGTCGGCATCCTGCTCCACCAGCGAGGCCACCCGGCCGGCCAGTTCCCTTTCTACCTGGAAACTGACGCCACGGTAATAGTCCAGTTGATAGGAGGCCAAGCTGCTGCTACGGACTTCCGTAACCACCATCTGCTCCCAGGGAACGATTTTTCCTTTGAATACCGGGTAACACTTGAGGTCGCGCTGGGCCGATGCCGTAACGGCAAGTAGCAGAAGCGTCATGCAGGTAACAACTATCTTTTTCATCGTTTGAACATTTCAATCAAGTTTGTCTCGGCAGGGGTCTCCCTGCCGAAGAAGTCGGCCAGGGATTCGTCCACCGATGCCATGATCGTTTCCTGGTCGGACGAGCACTCCCCATAGGCATACCGGACAAGGCGGTCGGCGGACGGGATGGCAGCGCCCCGGCCCAGGCTCAGGCCGACCGCTGCCACGGCAACAATGCCGGCCGCAACGGCGGCCATTGCATACAGACGGGTCGCGCGGGCCTTCCGTACCTTTTTTTCCTTGCCGACCGACAGATATCCCAGTACGCCCCGGATTTCCTCAAAGTCCGGATCAGCCGTCCCGGCGGCATACAGGGCCAGGGCCCGTTCCTCTTCCGGTGTAGTCGCAGCGTCCCAGTAGCGCTGCATCAAGGCTGTATATTTCTCTTTATCCGTCATCTTTCAGTGCATTTCTCAGGGTTTTGCGGGCGCGGGACAACTGCATCCTCACGGCAGCGGGCTCCATCCTCAATTCCTTTGCTATATCCTCCAGGGTCCGCCCGCCATATTCTTTTTCTTCCAGTATATACCGTTGTGTCGGTGTCAATTCCGATTCTATTTTCAGGCGCATCATATCGTAGGCCCTTTCTATCTCCTCCCGGTCCGGCGGCTCATCCGCAAGATCCGTCTCCAAGGCTATCGGCCTTTTTTTCCGCCGCTCATTCAGACTGGCGTTGCGCACAGTCCTCATGAGCAGCGCGCCGGCTTCCTTTTCAGATTGCAAGGGGTATTTCCGCTGCCAGAGACGCACAAAGCTGTCCTGCAGGATATCTTCTGCATCATCGGCATCCGGCAGCATCCTCCCGGATACCGCTTTCAGTTTCTGCCGAAGCCGTATGAACGCATCTGTCAAGTAATCCATCGCTGCAGCCTATGAGCCTGATTCATGCCGTCCTATCTATATAACAAGTTCTATCCCAAAATGTAACAGCCGAATCAATCAGCTGCCACGGGCGGGCAACTGGCTCGCTCGGAAGGTGTGGGGCAGGCTGTGGTTGAAAAGGAGGGCTAGAAGGTAAGGGCCCGGCCGCGGTAAAAATCGAGGAGACGGGTCTGGTAGAGTTGCTCGTAGCGGGCGCGGGCGCTGTTGGACGCTGCCTCGAGGTAGCGGGCTTTGGCCTCGTTGAACTCCGTGCCGGTCGCCTGGCCCAGTTCGTATTTGGAACTGGTGAGACGGAAAGCCTCCTCGGCAGAATGTGCAGCCGCTTCACTGCTGCGATACTTTTCCTGTGCGTTGACGGCATTGTAATAAGCCTGTTGGATCTCTTTGTAAAGACTCTTCTTGACATTCTCCAGTTGCAATTCCTGGTTCCGGTAGGACAGTTCGGCGGAACGGAGATTATTCCGGTTGGAGAAGCGTGAAAAGATCGGCACGCTCAGGCTCAGGCCCAGGTATTGGCTGAAATTGTGCTTCATCTGGTCGAAAAACGAAGCCGAACCCATCCCGGAGGATGTGTAATAATTGGATCCCACTCCCCCGCTCAGCGACAGCGAAGGCAGGAAGGCGCCCTTCTTCAGGTCGATATTGGTCTTCGCATAATCCAACCGGATCTTTTCTGCCTCGATGGCCGGCTTGACAGCCACCGCCTCGGCATAGATATCCTCGGGTTTCGGCAGCAGACCCGGCAGCAAGGCCTCCTCGGAAGGAACGACCACGTCGAAGCCTTCCGGCGAAGGGAGTTCCAGCAACTGCGTCAGGTCCAGAAGTGCCAGGGAAAGTTTCCCTTCGGCCTGCACGGCCGTGGAACGGCTCTGCGAGAGAGTCGCCTTCTGGGCAGCCACCTGGGCCCCGGAAGCCCGGCCCAGACGGGCCATCTCCTCCAGCCGGTCTACCTGCAGGGAATCGATATCCACCTGCCGCCGGGCGACATCCAAGATTTCCTTATCGTAAAGGATCTGCACATAGGCTTGCGCCACGGCGACCCGGATGTCGTCACGCGCCTTCTCCAGATCTACCGTCGCGGCAGCCAGGTTCAACTTACTGAGAGCGATGTTGTTCTTGATCTGGAAGCCCTGGAAAAGCGGCACATCCGACCCCAGGCTGAAACCGGTGGAAGTCGTATTCGTATTGGCGTAGGTGTTATCCGCAGTCAGGCCGCGGCCAAAGGAAAAATTCTGCGAAGCGCTGCCGCTCAATGAAGGCAGGCGACGGGCCTCGGCCGTATTGAGATCGATCTCACGCTGGGCGGCGGTGAGTTCGGTTTGCTTCACTTTGACATTATGGTCCAGCGCATAGTCAATGCACTGAGACAGGGTCCAGGGTCCGTCCTGAGCCCGGACGCCGGCGGCCAGGCAAAGGGCCGCAGCCATGAATAACAACCGTCTCATCTTACTTCTGTTTCTTTTCTTCAAAAACCTGGTTGCCCCGGACCGTCTGGCCCAGGCTCAAGCCTTCCTTGATCTCAATACGGAGACCATCGCTCAGCCCGGGTTTGACCGGTACACGCATATAATCGCCCCCCTCACCCTTGACATATACGAAGGTCGAATCACCGGCGAACTCCAGCGCACTCTCCGGCACGGAAAGCACCTGCGCGGCCTCTTGCAACACGATCTCGGCATTCGCACTGTAGCCGGAACGGATCGTCTGGTCCTCGGGAACCACGACCGCAGCCTTGATTTCGAACTGGTTGGTACCGTTGTTCTCCACAGCCTTCGGGGCGATGTACTCCAAGGTGGCGTCGAAGGAATAATCCTGCAGGGCACCGATGGTGATGATCACAGGCATCCCTTCCGACAGGGAACCTACCTCGGTCTCGTCGATGTTGCCGTCGAAGATCAGGTCGTTCATGTTGGCCACGGTCGCAACGGTCGTACCCTCGTTCAAGGTGTTGGCCTGGATGACGGAATTACCGACCTTGACCGGGATGTCCAGGATCAGGCCCGAAATCGTCGAACGCACCAACGTGGAGCTCCCGGTCTTGTTGGACGACGACACGCCGTCCCGGATCACTTCCAAGGCATCTTTCGCCGCAGCCCGCTCTTCCTTCGCCTGATTCAGCGCCTGGAGGATCTTCTCATATTCGTCGGCGCTTACGAGCTGCTTGTCATAGAGCGCCTTTTCACGCTCGAAATTGGTCTGCGCCTGCTTCAGATTAATCTCAGCCAGGCGTACGCGGCTCTGCGCGGAGCTCAGGGAATTCATGTCCGGGATCACCTTCAACTTAGCGATGACCTCGTTTTCCTTCACCTCCTGCCCGGCTTCCTTGTAGAGTTCGGAAATGATGCCGTTGATCTGCGGCTTGATGTTGACTTCGTCCCGCGGTTGGATCTTGCCGGTCACGACGGTTGTACGCCGGATATCTGTCAGCGTCACCTCCATCTCCTGATACTTGACCTCTTTCGGCCGGGATTTCTTATACAGGAAGACAAAAGTCCCGATAAAAAGCAGCGCCACGAGGGCGATCATTAGATACCTGAAAAACTTTTTCATATTGCGTTACATTTATTATTCATCTCTCATCGCATCCACCGGCTTGACGGACATGGCACGCGAAGCAGGGGCCAGACCCGCCAGCACGCCCAGGACTGCCAGCAGCAGCAAAGCGCCTACCGCAGTCCAGAATCCGATCTGGAAACCCGCGTCGGGTTTGAGCGCATCTGCGCCCGCCAATGCCAGGACTGAAAACACGATGCCGAACATGCCGGCAACCAGGGTCAGCGTCATGCTTTCCAGCATGATCTGGCCCA
>CAMJHJ010000166.1 GCA_946405485.1 uncultured Bacteroidales bacterium | reverse complement strand
TCCGGACTTTGGGCGCCGCTAAATCTTCCGGAAAGCGAGGCAGGCGTTATGGCCGCCGAAACCGAAATTGTCGCTGAGTGCGAGGGTGATGTCGGCCTTGACGGCGACATTGGGCGTATAGTCCAGATCGCACTCGGGATCAGGGTTATCCAAATTGATGGTCGGAGGGATGATGCCTTCCCGGAGCGCCAGGACGGAAGCGATCGCCTCGGCGGCGCCGGTCGCGCCGAACATATGCCCATGCATCGACTTGGTCGAGCTGATCTTGAGCTTGTAGGCGAAGTCTCCGAACGCAACCTTGTATGCCTGCGTCTCGGCGAGGTCATTGAGATGCGTACCCGTGCCGTGGGCGTTGACATAGACGAGGTCTTTCGTCTCGTCGAAACCGGCCTGGACGAGCGCATCCTTGATGCAGCGGGCCTGGGTGCTGCCATCCGGCCTGGGAGCCGTGGCGTGGTAGGCGTCGCAGGTATTGCCGTAGCCGACCATCTCCGCATAGATGCGCGCCCCGCGTGCGACAGCGTGCTCATATTCCTCGAGGACGAGGACTGCGGCGCCGTCCGCCATCACGAAACCGCCCCGGTCCGCATTGAACGGCAGACAGGCATGCTTCGGATCTTCGGCGCGGGTAAGAGCCCGGGCATTGGCGAATCCGGCGATGCCGATCGGGATCGTACAGTGATCCGTTCCGCCCGCGATGATGGCATCCGCATAGCCATGCCTGATGGCGCGATAAGCCTCTCCCAGGGAATGGGTGGCCGTGGCACAAGCCGTCGCAATGTCGATACAAGGCCCCTGGGCGTTGTACTTGATAGCGATCTGGCCGGCCGCCATATTGGAGATCATCGTAGGGACAAAGAGGGGGGATATCCATTTCCCGGAAGGGTCTTCGATCATCTTCTCGACCTCCTTATAGATGGTGGAGAATCCGCCGATACCCGAACTGACATAGACGCCGAGCCGGGCGGGGTCGATGGCGCTCTCCTCCTCTCCGGCCTTGAGGCCGCAGTCATTCATGGCTTGGAAGGCGGCTGCCATGGCGAAGATGGTGAAAGGGTCCTGCTTGCGGACGAAAGGCTTGTCCATCCCGAATTGCAGGGGGTCGAAG
Organism: uncultured Bacteroidales bacterium; assembly: GCA_946405485.1. The sequence continues at coordinate 4,569 of CAMJHJ010000166.1, read as the reverse complement.
TCCTTGAGTTTGCCGCCGATCTTGACGGCCAGGTCTTCCGTGGGAAAGTCCGTGATGAAATCGATGCCGCAGACACCGTGTATAAGGTTATCCCAAAAGGTGGGAACGTCGTTTCCGATGGGTGTCACGAGACCGAGTCCGGTGACGACGACTCTTTTCTCCATAATCTCTCAAATGTCTTAGTCCTACAAAGTTAATCTTTTTTTCTATATTTGTATTATGCTCTTGGCGCACGACATAGTCCCTGATTATCTGCTGGGAAAGGTCCAACTGATTTCCACGGTGGTTTTCGCCGCGCTGTTCTCGGTGTTCTTTTTCCTGGGCGTCGTGCCTTCTTCCAACACCCTCCTGCCCCAGCTTGATTCCTCCCAGGTCTATTCCTATTCGCTGCTGTTCTATGGGGCCGCGCTCTTGTTCGTGATCCTCAGCCGGCGTCTGATGTATGCCTGCCGCACCTGGGTCGGGAAACGCTTCGGCCGCTATCTCCTCTGGACCTTGGCCGAAGTTCTGGCGGTCGCCGCAGCCTATGTCGTGATGGTCGTCATCGGGGAAAGGAAGGGCTTGTTCCGGCTGGATCTCCCGGTCACGCTCCTGTCTATGCGGACGATCCTGTATTGCCTCATGTCGCTAGGCATCCCGTACCTGATCGCCGGCATGTATTTCGCCATCCGCGACCGTGACCAGACCATCCGGATGATCAACTATGGCAATGTCGTATCCGACGAAGAATTCCCCTCCCACGAAGAGCAGAAAATCACGCTTTTCGACAACAACGGCATGATGAAGCTTTCCGTCAGCGCCTCCAACCTGTATTACATCGAGTCGGATGACAATTATATCAAGGTCTGGTATACGGACAGCAAAGAGATCCTGAAGCAGTATATGCTGCGTTGCCGGCTCAAGACGATCGAGGAGAGTTTCCGGGAAAGTGAGCTGATCCGCTGCCACCGGAAATACGTCGTCAACATGTCCAAGGTCAGGGTGCTCTCCAAGGAAAAGGGAGGCTATTACCTGGACCTGGACTCGGACCTGATCGATCCCATCCCCATTTCCAAAACATACGAGGAGACCGTCCTCGCGAGATTCAATGCCCGGAAGGGCGGATTAACGGCGCCGCTTGTCTGAGCGCAGCCGGGAGAAACTCTCAACCAGCAGCTGGTCCGCATGGATCCGCCGTGCCGCCATCAGGTTGAAGATGAGCGCCACCGCGGGGAAAACCGCCGCGATCCGGAAGACCATCGATCCCGCATTCGAGACATAATCCACCACCAGCCAGACCTGCAGGGCAAGGGTGACGAGCGCAGCCAGGATGGCGGTGCGCATCTGGAACACCCGCTGTTTCCAGCAAGTCAATGCCAGCACATCAAGCAGTGCGATGACAATGAGGAGGATCAGATAGGGAATGTAAGTGATGAACTTGAAGGTCTCGGCAGGCGTGCCGTCCGCGCCGGGGACGACTGCCTTGGGGAGAAAGAACATCGATATGATGAGCGCGGTCGCGATTGCGAGATAAAGGGTCTGGATTCTCTGCCACATGTTCCATTGGGTTTTTGGGAAGACAAAAATAGGAAATTCCATAAATAAAAACTATCTTTGAGATTGACGTTTAAAGAATTATTGCCTTATGCGTATCCCTGAATCCGAACTTATCATCAACGGCGACGGCTCTGCGTTCCACTTGCACATCAAGCCGGAGCATTTGGCGGACAAGGTCATCCTGGTCGGCGATCCCGGCCGTGTGGAGTTGTTCGCTCCCTATATGGAAACGATTGAGAACCGGACCGCTTCCCGCGAATTTGTCTCCCTGACGGGTCGGCACAACGGGACCCGTTTCACCATCCTGTCCACCGGCATCGGCACGGACAACATCGACATCGTGATGACGGAGCTGGATGCCCTGGCGAATGTGGATTTCGAGACGCGCGAGGTCTTTCCGGAGCACCGCACACTCGATATCCTCCGGATCGGCACCTGTGGTGCGATCCAGCCGGACGTACCTCTGGGTTCGTATATTTTCTCAGATATCTCCATCGGTTGCGACGGCCTGCTCAACTGGTATGCGGACCGAGATTCTATCGCCTTGCTGGATTTCGAAAAAGCCTTCAAGAAGCACGTCCACTGGGACAAGCATCTGCCGGATCCCTATTTCGTACGGGCCAGCGAAAAGCTGATCCATCTCTTCGACGACTGCGTCCACGGGATGACGATTTCCGCTTCCGGCTTCTATGGCCCCCAGGGCCGTGTGGTGCGGCAGGGACTCGCGATGCCGAACATGCTCGAGGACTTCGAATCCTTCGAGTACAAGGGATACCGTATCACCAATTTCGAAATGGAGGGTTCCGCCCTTGCCGGAATGTCCGCCAAACTCGGTCACAATGCCGGTACGATCTGTTTCGCCATCGCACACCGCTATCATAAAGACGCCAACACCAACTACAAGACCGGCCTCCCGGACCTGATCCGTCTCTGCATGGAGCGGCTCAGCGCTTAACCTATGCGGTATCGGTTCCTGGCTTTACTCCTAGCCTTGACCGCCTGCTCCTCCGTGTTGCAGGCAAGGGTGGTGCGCGTCCGGGACGTGCCCGGGCTGAGGCAGGCTGTCGCCGGTGCGCAGGAAAGGGACACGATTCTCTTGAGGCGGGGCGTCTACCGCCTGGACGAGCCTCTTGTCATCAGGGGAAAGTCCCGACTGACAATCCTCGCAGACCGCGGCAAGGTGGAGTTGAATGGAGGGAAGCGCATCACCCGCCGTATGATGAGACGGGCCAAGGGATTCCCCCGTGGCGTAAAATGTATCGACGTCTCTTCCCTGGGAGCGGAAGGCCCCCGGACCATCGGGCACGCCCATCCGAGCCGGCCATCCTGGTCGATGCTGTTCGCAGACGGTACGCCGATGCAGCTCTCGCGATGGCCGGATGACAGCTGGCTTCCCCTCGACTCCATCGTCAGCACCGGCATTTCCATCCGTTTCAACGGAAGTGACGCCATTTCCACGGTCGCTCCCAGCGCGGACATCTCCCTGTTCAGCAAGGGAGCGGCAACCGCTGAAATCGCCCCCTCCGCTCCGGCTCCCGATTTCGGATCCATCGGGTTCCGGGGTGACCACCCCTTCTCCTGGAGCGTCCCGACCGTCGGTTTCCTGGCCGGCTGCTTCCGTTACGGCTGGGCCTATGAGATGATTCCCATCCAGGAGATCGGCACGGACAGGACCATCTCCGTGGCAGATACGACCTATTACGGATTCGGTCGGAAGGAAGGGGAGAAATTCCAGAAATGGAGGGTCCTGAACATCCCGGAAGAGGTGACGCTGCCAGGCGAATACGCCATCGACGAGGCGCGTGGACTGATATGGGTCCTGCCGCCCCGCCATACGCGCAAGCTGGAAATCAGTTTGCTGGTTGAGCCGCTGATGCGCATCTCGGATTGCGACGGCCTGGTCCTGGACGGTCTGGAGTTTTCCTGTTCGAGGGGAGATGGTCTGGAGCTCCGCTCTTCCCGTTCCGTCCGCATAGAAGGCTGCGTTTTCCATAATCTCGGACACCAGGCGGTCATCATCGATGAAGCTTGTTCCCGTTGCGGCCTGGCTTCCTGTTCGGTTTTCCATATCGGCGCGGGAGGCGTCAAGCTGGACGGAGGAGACAGAAAATCCATCACGCGCGGTGATAATTATCTGGAGGACTGCATCTTGCACGACTTCAACCTCATCGAGCAATCCAACCGGCCGGGCGTGCGGATGGAGGGACTCGGCAACCGGATATCCGGCTGCGAGTTTTACAATTCCGCCACGCAGGCCATCCTCATGCTGGGTAACGACCATCTGATCGAGCATTGCGACATCCATCATGTCTGCCAGGATGTCGAGGACTGCGGCGCCATCTACTATGGGCGCGACCCTTCTTTCCGGGGCGGCGTGATCCGTTGGAACTACTTCCACGATATCCTCGTCCCTTGGAATGTGAGAGCCGTCTATCACGATGACGGTGCCTGCGCCTGCGAAGTGTACGGCAATGTTTTCAACCGCATCAGCTCACCGCCCGTCCAGATCGGCGGCGGAAGCGATATCATCTACCATGACAACATTTTCATGAACCTCGACTGCGCGGCGATCAAGATCGACGCCCGGCTGAAGACCTGGGGTGCGGACCGTTTGCCTTTCCTCCGGGAGCAGGCCGCGAAGGTGGACGGACCCGCTTTCCGTGCCCGCTATCCCGAGTTCGCCTCTTACCTGGAGGGCGATCCGGCCGAGCCTTCACGCAACGTCTTGGTGCGCAATGTGTTCTATAATGTGAAGTGGGCTTTCGAGAAGGTGGTCTGGTCCGATCATGACTATAATGACACGATCGAGGGAGAAGCCAATTTCGTATCTGAGATGCATGACAACTGGAAAACGACCGTCAACCCCGGCTTCATCGATCCGGAGCATCCGCTGGCCGGTTTCGTTTCCTCCCCCGCCGTCCGGGATTCCATCCCCGGTTTTGTCATCCCTTCCCTCCCTCACCGGACAGGCTGCAACCCCTGACGGAACTCCGTTCGCTTCGCTCACTCCGGCCCCTCCCACAACCTGCGGTT
>CAMJHJ010000165.1 GCA_946405485.1 uncultured Bacteroidales bacterium | reverse complement strand
AGCATATCGAAGGTATTGAGCATCACATAGGTTTCCTCCCGGGCCCCCAGCATCATCTTGATCGAGGCCAGGTTGGGCGTGCCGCCGGTATAGACGCCGACCGCCATACCCGCGATCGCCTTGCCCTCCTCGCCCAGGTAATCCTTGAAGATCCAATAACCCAGCGCAGACACCGCGAAGACGGACACGAGCCCGATCACCAGCGCGACCATCGCCTTGCCGGCCGGCCAGTGCCGGAAATCACAGGCAAACAAGATCAGGGGGATCGCCAGCGGGATGGCGATGGAAACCATCGCATTCTGCAGCGGGAACAAGATCTCACCGAGTCCGTCGATCCGGAAGATAAACAAGTTGCCGAGCAGGACACCCAGGAAATACAGGGTCAGGATAGCGCCGACTTTGCCAAAGAACTTGACCTTTCGGCATAACTTCACGACGAGGGCCGGCACCAAGAGGTAAAACGCCAGCGCCACAACAAGAATCAATACTTTCATTCAGTACACGTAAAACCCAGATAAACAAATACCTATTCCTCGGCCGCAAGCTGCTCTTTGGAGAGAACGGGATTGGAATAGATTCTCAAGAAAATGTCCGTCAGCTCATCCCGGTCCAGGGAACGCTCCACCTTGGCCAGGCGGTGAGCCATATACTTCTTGAAGGCCACGACATCCTCGGGGGTATAATGCTCCGCATACTTGTCCGTGCCGTTGACCAGGTCATAACACAGGTAATTGGTCTTCCACAGTTTATAGCCTTCGATGACCCGGCGGTCCACCGCATGGCGGATCCACTGGTAGCGGTCGTTCTTGTCGCACAGCGAGGCCGCCGCAATCTCCTCGGAAGTCAAAGGCTTGCCGATCTGGAGATGGACATGTCCTTTCTGCTGGCGTATTCCCATGATGATGCTGTGCATGTCCTCATTGCGCTTCTTGACATACTTCTGCGTCCGTGAAATCATGATCTCACGGGCCTTCCGCACGTCGCAAGGCTCATATTCATACGAGATGCTCATCGGGATGATGTGGAGCTCCTCGAAATTCTCCTTGAAGGACTTCGTGCCGCTCATGTCGAACATCTTGAGCAGGCCCTGCTCCGTGATGTCGATGCCGTTCTTGGTACGGCCCTGGCGCTGCGCGATCCACATCGAAGCGCGGCCGGAAGTGATCCCCTGGCGGATATATTTCGAAAGGACCTGCGAGGAAAGGTAAAGCTCACGGGCGGACACGCCCCGGACCACCGTCACCATCCGGTTGCAGCGCAGCAACGCCTCGACCGTCTTGCTGTCCTTGATCAGGTTGTCTCCCACGGCGATTTCCGTCTGGGGAAGGCCGTTCTGAAACAGGACATACTGCGTCAGGGCCGGGTCCAGCACGATGTCGCGGTGGTTGGACATCATCAGATACGGGTGGGACGTGTCAGAGAGGTTCTCGATGCCGTCGTAAGTGAATCCGGACATCGTCGTCTCAATGACCCAGGCGACAGCTTTGCTCATCACGACCTGTTGGAATTCATCCACGGTGTGTACCTCTTTCAGCATATTGCTGAGGTAATCCCGTTTCTCACGCGGGAAGAGATACTTGGAAATGAGCCGGGTATATGGGTGACCCGCCAGTTTGGCTATGGCAGCCGCCGCTTCTTCGTCGGAATACGGGGCGATTCCTGCAAACTCATTGAGATTCTCTACGTTTTCGGCCATGACAAAACGATTTGGACCAAAGTTAGCAAAAAATCAGACGCGGTACAATAGCGAACTGTCACCGTAACTCAAGAAACGGAACCCATTGTCCAGGGCATAGCGGTAGATCGTGCGCCAGTCTCCACCGACGAATGCGGAAATCAGCAGAAGCAGGGTGCTTTCCGGCTGGTGGAAATTGGTGACCAGGCGGTCGACCAGGCGGAACTGGAATCCAGGCACGATGATGATGCGCGTGCCGATCTTCAATTCATCCAGGCCCTGGGCGTCAAGATAGTCGACTATTGCCTGCAGTGATTCTTCCGTTGAATAATCGTAAGTCCTTGTATATGGTACCCATTGTCCGACATCCTCAGGGCTCCCCTTCTCGATGCAGGAAACACCGGCATAGTATAAGGATTCGAGCGTCCTGACAGAAGTCGTACCCACGGCGACCAAGGTCTTGGGGCGACCGGCTTTCCGCGCTTCCAGCAGCGTCCGGAGGAATTCCTTGCGCACCGTAAATGGCTCGCGGTGCATCGGATGGTCGGCCACATTCTCACTTTTCACAGGCAGGAAGGTGCCCGCGCCCACGTGCAGGCAGACATTTTCAGTATCAACTCCTTTGGCGCGAAGGCGCTCCAACACTTCCGGCGTAAAGTGCAGCCCGGCCGTCGGAGCCGCGACGGATCCGCGGATATGCGCATACGTGGTCTGATACCGCTCGAGGTCGATCGCCTCCGTTTCGCGGTTCAGATATGGCGGGATCGGCACTTTACCGCAGCTGTCCAATACATTGGAGAACAATTCACCCCCCTTCCAGCGGAACTCCACGACTCCGGTCTGGCCATCGCGGGACACCAGGTCCGCCGTCAGATCCAGAGCCGCGACGTGGGGATCATCAGCCGGATTGGCAAAACGCAAAGTATCATCCTTCCAGCGCTTTGCATTCCCGATCACGCATTTCCAGCGACAGACTTCACGGGAAGCGAAGATGGTATTGTATTCCGGCGGATCAATCGGCTCCAGGCAGAAGATCTCAATATGGGCGCCGGTCTCCCTCCTGAAAAACAAACGCGCAGGGACGACCTTGGTATCATTGAACACCATGATGGCGTCAGCCGGAATCAAATCGGGCAGATCCCTGAAGACATACTCGTCGACTCTGCCTTCGCGATAAACCAACAGCTTGGAGGCATCGCGCCGGGCAAGGGGATATTTGGCAATCCGCTCGTCGGGTAGGGTATAATTGTAATCTTGAATTTTGATGTCAATCATAGTGGCACAAAATTACTGCAAGAAACCATAGAATCCAACTCTCTTTCTTGATTCACATTTGTATACAATTATTTACAATGATGATATAAATTGTAAATTTACAAATGCACCACGACAGGATATTTCCAATTTGTGAAGGAGGCGGCAATTTGTAAAATAAGCCGGACTTATGGATTATTTATAGTATTAGCAATATACTAAAAATCAGATAGTTAATTATTTCTATCTAATGTTAATAACTGATGGTATGGCCCAGAAACAGGCCCATAGATGCCAGACAGGTTGTTGAAACCGCCATTTTAAGGACCATAAAGCTAAGAAAACCAATAATTTATCACGTTTATCTAAAGTTATATAGAGGTGTACGATTCTTAATTTTTCAACAAATAGTCCACAAATGAACAGTTATTAACAAATATAAACTGTAAATAGCACTTGATTCTTTACTTTAATTTGATTACATTTGTAGAAACAAGAAGGTGTACAATTATGAACTACAGGTTGCAGCAATTCCTGGCCGCAGAGAACATCACACAGGCTCAATTCGCCGATATGATCGGCGTCGCACGCGCCAGCGTCTCCCATATCATCGCCGGACGGAACAAGCCCGGCTTCGATTTCATCCAGAATACCTCCCGCCACTTCCCTGACCTGAATCTGGATTGGCTGATCAATGGCAAAGGACGCATGTATAAGGAAGGACGACAGAAAGCGGAGCCTGCTATGCAAACTGCTGAAGGTCAACTATTTTCGGCACCCGAACCCGCTGTCGCAGACTCCCCTGCGCCCGACATGGCCCAGGCTGCTACACTGCAATCTCCCGCCTTGCCGATCAAGGAAGCAAAAGAAACTCCAAGCAACACAGTAAAAGCGATTGAACCATCCGAACCTAAAGTTTCACTTCAATCAAAATCCCGGAACATAACCCGGATCGTAGTCTTCTATGACGACGGTACCTATCAAGAGTTGCGGGAAGTTTGATCTCTTTTGGATAGTTTTCGCTATATTTGTCCGCATCAATAGCGGAACCATGTTTCTCTTCAAGAAGAAAATACCGGAATCACTGGGCCGTTCGGTCTTCGGACTTCGTTTCCCTCATCCTGTCGGCATCACCCCGGGAGCGGATCCCTATGGCAAGAAGTACAACTCTTTCCGATCCTTCAGCTTCGTAGAGATCGGTCCCCTGAGCCCTTCCGAGGAATTGCGTGACACCCTCAGCGGCGCATCCAGTACATCCTTGAAGGAGGCAATCCTGAATATCCGGAAACATCCCCCGCGGACCTTGCTGGCAGCCAACATCGCACCGCTCACCAATGCTCCTGATTGTGAGTCGGTTACGCACGATCTTCTGCAGTCATTCACGTTCATGTATGACTTCGCGGATCTGTTCATTATCGATACTTTCCGCAAAAACAATGATGGCGTAGCTCCCCTGCAGAGCGCCGAATTCCTCTCCGAATCCATGGATGCGCTGATCGACATGCGTTTCTGCTATGACAACTACAAACCCATCCTGATCCGCGTAGACAACAATATCAGGCAGGGCAGCCTCGCAGGCCTGCTCGACTACATGATGTATTCCGGCCTGGACGGCATTATCGCCGGCTATGACGCCTATCCGCTCGAACTCGTCCGCAGGATCGGATACTTCACGGGAGGACGCTTCCCCGTCATCGCATGTGGCAGCATCGAAACACCTGAAGAGGCCGACGAGCTGCTTGCAGCCGGCGCCACGCTTCTCCAGGTGGACCGCAAACATGCCCGAGGCATCCTCCGCCACCTCATCGACAAAGAAACTTCAGATAAATAGACCATGACCCAAGCATCGGTTTGTACCATCGGCGACGAGATCCTGATCGGTCAGATCGTCGATACAAATTCTTCACATATCGCGCGCGCGCTCAATGATCTGGGCATCCGGGTGACTCATATGGTTTCTATAGGTGACAACCACCAAACCATTATCAATCAACTAAAAGAAGAATTATCCAACAATGACATCGTCATAGTGACCGGCGGTCTTGGCCCCACCAAGGACGACATTACGAAAAAGGCCCTCGGCGAATTGTCCGGCAGCCGTTTCGAACTTGGCAACCTTGAGCAGAAGCGCATCGTCTGCCGCATCCTGCACTCACGCGGACTCGATGCCCTGGAGGTCAACCTCCAGCAAGCCGTCGTCCCGGACACCTGCGACGTGATTCCCAACCGCAAGGGTACGGCGGCCGTGATGGCATTCCGTTTCGGGATGCCGGCACCTGCACCTGCAGAGGCGGAATCCAGACCCAGCACGACGGATTTCGGTCATCCCTGCGCCCTTTATTCCCTGCCGGGCGTGCCTTTCGAGGCCCTGGCAGCCCTTCCGGACGTGCTGGAAGACATACGGACACATTTCGGCATCACACACATCTGCCACAAAACCCTGATGACTTACGGAATGGCGGAATCTGCCCTCGCAAAGAAGATTGAGGCCTGGGAAGACGCCCTTCCGGAGGACATCCACCTCGCCTACCTGCCCAACCAGCTGACCGGCGTGCGCCTGCGCCTGTCCATCTATGGAGGCAATCAGCAGGAGCAGGAAGCCCGGATCGATGAAGAGATCGCCAAACTGAAACCCCTGCTGGGAGAACTGATCTATGCGGAAGAAGACACGACTCTTGAAGCGACCATCGGGAAGCTGCTGCGGGGCACGGGACGCACGCTGAGCGCCGCGGAATCCTGCACCGGCGGCA
>CAMJHJ010000164.1 GCA_946405485.1 uncultured Bacteroidales bacterium | reverse complement strand
CCGGCCAGGGACCTGACGCTCACCTGCGACCTTGCCTCCCCTTCCGGCGGCGTCAGCGGTGCGGTCAAAGCCCGGGACCTGATGGAGCCCGACCTTCCTTCCCGTTTCAGCGGTTCGGTGGCCGTCAACAACCTCGATGTCGGGGGCTTGCTGGGGACGGATGAAGTGAAAGAATGCACGCTGAGGACCTGGATGGATGCAAGCGTGGGCAAGGGCGGTGTCCGTCTGGGTATCGACTCGCTCCACATCGACAAAGCCGTCATCCACGGTTACGAATACAGCAACATCGCAGGTACGGGCACTAATAAGGATGACAATTTCAACGGGCGCATCGTCTGCTCCGATCCCAATCTCAATTTCCTGTTCCAAGGCCTGGTCAACCTCTCTCCCAAGACCCGTAACGCCCTGTACAAGTTTTACTTCAACCTCGGGTATGCCGACCTCAACGCCCTGGGCTTCGATAAGCGCGGGCCTTCGAAGGCATCCCTTGCCGTCAATGCCAACTTTACCCGTACCGGAAAAGAGAATATCCTCGGAGACGTCGACATCCGGAACGTCCGGTTGGAGAATCAGGAAGGCCCCCATGATATCGGAGACATTTCCATCCGTTCCTTTGATTCCAACGAAAAACAGAAGCTGACCTTCAACTCCTCTTTCGCGGACGCCAGCTACACCGGTACACTGCCCGTCACACGCTTTATCCGCGCATTGTCCGATGCCACCATCGGACGTGAGCTGCCCGCCTTACCCAAGAAACCGGTCCAGGAGGTTCCTTCTTCCGAAGACGGTCGTTTCACGCTCAAGACCTATGACTCCCGCGACTTGCTCTCCTTTGTTTTGCCGGGTCTTTATATCGCCGACGGGACCACGCTGAACCTCCGTCTCAAGGAAGACGGCACCCTCTCGACGGACCTGAAATCGCAGCGCATCGCCATCAAGGACAAGTACATCAAAAACCTGGGCATCAAGGCGACGGATGACGGTGAACAGTTCGTCTGCGACCTCACGGGAGAAGAATTGAACGCGGCTGTCAAACTGCTGGGGAACGCCTTGCGGATCAGCGCGGATGACAACCGGGTCAACCTGACCTTCGGTTTTGACAACCCCGGCGAGAAACAAAGCAACGGATCAATCCGGCTGGCCTGCGACCTGGATCGGGATGCAGACCGGCACCTGGCTTACGACCTCCACGTCCTGCCGTCCGAAGTCGTTGTCGGCGGTGAGCGCTGGAGCGTCGACTCAACGGACATCCGTATCCGGCAGGAAGGCGTCCATGTCCCCCTGTTCTCCTTGCGCAACGGAGAGCAAAGTATGGAAGTGAGCGGAGGCGTCTCCAAAAAGACGGCGGACACGCTTTCAGTGGACCTCAACCGCTTTGATCTCGAGCCCCTGAAAGCTCTCCTCCCCACGCTGCCGGACCTTCGCGGTCTGATCAGCGGCCGTGCCAGATTGATCTCTCCGATCTCCAAGGACCGGATCGACCTGTTTGCAAACCTCACGGCCACGCAGGCAGCGATCAGCGGCTATGATGCCGGAACCCTTCGCCTGCTGGGATTCTGGGACAACGACAACAAGGAGATGACCTTCACCCTACAGGATGAGTTAGAAGAACTGACCACCCTGTTCGCCAATGGCAGTTACCGTCCGTCCAACCGGCAACTCAAGGCGAAGGTACGGCTGGACAGCCTGCAAGCCGGCTATGCCAGCGGATTCCTTAAAGAGGTATTCAGTAAGATGGAGGGCCACATCAGCGGAGATTTCTCCGTCATCGGTCCCCTGGACCACCTGTCCCTGTCCAGCCGGGGCGCCCGTCTGGACGATGCCGTCCTGCAGGTCGCATTCACCAATGTCGCCTACTACCTCAACGGTCCCTTCCACATCGATGATTACGGCATCACGTTCGATAACATCGCGCTGAAGGACCGCTACCGGGGTACGGGCACCGTCAGCGGAGGCATCACCTTCGACCATCTCAAGGATATCCGGATGGCAACCGCGATCCGTGTCAACGGTGTGGAGGCCTTCAATACACAGGATGACGGGGAATCGCCCGTATACGGCAATATATCCGCATCCGGCACCGTCAATCTTTCCGGTCCCTTCAGCACTTTGCGGATGGACATCGATGCGCGGACCGACGGCTCCGGCACCTTCCATATCCCCCTGCGCGGCGGAACCGGCGCCGGTGGGACTGAACTGCTGACTTTCAAAAAACCTGTCAGCAACGAGTGGAAGGATCCCTATGAGGAAATGCTCCAAAGCCTTGAGAAAAAAGACAAGGGCAAGGGCAAGCTAGGCTTGAAAATGCGGATCGCTGTCCGCCCCGAAGTGCAGTGTGACCTCGAAATCGATAAAGTAAGCGGAAACGTCCTCTCCGGACGCGGCAACGGCACCATCAATCTGGATATCGGCATTGAAAAGCCTTTCAGCATCACGGGCGACTACACCCTGACAACCGGCGACTTCCACCTCAACGTGATGAACATCGCCTCCAAGAACTTCCAGATCGACGGAGGAAGTTCCATCAAGTTCAACGGAGACATCATGGACAGCGACCTGGACATCGACGCCCGCTATCAGACCAAGACCTCTCTGGCGAACCTGATCGCAGACAGTACCGCGACCTCCTACCGGAGGAATGTGGAATGCGGGCTCAAGGTTTACGACAAGTTGCGGAACCCTCAGCTGGCCTTCTCCATAGACATCCCAGACCTCGACCCTTCGACCAAATCCCAGGTGGAGAGCGCGCTCAACACCGTGGACAAGGTCCAGAAGCAGTTCGTTTCCCTGCTCGTCACCAACACGTTCCTGCCCAACGACCAGTCCGGTATCTTCAACAACAGCAACATCCTGATGTCCAACATGATGGAAGTCATGTCCGGGCAGCTCAGCAACATCCTCCAGCGCCTGCAGATCCCTCTGGATCTCGGCCTGAAATATGCGGCGGGAGAAGGAGGCAACGATCTCTTTGACGTCGCAGTATCGACCAAACTGTTCAATGACCGCGTCTCCGTCAACGGCGTCATCGGCAACCGCCAGTACGCAGCGGACGGCGGTAACCAGAATGTCGTGGGTGACCTGGATGTGGAAATCAAACTGGATAATGCCGGACAAGTCCGGCTGAACCTCTTCTCCCACTCGGCCGACAAGTATTCCAACTATCTGGACTACAGCCAGAGGAACGGCGTCGGTGTTGTCTACCAACGGGAGTTCAACACCTTGGGCGGCCTGCTGAAGAGCATTTTCACCAGCAAGAAAAAGAGGCAGGAATTACTGTCCCAGCCCCGTCCGGAAGAAAAGAAGACAAGTCTGAAGATTGAGAATAATGAGTAAGAAAGGCACATTGTACCTGATTCCCTCCCCGCTGGGAGAGAACGAACCCGCGGAAGTGATCCCGGCTCCGGTCTTGGATAAACTCCGGACGCTCGGCACTTTCGTCGTCGAGGAGTTGCGAACCGCCCGCAGATACCTGTCCCGTGCCGGCCTGAAAGGACACATCGACGCCCTGGAGTTCCACGTGCTCAATGAACACACACCGGAATCCGAGGTCGAAGCGATGGCCGCCCTTTTCGAAGATGGTCGCGACGTCGGACTGATTACCGAGGCCGGTCTGCCCGCCGTGGCGGATCCCGGTGCAGTCCTTGTGGCCCTTTGTCACCGGCGCGGTATCCGGGTCGTCCCTTTTGTCGGTCCCTCCTCACTGATGATGGCGTTGATGGCTTCCGGACTCAACGGCCAGTCATTCGCCTTCCAGGGTTACCTGCCGGCCAAGACAGATGAGCGTCGCGCAGCCATCAAGTCCATCGAGAAACAATCGGCAGCCCACCGTCAAACCCAGATCTTCATCGAGACGCCCTACCGTAACGACGCGATGATGGAGGATTTGCTGCGCATCTGCGCCCCGGCAACACGTCTCTGCATCGCAGCAGATATCACGATGCCGGACGAGACCATCCTCACCCGCAGCGTCGCACAGTGGCGCAAGGACCCCATAACCCTAGGAAAAAGACCATGCGTATTTCTGATTTTGGCATAATGGAGCTGACCGGCATGGAATTTCATGCCTACCACGGCTGTCTTGAAAGCGAAAAGCGTGAAGGCAATCGTTTCATTGTGGATTTCAAGGCCGTCTATTATCTCCGGAAACCGGCGGTCACGGACGACTTGAAGGACGCCGCCGATTATAGCGTCATCTATTCGCTGATCCGCGAGGAGATGGGGAAGCGTTCGGACCTGCTGGAGCATGTCGCCAATCGCATCGTGCTGGCGGTCAAGGACCGGTTTTCCCAGGCTTTGCCTTATTTCAAAGTGACGGTGACGAAGTGTAACCCGCCCGTCGGCGGGTCTTGCGAAGGGGCCAAGGTTACGGCATACAGTCAGAATCCGATTTACGCTTACCGCTACGGCAGATTCCCCGTCCTATGACCATCGCGTTCGTCACCCTGGGCTGCAAGCTCAATTACGCCGAATCGGCCACCTATGCCCGCGCCTTCAAGGCGGCGGGACTTGAGATTGTGCCTTGGAGCAAGGGGGCGGACCTGTTCGTCGTCAACACCTGTTCGGTCACGGCGACCTCTGACAGCAAGTCGCGCAGCGCTATCCGCAAGTTGCACCGCATCCGCCCGGATGCGCCGATTATCGTGACGGGCTGCTACGCGGAGTTACGTCGGAAGGAGGTCGCCGCCATCGAGGGTGTCGCACGGGTCTTCGGCGCCAATGAGAAGGCCCGCCTCGTCCCTGAAACGCTTGCCCTGCTTCAGACACTCGAAGCCGAGGAGGGGGGGACGGTGCCAGGAAACTGTGCCACCCTCGGCAACATAAGAGGGGGGACCGTGAGCGAAGCGAACGGTGGGGCCGAGCGCAGCGAGGCGTTTCCAGGTGCCGTCCCCCTCTCCTCGGCCCAGGCACAAGTCTTCGGGGCCTACAGCATCGGTGGGCGCACACGCTCATTCCTCAAGGTCCAGGACGGCTGCGACAACTTCTGCGCCTACTGCACCGTTCCGTACGCCCGCGGCCGCAGCCGCAACATCCCCATCTGCGAAGCCGTCCGCGCCGCCCGTGACATCGCAGCTTCCGGCGCCAAGGAAATCGTCCTTACCGGCGTCAATACCGGCGACTTCGGCCGCAGCACCAGCGAGAGCTTCCTCGACCTTCTCAAAGCCCTCAACGAGGTCGAAGGGATCGAGCGTTACCGTATCTCATCGATCGAGCCGAACCTTATCACCGAAGAAATCGTAGACTGGATCGCCTCCGGCACCAAGTTCCTCCCCCACTTCCACATTCCCCTCCAGACCGGAACGGACTCCCAGCTGAAACGGATGGGGCGCAAGTATACCACCGCTTTCTTCCGCGACCGCATCGAATACATCCGCACCCGCATGGAAAGTCCCGGCCGCCCCAAAGTCTTTTTCGGCATCGACGTGATGGTCGGTCTGCCCGGCGAGACACCCGGAATCTTCGAAGAGACACGCGCCTTCATCGAATCAATCCATCCGGCCTTCATCCACATCTTCCCATACTCCCGCCGCCCCGGCACCCGCGCCGCCGACTGGCCCGATCAAGTCCCGGAAGCCGTCAAGGCCGAGCGGGTCAAGGTCCTCGAGGCTATCTGCGACCGGCTCCATGCCGAGTTCGTCGAAGCCAACCGCGGGCTGAATGAGCGTGTCCTCTGGGAATCAAAGGA
>CAMJHJ010000163.1 GCA_946405485.1 uncultured Bacteroidales bacterium | reverse complement strand
GTTCGGCACCACAACGCCGGAAACGGGAGCAGAAACGCCCGGATCACTCCGGAATGGCGGATGGGCAGAGCAAATGGGAGCGGAAACGCCCGAATCGCTCCCGGATTCGGCCGCTGCGCTATGGCAGGTGCTCGCGACCGATCTGGAGGCACTGCGGACGCGTCTGGACGGCGTCTTCACGCTGAAGGTACTGCCGGAGAAGACGCGCGGCGAGATCGTCAGCTACGGGGAAAGGATGTCAGCGCGGATCGTCACGGCTCTGATCGACGGCGCCGCTTTGTACGATGCCCTGGATTTCATCCGCACTTTCCCGCAGCAGGGACGGCATCTGCTGGACAGCCACGAGACGGAAAAGCTCGTGCGGGAGACCTTCTCCGGATTCAGCGGCATCGCCGTCGTCCCCGGCTTCATCGCCCGGGACAGCAAGACCGGAGAAATCACCAACCTCGGCCGCGGCGGTTCCGACTATACGGCCAGCATCCTGGCAGCCGCGCTCGATGCGGAAGCCCTTGAGATCTGGACCGACGTGGACGGTTTCATGACCGCCGACCCGCGCATCATCAAGACCTCTTATGTCATCGATACACTCAGTTTCGCGGAGGCGATGGAGCTCTGCAACTTCGGGGCAAAAGTCATTTATGCGCCGGCGTTATATCCTGTCTATCCGAAAGATATCCCCGTTCAGATCAAGAACACCTTTAATCCTTCTGCCAAGGGTACGACGATACGCCGCGACAACCCGGATCCCCGCCCTGTCACCGGCATCTCATCCATCGACGACATCGCGCTCGTCACTTTGAGCGCCCCTTCGATGGTCGGCCTGATCGGTATCGACAGCCGCCTCTTCGGCGCCCTGTCGCGGCAGGAGATCAGCGTCTTCCTGGTCAGCCAGTCTTCCTCCGAAACGGGCATCACTTTCGGCGTCGCCAACGCGGATGCGGAAGCGGCAAGAAAGACCGTGGATGCGGAGTTCGCCCCGGAGATCAGCCACGGCGCCATGCGGCCCTCCACGGTCGAAAAGGACCTGGCCGCCGTAGCCGTGGTCGGCGAAGGACTGAAGTATGCCAAGGGCATCGCCGGCAGGCTGTTCACCATCCTCGGCCGCAACGGCATCGGCGTGCTGGCCTGCGCCCAGGGCTCTTCGGACTACAACATATCGATGGTCGTGGAGAAAAAGTACCTGCGCAAGTCGCTAAACGTAATCCACGACAGCTTCTTCCTCTCTGAATACCAGGAGCTTAACCTCTTCATCTGCGGCATCGGCACGGTCGGCGGCAAGCTGATCAGCCAGATCCGCAGCCAGCGGGAGCGACTGATGCGGGAACGCAACCTGAAACTCAACATCGTCGGCATCGCCCGCAGTACGAAGGCGCTCTTCAGCCGCGATGGCGTGGACAGCGAGGATTACCGGCAGCGGCTCGAAACGGAAGGCATCGACATCACCCCCGAGCGCCTGCGCGACGAGGTGATCGGAATGAACATCTTCAACTCGGTCTTCGTCGACTGTACGGCGAGTCCCCAGATCGCCGCCCTCTATAAGGATTTCTTCACGCACAGCATCTCCGTCGTCACGGCGAACAAGATTGCAGCCTCCTCGGATTATGCTAATTATAAGGACCTTAAGGAGACTGCCCTAAAGCGTGGCGTGAAGTTCCTCTTCGAGACGAACGTAGGGGCCGGATTGCCGGTCATCAACACCATCAACGCCCTCAAGAACAGCGGCGACCGCATCGAAAAGATCGAGGCCGTCCTCAGCGGCACGCTCAATTTCATCTTCAACACGATCTCCGCCGACATCCCCTTCAGCCAGACGGTGCGGATGGCGCAGGAGCAGGGCTTCTCGGAGCCCGATCCGCGCATCGACCTCTCCGGCAAGGATGTGATCCGCAAGCTCGTCATCCTCGCCCGGGAGGCCGGCTATCAGGTCGAACAGTCGGATGTCGAGGCACATCTTTTCGTACCGGACGACTTTTTCGCCTGCTCCATGGAGGACTTCTGGACCAAACTCCCCTCTCTGGACGCCCAGTTCGAAAAAGAGCGGCAGCGGCTGGAAGCCGAACACAAGCGCTGGCGTTTCGTCGCAAAGATGGAAAACGGGCAATTCAACGTCTCCTTGCGGGAAATTCCGGAGGGCCACTCCTTCTATGTCCTGGACGGCTCCAACAACATCATCATGCTCACCACGGAGCGCTACCACCTGCATCCGATGCTCATTCAAGGTTACGGCGCCGGTGCGGACGTCACGGCCGCCGGCGTCTTCGCCGACATCATGAGCATCGCCAACATCTAAGCGCTATTTCTCGAAATGCTGATAGTCCTGGCTGGAAGCCCAGGCCCCGCCCCAGCGGAAGCCGCGGGCGATGAATTCCTTATAGCAGAGGTCTGATTTAGATATCTTATAGTCAAAGGTTTGTGTCCGGTCAGCGAAAGCCCTGCTTTCGGCAGGAAACACATGCATGACACCCCCTCTGACACGCACCAGCGGATTGTAAAACGGATTGATATCCACCGCCAGTCCGAGCGCATGCTTGGACTTCTCGGTACGGGACCAGGACTTCGGGCGGTCGTTGAAACAGGAGCTGTTGTTGGCCCGCATCGAAGCGTCATCATCCCCTCCGAAATCATCCACCAGCTGCATGCGGGCGATGGGATAATGGCGGTCGAAAAGTGCCTTGAATATGGCCAGCAGATCCTCTGCGATGGCCTCATTGCAGATCATCTCCCCCAGGACGATATCCCCGTGGATGAGCGGATAATGCGGAATGCGCAGGTAGCGCAACTGCCCGGCAGGCAAGGAAGAACCGGGCTTGTAGGAGACACCGCTGATCCGGTCCAGGATCTCCCCTTCCACGGGCACGGCGGTGAAGGCCAGAGAGGCGTAAGGCTCCAGCAGTTCACATCCGATATAGGTTCCCGCTTTCCAAATCATTTCTTCAACTTAGCGCTCTTAATATAATCAGGATAAGCCAGTTTCCCAATTGACGAAGAAATGGATTTCCGACGATTTAAGACATATTGCGACGGCTTGTCCACCCGGTATACCACCGGATTCGGAAGGCAGGCTGCGATCAGGGACGCCTCGGACCGGCTCAGCTCGGAAGCCGCTTTGTCGAAATAGCGCCGGGCTGTCGCCTCGGCCCCGAAAGTCCCATACCCCATCTCGGCGACATTCAGATAAACCTCCAAGATCCGTTCCTTGCCCCATATCTTCTCGATCAGGAAGGTCCACCAAGCCTCCAGGCCCTTTCGCAGGGCCGTATCGGTGCAGAAAGTGAAGACATTCTTGGCCGTCTGCTGGGAGATGGTGCTGCAGCCACGGATCCGTTTCCCCTTTTCCCGGTGATCCTTCCACATCTTACGGACTTCCGTCATATCGAATCCGTTGTGATCGACGAAACGCTGGTCCTCTCCGGCAATGACAGCCATCCGCATTTGCGGCGAAATCCGTTCCAAACGGACCCACTTGTGACGGAGATGATAATCGGGGTCTCCCCGGTGCTCAACCGCATCGATAAGCATGTAAGGAGTGACCAAAACGGGCAGAAATTTGAACAGCAAGACCAGGGCCAGGCTCAGAAGGACGAACGCGACCGGAATCTTGACCAGGACAAATTTCAGGAGTCTTTTCAAAATGAAACTACTTGAAAATCAATGAAAGAAACAAACTTGTTTATTCTATTAACTTTTTTGTTACATATTGAAGAATATCCCGATTTCGAGGGTATCGGTGTCCCAGCGGGAGACCCAGCCCTGCGTCGAGACCCCACCGGAGCGATAATACGAGTATCCGGCCGACCCGAAGGCTCCCATCACGTAAACTCCGGGGGAAAGACGGATCGCCAGACCCGGTTTGATGCGGGCGCCGACATGCAGATAGTCCGTCCAAAACTGGACAGGCGCATAAGCCTTTGCATAGATGGACACTGCCTTCCCCAGCGGAATGACATGCCAGCGTGCATAAGGGATCAAACCGGCCAGGCTCTCGCCATTATGATAGGAATAAGACAGGATTCCGCCTACGAACAGGGAATTGCTGACCTTATAGGCTATATCCGGGCTGATATCGACATACCAACCCGTCACAGAAGAATAGTCCAGGCCGCCGCCGAGACCGACATACCAGCGCCCGGAGCTGCTCCCGGTAGAGGGGACTCCGGCGACGCGGACCCCGGTCTGCAGCGAATCGACGAGGACCGCCTCCGGATTGACCGTCCTGGGTGTCACCACCTTCTCATTCTGCGCCAGCGCAAAGGCTCCGGACAGCAGCAGGGAACAACAAAGGAAAATAATACGTTTCATATTCTTATCCAACTAATTAACAAACGTCATTTCATTCAAGAGATGATCTGCATGACCCAGCTCCTTGACCACAAAAAGCAGGTAGCGGATGTCCAGGGAGATGTTGCGGCAATAGTCCGGATCGAAGACGATGTCGCTCATCGTCCCTTCCCAGACCCGGTCGAAGTTGATGCCGATCAAGTTTCCTTCGGCGTTGATCACAGGCGAACCGCTGTTGCCTCCCGTCGTATGGTTGGTCGCCAGGAAACAGACCGGCACATTGGCCATCCCCACACCCGCCGGATCCTCCGCGACAGACTTCGCATACAGGTCCCGCAGCGACTGCGGAATGTCATAATCGAAGATATCCGGGTTGTCCTTCTCAATCACGCCCTTCAGTGTCGAAACCGGCGTATAATAGACCCCGTCGGAGGGAGAATAGCCTTCCACATGTCCGTAGGCTACCCGCAGCGTCAGGTTGGCGTCCGGATAGAAGTCCCGGTCCCCTCCCATCATCATCTGCCCCCGCATGTAATCCCGCTGCAACAGGAAAACCTCCGGGGCCAGGCGCTTGAGGACGGGCATCAGGTCCTTGTGGTACCAGGTCGAGAAGGCATTATCGAAGAGATAGGCCGGATCCTGTTTCAGGGCGGGAAGGTCGGCCTGGGTCAGCGCTGCCACGCGGGCAGGATCCGCAAAAACCGACTCCGCGAAAAAAGCGTCAGCCCAAGCGGAGACAGATCCGTACTTCTCCAAGCAATCCTTAAAGTAGGACGGCTTAAAAGACTCTGGGACACGCTTTTCAAACATAGACATCATTGCGACAAACATCTCCTTGTCCATCGGCTGAGAGTAATTCTTGAAGAAACTCTCTCCCGAAGACGCAACCCGGTCGGGCGTCTCGGACAAAACCGTGACCAGTGACTTGGCGAAGCGGGGAAGCTCCAGCTGCGAAGCCGCTTCCGTATAGTAATACGCGGCGAACTCATAGGGTTCACGAAGCCGGAGCAGCGAATCGATCCGGTCCACCACGCCTTCATAGTCCGTGCCTGCCGACCACTTGCGGAAACGATCTTCATAGGCCTTTTTCGAGGCGACCGTCTTCATCCGACGGATGCCCAGGCTCTCCCCCTGCCACTTCTTCCAAGCGTTGGCCACCGAGGCCGCACGGGAACTGTAACGGATGCGCAGCTCCTGACTCTGCGCCATATAAGACTTGATGATGCCGAGCCTTAAGTCACGCAGCGCAATCCGTTCGGGATCAGCCACTTCCCCAATCCACCGGACCGCCTCGCCCGTAATGTATTCCTGCGTCGAACCGGGGTTGCCGTAGATGAAAGTGAAATCCCCTTCCTTCACGCCCGAAGTGGAAATCTTGAAAAACTTCCGCGGCTTGAACGGCACATTCGAGGGGGCATAGTCCGCCGGCTCGTTGTCCTTCCCCGCATAGATACGGAACATGGAGAAGTCACC
>CAMJHJ010000162.1 GCA_946405485.1 uncultured Bacteroidales bacterium | reverse complement strand
TGACTACGGATCAAAAGGTTACAGGTTTGAGTCCTGTTGGAGTCACTGAAAAACCGCATTGGAGATATCTCCAGTGCGGTTTTTCTTTTTTTTCGTACCGATTTCGTACCGACTTTTTACCGACAGAAGGTCTCATTGGGTGGTGCAATCATGGTACAATCCAATGTAACGAAACACAAAAAGGGTCGCCGCGAAAGCAGGGAAATACCCCCGAGTTTCGGACGGGAGAAAACGGTAGATATCCCAGTACTCCCGGGAACCAGCACGGGTGATTGCCCGGTCGACGGCGGCATACCCGCAGTTGTACGAGGAGATGGCCAGGCGCCAGTCGCCGTATCTCGCATAGGCCCTCTCAAGATAGCACGCCGCAGCCTCCGTCGAGCGGCGGAAGTCCAGCCGGTCGTCGACGAACCCGTCGCAGCGGAGACCGAACTGCCGGGCCGTCGCCGGCATCAGCTGCCACATTCCCCTCGCCCCAGCTTTCGAAAGCGCCCGGGGATTCATCGCAGATTCAACTGCAGCGAGCAACGTCAAATCTTCCGGTAGCCCTTTCCTCTCAAAGACTGCTCGTAGTTCATCTTCATAAAACTCATACCTCTCGAGCACAATCCGCAGTCCCTTCTTATGCCGGGCGATGTAGTCAGCGACCATCGTAGCAAGAAGCGAGTCGGGCGATTCCCAGAAATACTCCAGCACAGCCCCGGTCCCCACATCGATATGCTCCGGAGCTACCTCATCCTCATCGACATCCAGGAAATCCCAGGTCTCGACCACGACAGACATTTCCCTGCTCTCTCCCCTATGCCGCTCGATGTCCTCCAGGTCCCGGCGGGACAACTGGGCGAAGGCCGAGGACCCCAATAACAGGAAATACAGGCAAGCTACAGGACTAATCCGCATCGACAAGGGCCCCCTTCCCCTGGGGTTTCACCACCGGCGGCAATAGCCGGTCCACGATATCCTGGACATCCTGGCGGATCCGGTTGAAGTTGTTCAAAATCGTCCCCTGGATCAGTTCGTCAATCTGACGGTCGGCTTCTGCGGACAGGATCCTTTCCACCTCCCTGTCCGTCAGGGAGCGGACCATCGCATCCACCCGCTGCTTCATCACATCCACAGAATCGATAACACCATCCTGGACGAGCTGGGCTACTGCCCAGCTCTCGAGAATCCCGGCCTTCATTCGGGGCTCATGCACAGACCTTCGAACCTCCGCCTCCCCGAAATCGGTCATCTGAGGGAGTCTCCGGTTCGTCTTCCGCAGTTCCTTCTGTCTCTCGTTGTCAATCTGGATTTCACCACAGAAGAACTTTTTCTGGATAGGAGTGTCATTATTATCGGCAATCTTCCCGAAGAAATACCCCTGCGTGAGCGTCTCAATCTTAGAGATGGGCATCAGCTCCTCCTGCTGGAAGGAGATTGAAACCGACTCTGAATCAATGTTCTGCGTTTGGCTTTGCTGCTCCCGGAACTCCTTGCCGAAGGACTTATTCAAGTCCTCGGCCGTCTTGCCGTTCACCTGGCCGCTGAAGATATTCCCCACGGTGTTGAAGATGACATCAGCCTCCTTCTGGGTGTAGTCCCGGATGAGTTGGGACTTGTCCTGGGCCCCGATGACGATGGCCACCTTGTTCGAGCGGGCAGTCGCAATCAAGTTATCCAGGCCCTTAATGAATATGGTCGGCAACTCGTCCAGCAGCACGCCGCACTTGCGCTTCCCCTTGTGGTTGATGAGCTTGAACATCCGGGAAGTGAACAGTGAAAGGGTGGTCCCGTAGATCTGCTGCCGGTCCGGGTCGTTGCCGATGCAGATGGTCTTCGGGTCGTCGGGATTGTTCAAGTCCAGCCGGAAGTCGTCGCCCGAGAGCACCCAGTACAGGGCCGGTGACGCCATCTTATTCAAAGGGATAGTAGCCGAAGCGATCTGTCCCTGCAACTGGTCCTGGGCGCCGGCGGCCAGGGCCGATGCGAACGGCTTGATCTTCGTCTCCAGCTGCGGGTACAGCGACAGGATCTTGAAAATCTTCTTGTAGTCGACGGACATCAGCTCGATCACGTGTGGGAAAGTGCAGTATTTCCCTCCCTCATATATGGACAGGAAGTAGATGATGGCGTCCAGGTATACCTTCGCGGACATCGCGAAGAAGTCCTCCTTCTCGACCGTCCCTGGGGCGACGTTCTTCATCACGATGTCGGCGATTTCGGCAGAGTCCGCCGGGTCCTGGATGTATGAGGGATGGATGGGATTGCAGCGGTTGGAGTAGCGCGGGTCCTTGAAGTTGATGACATAGAACTTGGGCGCCGACGGGTCCGAGACATATTCCGGCGCACCCGGGACCGACCCGAAGGCGGGGTTCTTCAGAAGGGGGTACCTGCGCAGGGTTTCATTGTACACCACTTCCGTGAGGTCCGGGAACTTGTAGTCGTACACGAACATACTGTACCCCTTCTTCACCATTTGTTCAATGAACGGGTTATAAACAGAATACGACTTGCCGGAGCCTGGGCTTCCCAGTACCATAGTACCCCGAAACGGGTTTACCACGTTGATCCACCCGTTGTGTATCTTCTTGTGGTACTGATACTTAGTCGGAATGTTAATCGAATCCGGCGTGTTGATGAGCACGTCGCACTGTTCGAACGTCTCGTTGACATCATTCTCCGCCCGCTTGAACGAGCGAAGGTTCCGGCTGACCATCGAGACCGCCCAGGCGCACATCGCGAAACCCAAAACCGAAGTCGCAATATAATACGTTGCAACAGGTTGCATCGCATAAAGGACAAGGCCGACCAGGAACACACTCCCGACCAGCCACCAGTTCACTTTCCTCCCCTTCCCCATCCTCACGATATGGCAAATCACCATCAGGAGGAAGGCCCACACTTTCGTGCGGAAAGGAGACTTGAAGAGTCCACCCGCCCGGAGGCTGAGCATGATCCGCTGGAGCGCTGGGTGCGTCAGGCCGACCGAGGAGAACACCGGCTGAGCATAGTAGAAGATATTCATCGCAAGAATCACATAGGCTGCGACGAGTAGGAAGAAGTATATCTTTTCATATTCCCGTTTTTCCGGTGTCACGGCAAAATTGTATCAACTCTTTCGTTTGGTGACTTTTTGTTTCTTCTTCTTGAACACCTTCGAATCATCCCGAGACGCCGATCCGAAATCCCCCGTATGTCCGAGCAAGCTGGAGGCCACTGAAAGAGCCGTATCCACCGCATCCACCTCGCGCTCCTCGACCACCGTCTCGGGCTCTTCCCTTTCATCTAGGGATTGAGCAGCGACAGAAGGAGACATTTCAGGAACAGAAGGAGCCATTGACGCAGCCTCTTCCCTCAATGCAGCAGCATTCCACCGGGTATCCGCCTCGCGATAGGAGGCGGTCGTAATGCCCGGTAGTTCAGAGCCTTTGAAAACGGCCTTTGAACGGTCGTCCACGAAGGTCGCCCCGTAGATGTTACCCTCCCGGGAGCGAAACACCGAAGCGTGGATGCCCCGTCGGGAGAGCATCGAAAGGAAGGATTCCTCGCTTCGGGAATGCGTCAAAGCATAAGACACCTGACGGGCAAGCGAGGACCGTTCCGACCGGGATACGGGAGCAAGTCTTTTGTTCACGTAAGCCCTTGATTCATAGAGGCCGTACAGGTTCTCCTTCATTTCCTGACCGCTAATCATTCGGGCTACCGGCTTCCCGTTCGCATCAGCGCCCTGGAGCACAATATCCGGCCCTACCGGTGTGTCTCTGGTGTCCATTATGAGCCCCTTAGAGGCACAGACCGCCTTGAGTTGCGGGAGTGTGCAGAACCGGTAATCCACCGCTTCCCGGAACAGGGACAGGTACTGGTTGCATATGTCTCCGGCTTTCGGATCGAAGCGCACAGAACGAACCCTCACCGCCTCCTTCTTCGTTCCATCCTCACCTCCCACTTTATAATGGAACCGCTGGGCATACTGTTTCAGCAACTGCCTGCACCGGTACTTCTCCCTGTAATCATTGATCTTCCTCCCCTCCCAGTTCGTGCGGATAGACACCACGTGATAATGAACCCTGTCGATGTCCCGGTGTTCGTAGACGACATAGGGCTGCGAGCCGTAGCCGAGCCCTTTCATCAATGCCGAAGCAAGTTCTCGAGCCTCCTGGTCAGAGAGACGTTCTTCAGGCCGGGAAGGGTCCGGGTTGATCGAGAGTTGAAAAGAAACATCATTTGACATCCGGTTCCTGCATTCATAACGGGCGAAGGTTTCCCGTACGTCTTCAGGGAAGGCCGATGGGATGTTGACGGCGCAGAGCACCCGCGCAACTCCCTTCTCGACCTTCCGCTGATTGTACGCGATCGTCCCGTCCATCGAGGCACGGGCCGCCTGAATCTTCACGACCAATGTCAAATCCTCTTGAACCTGAACTCACGCTCGGCCGTTCACTCGGCCTTCTTCCCTACCAGTTCCACGCTCAGCGCGTTCACCTGAAGGTTCGGGAAGGAGCGACCATCCTTATTGGTCATCGAGAAACGGAAATTGCCGATGACCTGGACCTTCTGACCCTTCTTGAGGTACTCCAGCACACCAGTCTTCCCCATCATGACATCATAGTAAGTGGGGACGTTCTCATCCCCCCTCCTCTCGTTCTCCGCCACGCTGAAGGTGACGAACTCGACGGTTCTGTCGTTCTTGACTGTGGACTTGAGTTCCGCATCTGCGGTCAGGTTTCCCAGAATGATAATCTTTGCCATTGCACATTTTGTTTTAAGGTTGAACTTCTATGTTATCCGGGCGGAGAGCCATCCCCGACACACGGTCGATGATCTCTTCTTGCCTCTTGATGATTTCATCCGAGAGACTGGCCAGCAGGGACAGGTAATAAGCCGCTGCCTTGCCTTTGACGACCTTCGCATTCAGCGCACCATGAAGAGCCCGGACCGCCTGATTGTAGTTCACGCCAATCCGCTCGATCTTCGCGCTGAGGTCATTGATTTGGTTCCGGGTCGTCCGGTCCGTGATATGTACTTTCTCGAGCGTGACCTTCCGCTTCAAGATCATGTCGCGGAAGTATTTCGACATCGAGAGGTAGTCCGCATTGGACATATCGCGGCGGATCTGGATCTCCTCCTTCTCCGTCACCCTGAAATGATGCCATATGCACCGCGGTTCTTTCTTGTACGTACCCATTCAATTGTCTCTTTTCGGACGCGACTCCGGAGCCAGTCCGATTCCCGGCAGGGTTGTCGTCCGGGTCACGAAGCAATTCGTGACACAACGACCCATCTTGCCCTCCGTTAAAAACTCCGGAGTCTATCAGCGCCGTCACAAAGATAACAAAATATTAAAGTATGTACAAAATAATAAGCCGTAAAGATAGCAAAGTATCATAATACTTCACCCCTAAGTAACGGCATCTTCAATAGCAGACTTGATGAGGGGACGAATAATGTCCTCCCGCTACATGGCTAGGGCCAGTTCAAGTTCCATGAGCTAGTCTTCACTTACGGTCAATGACTTCACCATGGCCTCGATAGCGCCTCTCCGCATCCTAAGATACGCTCGAATCCGGATCTGGTCCCCCTGCTTCGGGATGACCGGCTGGCCTCCAAGCATTAGGATGCAGTCCAGATAGAGCGGTTCTGTTCCGTGCGCGAAAAAGTGCACGAGACGGAATTTGACATAGCGGTTAGTCCGGTTTGGGGTCACGTCGGACACGATCACTCCCGTGATCTTGAGGTCATTCTCTGATTTCATAGCCTTGTGATTGGATAAA
>CAMJHJ010000161.1 GCA_946405485.1 uncultured Bacteroidales bacterium | reverse complement strand
TCCGCAACGGAAGCGCAAGATGCAAGCATCAGCGCTGTCGAAACAATCAGTGTCAAATGCTTTTTCATATTCTGCTCTCTTTAAAAAAATCGTATATTTGCACAATAATAGTACTTTTTTCCGAACTATACAAAAACAATACCATGGCAAAAGAAGTCACTTCACGCGCTGAAAATTACTCCCAGTGGTACAACGATCTCGTCGTCAAGGCGGATCTCGCCGAGCAGTCCGCGGTCCGCGGCTGCATGGTCATCAAGCCCTACGGCTACGCCATCTGGGAGAAGATGCAGTCTGTCTTGGACGGGATGTTCAAGAAGACCGGCGTGCAGAATGCATATTTCCCCCTGTTCATCCCCAAATCCTTCTTCTCCCGTGAGGCAGAGCATGTCGCGGGCTTTGCGAAGGAGTGCGCGGTGGTCACCCATCACCGTCTGATGAACGATCCGGACGGCAAGGGCGTCGTCGTCGATCCCGATGCGAAACTCGAAGAAGAACTCATCGTCCGCCCCACCTCCGAAACCATTATCTGGAGCACCTACAAGAACTGGATCAAGTCCTGGCGCGACCTCCCCATCCTCTGCAACCAGTGGTGCAACGTCGTGCGCTGGGAGATGCGTACGCGGCTGTTCCTCCGCACCGCGGAGTTCCTCTGGCAGGAGGGTCATACCGCCCACGCGACCTCCGAGGAGGCGGAAGCGAAGGCCTATGAGATGGTTCATGTCTATGCCGATTTCGTGCGCAACTGCATGGCGCTGCCTGTCATCGTCGGTCACAAGAGCCCTAACGAGCGCTTTGCCGGGGCCCTCGACACCCTCACCATCGAGGCCATGATGCAGGACGGAAAGGCTCTCCAGGCCGGCACGTCCCATTTCCTGGGCCAGAACTTCGCCAAGTCCTTCGACGTCCAGTTCACGGACAAGGAAGGCAAGCTGCAGTATGTCTGGGCTACGTCCTGGGGTGTCAGCACGCGCCTGATGGGCGCGCTCATCATGGCGCACGGCGACGACAACGGTCTCGTATTGCCGCCCGCCCTCGCCCCCATCCAGATCGTGCTCGTGCCGATCTACAAGACCGACGAGGAGCGCAACGCCGTCCTCGCTGAGATGGAGGTCCTGAAGAAGGCCTTCGAGGCAATGGGTCACAGCGCCAAGGTCGACGACCGCGACAACCTGCGCCCCGGTTTCAAGTTCGCCGAATGGGAGCTCAAGGGCGTCCCGGTGCGCATCGCCATGGGACCCCGCGACCTCCAGAACGGTACCGCCGAGGTGCACCGCCGCGATACGCTCGAGAAGGCATCCGTGCCGGTCGAGGGCATCGACCGTTATGTCCATGAGCTGCTGGACGATATCCAGAAGGGCATATACGAGAAGGCAGCGGCTTTCCGTGCCGCCAACATCCGTAAATGCGACGACTGGGAAGAGTTCAAGACCGAGATCCAGAAGGGCGGTTTCCTGCTCTGTCACTGGGACGGTACGGCGGAGACCGAGCAGAAGATCAAGGACGAGACCAAGGCCACGATCCGCTGCATCCCCGTCGACACGGTCGTCTGCGAGGAGGAGGGCAAGTGCATCTATTCCGGCAAGCCTTCCCACAGGAGAGTCGTTTTTGCCATTTCTTATTGATCCGCATATGAAAAAGAGAGTGATCGCAGCCGTCTCGCTGCTGCTGGCCGCCGGTATTTGTTCCTTTGCGCAGTCGGTGCAGGAAGCAGCCGCCAAAGCAGCCGAAGCCCTCGCCCAGACGCAGGAAGAGCAGCAGGCCCCGGCCAAGCCCAATTACTGGACCCATGGTCTCAAGTTCGACCTGGGTTTCACCAACACCATCCTCACCAACTGGGCTGCGGGCGGCTATAACCAGACCTCCCTCGCATCCGCCGTTGACGGTTTCGCCAACTACAAGAAAGGATTGACCTACTGGAACAACCGCCTCCAGCTGGACTACGGTTTCTTCTATTCCGAGGACAAACCCGTGCTGCAGAAAAACAAGGACCGCATCCTGTTTGACAGCAAATGGGGCTACAAGACCAGCGAAAAGTCGAAATGGAGTTATACCGCCGCCTTCAACTTCCTCTCGCAGTTCTCCGAGACCCACAAGTTCAACAACCCGGGCGGGGAGAATCCCACCTTCGATGACTGGATGGCCAAGGCCGTCCTGCAGTCCGCGTTCCTCTCCCCTGCCTATACGACCCTTTCACTCGGTATCGACTGGGCGCCGAAGCCCTGGTTCGTCGTCAACTTCTCCCCGCTGACCGGCGGTTTCACCATCGTCCGGCGGGAGGAGCTCCGGAAAAAATACAGCATGGAGCTCAAGGATGAGTATCAGTCTGCGACCGAGATAGAAAACTTCATGTACCGGTCCGCCCGGTTCCAGCTGGGTGCGCAGTTGACCGCCAACGCCCGGTTCAAGATCAACGACGTCTTCGCGGGAGAGACCAAACTCGTCCTCTTCTCCGACTATCTGCACAACCCGACCGACCTGCGTGTCAACTGGGACAACAAGATCAGCTGGCAGTTTGCCAAACACCTGGCCCTGGCTTTCCAGACCTGGCTCATCTATGACCCCAACGTCCTGATCGACGGAACCAAGAAAGTACAGTTCAAGGAGTTCCTGACCCTGAATTTCACCTATTCCCTCCAACCCAAGAAAAAGAAATAGGGCATTAAGCGGATGAAGGTCTTGCTGGCAGTCAGCGGAGGCATCGATTCGATGTATCTGGCAGAACGGGCCGGGGAATTGTTCCCCGGCTGTTCTTTCGCCGTCGCGCACTGCAACTTCCGGCTCCGGGGCGCTGAGTCCGACGGAGACGAGGCTTTCGTCCGTGACTGGTGCGACAGGCACGGACTGCCGCTGTCCGTCCGGTCTTTCGATACGGCCGGATTTGCCGCAGAGCGGGGCGTCAGCCTGGAAATGGCAGCGCGTGAGCTGCGCTATCGCTGGTTCGCCCAGCTTTGCGCCGAGGAGGGTTTCGACGCCGTCGCCGTCGCCCACAATGCCGACGACGATGCGGAAACGATGATACTCAACCTCTTGCGAGGGACAGGGCCGCACGGCATGCGCGGGATGTCAGCGTCCGCTCCCATCCCCTATGGGAACGGAAAGGGAAGGCTGCTGCGTCCGATGCTGGGACTGGAGCGCAAGGAGATCGAAGCGTGGATGCGTACCCACGGATGCGCCTGGCGGGAGGACGGCAGCAACACGGATACCCGTATCAAACGCAATTTGCTGCGGCACAAGGTCTTCCCGCTATTTGAAGAAATCAATCCCGCCTTCCGTACGGCACTGCGCCGAGACCGGGAGCACTTTGCGCAGGCAGATGACATCGCCGAGGATCTTTTCGTACAAACGAAGGCGGAGATTCAAGATGAAGCTGGCCGGATCGATCTCGCCAAGCTGCTGGACCGCAGACACTGGCGATATCTGCTCTTCCGGCTGACGGAGGATTCCGGACTGGATGCCGGCCATCTGGAGCAACTCATCACCATCCTGGAGGCGGGGGACCTTCCGGGCACGCGTCAGTTCGGTCCCTGGACCCTGTCACGCGGCTTCCTGGCCCCCTCTGTCATCGCGCCGGAGAGACCTTCCATCAGAATGAAGGTCCTCCCCCGCACGGACGGATTCTCCCCCATTCCCCCGGCCGGGACGCTCTTCATGGATGCCGGACTGCTGCCGGCTGAGCCCGTGATCCGGCCCTGGCGTCCCGGAGACTGGATGGTCCCGCTCGGAATGAAAGGTCGCAAGAAACTCAGCGACCTGTTCACCGATCTCAAATACTCCGCTGCGGACAAAGCCTCCGCCCGGGTGATCGAGCATCCGGAAGGCGGCTCCCGGGTCGCGGCATTGGTGGGCAGGCGGATTGACGAATCGGTGCGTGTCACCGAAAAAACCGGGCGCATCCTGATTGTCGAGTTGATTTAAAAACGTATATTTGCCTTCAGCGAAATCAAATCTTAAACATATCATGAAAAAGATCGTCAGAATTCTCACCCTCGCCCTGATGCTCTCCGCCGCGATGCCGGCCCAGGCGCAGGAAGTCCGCCACGGCTCGGACGCCTACAAGATCGGCATCGCCGGTTACTCTTATCGCAAGTTCAACCTGGACCAGACCCTCCAGTTCCTGAAGGATATGGGCGTCAAATACTTCTCCGTCAAGGATTGGTGGCTGCCGCTGGACTCCACGAAAGAGCAGATGGACGCCTTCAAGGCCAAATGCGCGGAGTACGGCATCGAGGGTTATATCCTCGGTCCCATCTACATGAAGAGCAAGGAGCAGGTGGACCGCACCTTCGCCTATGCGCAGCGTTACGGAGCCAAGATGTTCATCGGCGTGCCGGACTATGACCTACTGCCCTACGTGATCGAGAAGGTCAAGGAGACCGGCATCAAGGTCGCGATCCATACGCACGGCCCGGACGGCGCCGCATTCCCGGACATCCGCACGGTCGTCGAACTGGTGAAGGATCCTTCACTGGGCGTAGGCTGCTGCATGGATCTGGGCCACACCTTCCGCTCCGGCTATGACGTGGCGAAGGACATCCGCAAATACGGGAAATGGATCTATGACATCCATATCAAGGATGAGACCGCCGCCTCGAAGGCCGGCCAGACCTGGGAGATGGGACGCGGCGTGATGGATATCCCCTCCATCGTGAAGGCGCTGCGCAAGATCAAGTACCAGGGTGTCATTTCCATCGAATTCGAGAAGAACGGGGACAATCCCCATCCGGGCGTGGCCGAGTCTGTCGGCTATCTGCGCGGTGTGATGGACGCCCTCGCCAAATAGCAGTCTACGACCCGCATCGACCGGGACCGCCATACGCCTGTCAGGAGCGATAGTTTTACCCTTCGGGAATGCTCCTGCCAAGCGCATGGCGGTCCCGGTTTATAGAGGTATCCCAGCGGTTGATAAATCGGTTGACTATTTTCCTTGGTTTTTCTTTCATAATCCGCCAAAAAAGTTGTAAATTTCGAAGATGAAATGACAAAGTCATTTTTTTGACGCGAAAAGACTTAAATTTAACATAATGGCAAAAGCAGTTATCATGCCCAAGCAAGGGCAATCGGTAGAAAGCTGTATCGTTACAGAGTTCAAGAAAAAGGTCGGCGATCCCGTAGCGGTCGGCGATGTCTTGTTCAGCTACGAAACGGACAAAGCTTCTTTCGAAGAGGAGGCGCAAGTGGCGGGCACCGTCCTGGCCTGCTTCTTCAAGGATGGGGACGAAATCCCTGTGCTGACCAACGTGATGGTCATCGGCGCCGCCGGTGAATCCTTCGCCGAGTTCGCGCCGGGCGGTACCCAGGCTGCTGCGGAAGCGCCCGCAGCGGCAAGTGAGGGAGTCCCCTCTCAGGCCAGTGCCACCCTCGGCACCTTAAGAGGGGGGACCGTGAGCGAAGCGAACGGTGGGGCCGAGCGCAGCGAGGCGGCCAGCGAGGGGACTCCCTCATCTGCCGCCCCCACTCCCGGCGCCCCCGTCTCTCCCCGCGCCCGCAAGACCGCCGCTGAAAAAGGCGTCGACACCGCCCAACTCGCCGGCAGCGGCCCTCACGGACGCATCATCGAACGGGACGTCCTCGCCGCAGCCAAACCGCTCACCGGCCTCGCCAAGGCCATGATGGCCGAAGGAGGCAAGGCCGTTCCCGAGACCGGCAGCGGCCTCAGCGGCACAGTACGGGCCGGAGACCTCAAGACCTGGAAGCCCAACCATACCGACATCGCCGGTGAAGGTGAGGAATTCACCGTCGAAAAAATGTCCAACATGCGCAAGCTCATCGCCAAGTCGATGTACAACTCGCTGCAGAACAGCGCCCAGCTCACCCACATGC
>CAMJHJ010000160.1 GCA_946405485.1 uncultured Bacteroidales bacterium | reverse complement strand
CCCGGGAGACGGTCCCCTTCGATATCAAGCGGGTGTTCTACCTGTACGACATCCCTGGCGGCGAAGCCCGCGGGGCCCATGCCCACAAGGAGTGCCATCAGTTCCTGGTGGCCGCCAGCGGCAGTTTCGAGGTGGTCCTGGACGACGGGCGCGAGAAGCGGACCGTCTATCTGAACCGCCCTTTCAAGGGCCTTCACATCCCGCCGGGCATCTGGGCGGCCGAGCAGGAATTCTCCTCCGGCGCCGTGTGCCTGGTGCTTGCTTCCGAACCGTATGATGAAGCGGATTATATCCGCGAGTATCAAGCGTTTTTGAATGATAGAAATGAATAAGACAGTACGATGGATCAGTCAATTCTAGGTTTGTATTATGAGGATTTCGAGGTCGGGGGGGAGATCCGGCATTCGCTCTCCAAGACGATCTTCGAGAGCGACAACAATTTCTTCAGTCTGTTGACGATGAATCATCATCCCGTCCACACGAATGTGGACTATGCCGGCCGTCAGCAACACGGGAGAATCCTGGTCGTAGGAACGCTCGTGTTCTCTCTGGCCGTGGGCATCACCGTGCCCGATGTGAGCGGGAAGGCCATCGCCAACCTGGATTACGAATGTATCAAACATTTGAACCCTGTTTTTATCGGAGATACCATCTATGTCAGGAGTAAGATTCTGGACAAGCGCGAGTCGAAGTCGAAGACCGACCGCGGCATTGTTTATGTCGAATCTACGGCCTATAATCAGGATGGGGTCGATGTCCTCACTTTTCGACGTCATATCCTGGTAAAGAAACGCAGCTAAACTTTTTGATCCTATGAATGAAGATTATCTGATGCGCAGTCTGATGTTCGTCCCCGGACACAACCAGCGGTTGTTGGACAGTTCGGTCCGTCGAGATGCCGATGTCTTGCTACTTGACGTCGAGGACTCCGTTCCCATTTTTGACAAGCAGCTTGCCAGGGACAATATCAAGGCATTTGTACAGAGGGACGACTTGAATGGCAAACTGATTTTTCCGAGGGTGAATGACCGGGAAAGCGGAGAACTTCTGAGGGACCTGATGCAGCTGACCATCGAAGGTGTCCATGGTTTCATGTATCCGAAGTCGACGAAGGGCGAAGATATTTATTTCGTCGGCAAGTTGCTGGAAACCATCGAGTACGAGAAGCACATCCCGATCGGCACCTTCAAGATTATCCCGCTGATCGAGACGGCCGGTGCGATTGTCAATATCAAGGACATCTGTACCGCGAGTCCTCGGGTCGTAGCCGTCGCCTTCGGGTGTGAAGACTATGTTTCGGACACGCATGGCAAGCATGACGATGAGGGACAGAGTATCTTCTATGCCCGGAATGCCATTGTAAACGCCGCCCGCTCCGCGGGGATCATCCCCATCGACACGGTGCATATCAAAGTCCATGACCTGGAGGATCTGGAGAAGGAAGTCAAGCTGGGAAGGACGATCGGCTTCGAGGGGATGCTTGTCCTCAGCCCCAAGGAAATTCCCATCGTGCATCAATACTACTCGCCGTCCGAGGAAGAAGTCGCCTGGGCTTCCGAAATGGTAGAACTGGCGGAGGAGGCGGTCCGTGAGGGAAATGGAGTGGCGGTGAAGGACAACAAGTTCATCGGCCCTCCGATGGTCCGTATGGCCAAGACCATCTTGGCCAAGCACGAAAAGATCCAGTGGAAAAGGCCGAAGGAATAACGGATGCGTCCTCTTAGCTTTGCCAGTGCGGATGAAGCCGTGAGCGTTGTCAAGTCTCACGACCATATCCATATCAGCAGTGCCGCCCATGTGCCTTTTGTTCTGATAGAGGCCTTGTGCCGCCGTGCTGAAGCCGGCGAGTTGGAGGACATCCATTTCCACCATTCTTATACGGAAGGTCCGGCATTGTATGCCGATCCGAAGTATCAGGGGCTGTTCAAGGACGAGGCTTTTTTTGTCGGACCTACCGTGAGATCGAGTGTAGAGTCCGGTTCGGCGGATTACATTCCCGTACACTTGGTGGATACGCAGCGGCTTTACAGGACGGGCATTGTCCGTTGCGACGTGGCGATGGTTACGGTTTCGACACCCGGCATGGGAGGATATGTCTCCCTGGGCGGTTCTGTCGATTGCTCGGTAGCCGCCCTGGAAGTCGCGAAGATCAAGATTGCCGTTGTCAACCGATTTGTGCCCCATACTTACGGGGATGCATTGATTCCGGTCGATACTTTCGATTACTTCGTCGAGGATCACCGGCCGCTGCCGGAGCACCGGTCCATGATTCCATCGGACATCGAGGCCAGGATCGGGAAGAACTGCTCGGATCTGATCGAGGATGGATCTTGCCTGCAGCTGGGCATCGGGGCATTGCCTGACGCATTGGCCTTCTTCCTACGAGACAGGAGGGACCTCGGTGTCCATACGGAAATGTTCTCCGCCGGCGTGTTGGAATTGATGAAGCTGGGTGTCGTCACCGGGGCCAACAAAAAGATAGACAAAGGTCGTGTCGTGGCTTCTTTTCTGCTGGGTACGGCTGATTTATACGAATATGTGGATTTCAACCGCAGGATCCTGATGATGGATATCGGGTATGTGAATGACCCGTATGTCATCGCGAGGAATCCGAAAGTGGTCGCCGTCAATTCGGCCGTCCAAGTCGATCTGACGGGCCAGGTATGCGCGGATTCCGTCGGCACCAGGATTATTTCCGGCACGGGTGGCCAGCTTGATTTCGTCAAGGGCGCCAGTATGTCGGAAGGGGGGAAATCCATCACGGCTTTCCCCTCCAGGTCCAAAAACGGCGAAAGCAAGATCATCCCTGTTCTCGAGACGGGGGCAGGTGTCGTCACTCCCCGGAGTGATGTCCAATGGGTGGTTACGGAGTATGGTTCCGTGAATCTGAAAGGACTGTCCTTGCAGGAAAGGGCAAGGAAACTGATAGGCATCGCTCATCCCGATGACAGAGAGTCGTTGGAGAGGAAAGCATTTGAGAGATTTGGTAAACATTTTCTGACAGTATGACAAAAAAACTGGTGATTATCGGTGGGGAAGGCAATGGTGGTGTGGTGGCCGCTTGTATCGAGGACAACAAAGAAAGGTTTCAGGATGACGAGTGGGAGGTCGCAGGCTTCATCAACGATTATGAAGACGCTGTCTGCGGTTATCCTGTCATCGGAAAGATGGAAGACATCAGGCGGCTCGTGGAAGAGACGGACTACTATTTTCTCTTTGCCATCCATACCGTTGGCCGGAACACCCTCATCGAAAAGACTTTCAACAAGATTGACATTCCTTTGGAACGGCTTGGAACGGTCGTGCACCATTCTGCTTTCATTGCGAAAAGCGCGCAATTGGAACCGGGCGTATTCGTGATGAGCAACTGTTATGTCGGGCCGCAGTCCAGGATCGGTCATTGCACCATGATGATGGCCAATACGGTGGTGGGTCATAATAGCATTCTTGGTCCTTTCTGCCATATTGCGGCTGGTGGAATCGTGAGCAGCTATGATGTCATTGGAAAGTGTTCTTCCATCGCTTTCGGTACGATCGTCCTGGAAAAGAGAAGAATGGGTGATTTCTGCGTCGCCGGGGCCAATTCGGTCGTTTCTCACGATATCCCGGATTACGAGATCCATGTCGGCAGTCCTGCCCGGTATCTGAAGCGGATCAAGGATATCGACGAGTATGATGATGTCCATCGATGACGCGATGCGGCGCCTGGACGGTACTCTTTGACATTTCATTTTATTCTCCGGAATCATAGAGATGATACTGTATAGCCCTTTGAAATCCATTACGGAAAAGTATAAGGAGGAACTCCATGAGGCGGTCCGGCGTGTCGTCGACTCCGGCTGGTACCTGCAGGGCATGGAAAACAAGCGGTTCGAGCAGGAATATGCCGACTACATCGGCACGAAATATTGCATCGGCGTCGCGAACGGCCTCGATGCCTTGATCTGGATCCTGCGGGCCTATCTCGAGATGGGCGTGATGCAGCAGGGGGACGAGGTCATCGTCCCGGCCAACACCTACATCGCCTCCATCCTGGCCATCACGGAAAACGGCCTGACGCCGGTCCTGGTGGAGCCGGATATCGAGACGCTGGAGATCGACGACCGGCTGATCGAGGAGGCCATCACCCCCCGGACCAAGGCCGTCATGATCGTCCATCTGTACGGCCGCTGCGCGTACACGGACCGGATCGGGGAAATCTGCCGCAAGCATGGCCTGAAACTGATCGAGGACAATGCGCAGGCCCACGGCTGCCGTTTCCAAAGCGGCAAACGGACGGGCTCCCTGGGCGATGCCGCCGGCCACAGTTTCTATCCGGGCAAGAACCTCGGCGCCTTCGGCGACGGCGGTGCCGTCACGACAGACGACGAGGAGCTGGCGAATGTGGTCCGGACGCTCGCCAATTACGGCTCCTCCAAGAAATATGTCTTCGACTATTGCGGCCGCAACAGCCGGCTGGACGAGATCCAGGCCGCCATCCTTTCCGTCAAGCTCAAGCACCTCGATGAGGACAATGAGCTCCGGCGACAGGTGGCCCGTTATTACCTGGAGCACATAGACAATCCCGCTATCCTGCTGCCGCAGGTGCCGGACTGGAACGCGAACGTATTCCATATCTTCCCGGTCCTGTGCGAACGACGGGATGAACTCCAGCAATACCTGAAGGACAATGGCGTGCAGACGCTCATCCACTATCCTATCCCGCCGCACAAGCAGAAGTGCTATGCCGATTGGAACGGGTGGTCCTTCCCAGTGTCCGAGAAGATCCATCGGGAAGAATTGAGCCTGCCGTTCAGCCCTGCTCTGACCATGGAAGAAATCCAAACGGTCGTCGACCTGATCAACCGCTGGAAATGAGCGAGACCCCGTTAGCCTCCATCGTTGTCACCACCTACAACCAGGAGCTTTCGCTTCCGGTGACGCTGGATTCGCTGCTGGCCCAGAAGACCGCGTTCCCCTTCGAGATTGTCGTCGGAGAGGATTGTTCGAAGGATGGCACCCGATCTGTCCTGGCAGAATATGCCCGGCGCTATCCGGAAGTGATCCGACCCGTCTACAACGAGCACAACCTGGGCATTCTCGGAAACTATGTCTCCACCCTGCGTCAGTGCCGGGGAAAGTACATTTCCGGCTGTGCCGGGGACGATTCCTGGAACGATCCGGAAAAGCTGCAGTTGCAGGTGGACATCATGGAGAAGGATCCGGAGATCGGCCTGGTCTATACGGACGTGCTGATGGACTCTGTTGCGACAGGGGAGCAGTTCGTCCGGAAGTGCAAGGATCCGCAGGAAGACACCTTCACGCAGTTGCTGCACGGCTGTTTCATCACGGCCCCGACTGCCTGTTTCCGGGCGAGCCTGCTGGAGCATGTCGATTTCGACGAGTTCCAGCGGCTGGGCTTCATCATGGAAGACTACCCGATGTGGCTGACCTTCAGCCTCCATACGAAGTTTTACCATCTGAAGCGTCCGACCGTGACCTACCGGATTGAGCGGAAATTCATCCACGACGCGCGTAAAGTAGGGCTTCATGCCTGCCAGTTTGACGAAGGGACGACGGCCATCCGGCTCCATTTCCGGAACCAGTATCCGGACCGGACGCCTTTGACGGTGGAGACGATTGAGGATGCCCATTACAAGATGGGATATCTCGCCGGCTTGAACATGAATGACCGGAAGTTTGCGAAGGATTATGTGGGCAAGGTCCATGACCGGACGCCCTATGTGATGCGTCTGTCCCGGATCTGCGCTTCGCCGGTGCTCTTCTGGTTTTATCAGACTTATCGGCGGCTGACCGGCAAGACCCGGACGCCGCTGCAGATGTATT
>CAMJHJ010000159.1 GCA_946405485.1 uncultured Bacteroidales bacterium | reverse complement strand
TCTACATGATGCTGGATTCCGGAGCCCGTGGTTCCACCCAGCAGATCAAGCAGCTCTGCGGCATGCGAGGACTGATGGCGAAACCGCAGAAGTCGGGTGCCGCCGGAGCCGAGATCATCGAGAACCCGATCGTTTCCAACCTGAAGGAAGGAATGACGGTGCTCGAGTACTTCATCTCGACCCACGGTGCCCGTAAGGGTCTGGCCGACACCGCCTTGAAGACGGCGGATGCGGGTTACCTGACCCGCCGTCTCGTGGACGTGTCCCACGACGTCATCATCACCGAAGAAGACTGCGGAACGCTCCGCGGCCTGATCGCCACGGCCATCAAGAACAAGGACGACGTCGTCGAGTCCCTCGGCGAACGTATCCTCGGACGTACTTCCGTGCACGACATCCACAACCCGCTTACGGGCGAGTTGATCATCCGTGCCGGCGAGGAAATCCGCGAAGATGCCGCGCGCTTGATCGACAGTCTCCCCATCGAGCAGGTCGAGATCCGTTCCGTCCTCACTTGCGAAAGCCGTAAAGGCGTCTGCGCCAAGTGCTACGGACGCAACCTCGCTACCAGCCGCATGGTCGAGAAGGGCGAAGTCGTCGGCGTTATCGCCGCGCAGTCCATCGGTGAGCCGGGTACCCAGCTGACCCTCCGTACGTTCCACGTCGGTGGTGTCGCGGGAGGTGCGGCGGTCGATTCTTCCATCACCGCCAAGTACGACGGCAAACTCGTATTCACGGATCTCCGTACCATCACCCGCATCAATGACGCAGGTGAGAAAGAGAACGTGGTCGTCAGCCGTTCCACCGAAGTCCGCGTCGTCGACGAAAATACCGGATACACCTATTCCCAGTACGATATCCCCTACGGCGCCGTGCTGTACAAGGCCGACGGCGAGAAGGTGGTAAAGGGCGACCTGATCTGCGATTGGGACGCTTACAACGCCATCACCATCGTCGAGACGGCCGGTACGATCAAGTACGAGCACATGATCGAAGGTGTCACGTACCGCGAGGAAATCGCTGACGAGTTCAGCGTCAACCGCGACCGTGTCATCATCGAGGCCCGCGACAGGACCAAGAACCCGACCCTCAACATCCTCGACGACAAGGGTAACATCCTCAAGCAGTTCAACCTGCCTGTGGGCGCCCATGTCATCGCCGAGAATGGCAAGAAGGTCAAGGCCGGCGAGATCATCATCAAGATCCCCCGCGCCATCGGCAAGGCGAGCGATATCACCGGCGGTCTGCCGCGCGTCACCGAGCTTTTCGAAGCCCGCAACCCGTCCAACCCTGCCATCATCTCCGAGATCAACGGAGAGGTCATCATGGGCAAGACCAAGCGTGGTAACCGCGAAATCGTCGTCAAGAACAAGTCCGGCGTCGAGAAGCACTACCTGGTGCCCCTCTCGAAGCAGATCCTTGTCCAGGAGAACGACTATGTCCGTGCGGGAAGCCGCCTCTCAGACGGCGGAGTCTCCCCTTCCGACATCCTCGACATCCTCGGACCGGTCCGGGCGCAGGAATACATCGTCAATGAAGTCCAGGCCGTCTACCGCCTCCAGGGTGTGAAGATCAACGACAAGCACTTCGAAATCATCGTTCGTCAGATGATGCGCAAGGTCGAGATCGTCAACCCCGGCGACACGGACTTCCTCCAGGAAGAACTGGTCGACAAGTGGACCTTCATGGACACCAACGACGCCATCTATGGCAAGTATTTCGTCCTTGACGGTGGTGATTCCCAGAAATTCGCACCCGGCGACATCATCGACGCCCGTACGCTCCGCAACGAGAATTCCTCGCTCGAGCGCCAGGGACTCAAGATGCTCGTCGCCCGCGAAGCCCAGCCGGCTACGGCCCGTCTGGTCCTCCAGGGTATCACCCGCGCCGCTCTCCGCACGAACAGCTTTATCAGTGCGGCATCCTTCCAGGAGACCACCAAGGTGCTCAGCGAGGCTGCGATCCGCGCCCGCATCGACAAACTTGAAGGCCTCAAGGAGAATGTCATCTGCGGTCATCTGATCCCTGCCGGCACCGGCCTGAATGACTATCAGGACATCATCGTCGGCCGCAAGGACGAGATGGTCCAGGAGCTCAGCGAGCTGTAGGCCCGTACAGGTTGATTTCCTTTCAACCGGTCCGTCATCATGGCGGACCGGTTTTTTGTATATTTTCCGTTCTTTTGTTATATTTGAAACTTGTATAAAAGGCGAAACTGATGAATAACAGACTTTTGATACTTGTCCTGAGCGCCCTGCTGCTCCCTGTTTTCGCGTCGGCCCAGTCCATC
This sequence comes from uncultured Bacteroidales bacterium, assembly GCA_946405485.1. The sequence continues at coordinate 3,539 of CAMJHJ010000159.1, read as the reverse complement.
AGCGAGATCGAGGCGGCCAAGGCGATGGCCAAGTCCTATGGTTATAGCGAAAGCGAGATCGAAGCGCTGCTCAACGACCCTTCCAAAGCCAGGTCCCAGTCCGAGGCTGTCACCCTGGAAACCAGCCAGGAGCCGGAAGGGGTGATCCAGCTCAAGCAGGCCAAGAAAGACGAAGAAACGGAAATAGATAAAACCAAGCAGATTTTCGGTCACGACTTCTTCTCTTCCAAAGGACTCAGCATCATCCCCAGCATCAACGCTCCGGCTCCCGCCAACTACATCCTGGGGCCAGGAGATGATATCACCATAGACGTCTGGGGCAACTCCACGGCAAAGATCAACAGTGTGGTCGCCCGGGACGGCACCATCCTGATCAACGGAGTCGGTCCGGTCGCCATCGGAGGGATGACCCTCAAGCGTGCCGAGAGCACCCTGAAGACCCGTCTGTCCCGTATCTACGGCGATATCGGCAGCAGCACCCATATCAAGCTCAGCCTCAACCGGGCCCGTTCCATCACGGTCAACGTGGTGGGTGACGTGGTCGTTCCGGGCGCCTATGCGCTTCCGGCCCTCGCACAGGTCACATCCGCCCTGTTCATGGCCGGCGGCGTCGAAGAGACGGCTTCCGTCCGTGACATCCGCCTGTACCGTGACGGTAAATTCGCCGGCAGTTTCGACCTCTATGATTTCGTTTTCCACGGTGCCTATTCCGAAGACCTGAAACTGCAGGACGGAGACATCATTTCCGTCCCGTCCTACCACTCCGTCGTCACCGTGGACGGAGACGCCAAGCGTCCGATGCGCTACGAAGCCCGGGAAGGGGAAACGGTCGCCGACCTGATCACCTACGCGGGCGGATTCAGTGACGATGCCGCCACGGACCGGGTCTACCTTGAGCGCAGGGGTGAGACGAAGGGTCTGTCCTACGAGGTCCTCAACAGCGAGATGTTCTCCTTCGCCGTGACGCACGGAGACCTCATTTACATCAACCGCCACACCGTCGAGTTCGCCAACCGGGTCTGTATCCGCGGCTCCGTGCGGCAGCCCGGTTTCTATCCCATCTCCGAAAGGATTCCGGACGTCAAAGCCCTTATCGAAGCGGCCGGAGGGCTCGGGGAAGATGCCTACAAGAGCCGCGCAACCTTGTTCCGCAAGGACGAGAGCATGCAGCCGACATCGGTCAACCTCAACCTCGACGACATCCTGAGCGGCAAGATCCGGATGCTTCTCGCCCGCGAGGACAGCCTCCATGTCTATTCCGCCACCGAACTCCGCGACTCAACCATCATCCGGATCTACGGAGAAATCAGGAATGAAGGCGAACTGGCTTTCCGGAACGGGATGTCCGTGTATGACGCCATCCTGGAGGCCGGCGGTTTCACGGAGGGCGCTGACAAAAGCAACATCGAAGTGGCGCGCAAGGGCCGCGGAGACAAGGGATTCGTCCGTCGCATCAACCTGACTGCAGACCCTGAGTCCGGCGCAGAGCCCTTGCAGCCCGAGGACGCCATCTTCATCCGCAGCCTCCTCTACTACCGGGAGCCGCAGACCATCGTCATCAACGGTGAAGTCAACTATCCCGGCACTTATGTCATCGACAAGAACGTCGTGCGCCTCTCCGACATCATCGAGCGGGCCGGTATGTTCACCTCGGACGCCTACGTCAAGGGCGCGCAGCTCGAGCGTACCATCACCAAGGTCGAAAAGGCCCGGATGGAGGTCGCGATCGAGCTGGCGGGTCAGGAAATGAAGGCTAAAGACAAGGATGCCATCATCGATTCCCTCAAGAACAAGGTCAAGGACCTGTACACCATCGGTATCGATCTGGAAAAAGCCATGAAGAATCCCGGTTCGGATGCCGACGTGATCTTGCGCACGGGAGACATCATCACCGTCCCCGTCATGAACAACACCGTCAAGATCTCCGGTGCCGTGTTCTATCCCAACACAGTCGTCTTCAACCCCAAATACACCTGGCGGGACTATATCAACCAGGCAGGCGGACGCCGCAGGAACACCAAGTCCAACAAGATCTACGCCGTCTATATGAACGGTCTCGTCGCCAAGAAGGGCAGCGCCAACTTCAAGATGGAACCCGGCATGGAACTGGTTGTCACCAGCGAGCCGAAGGAGGACAGGAAACTGACAACGGCCGAACTCGTGACCATCGCCTCCTCCTCGACTTCCATCGCCTACATGATCACGGCCCTCGTCAGAATGTTTATCTAGCAGCACTTATGGACAATTACGATGAAGAGAGGGAGATCGATCTCCTCGACCTGTTCCGCACCCTCTGGAGACGGAAAAAGACGATCCTGATCGTCACCGGCGTCTTCACCCTCCTGGGACTGATCGCAGCCCTGGCGATGGAGCACCGTTATGTCACGAAGATCGCCTTCGTCCCGCAATATAACTCCAGCATGAGCAGCCGGCTTTCCTCCCTGGCCTCATTGGCGGGCGTCAGCCTGGATGACGGCAGCAGCGACGGCCCCATTTCTCCGGTTGTCTATCCCAAAGTCATCTCCAACCTGGATTTGCTGAAGGAGCTTGCCTACACCCCGATCCACTTCAAGGGATACGAAGAGCCCATTCCGCTGATCGACTGGTTTAACGATGAGCAATATCAGAAGAAGAACTTCTTCAAAGGCCTGATCCGTTATACGGTCGGTCTGCCCGGTGTCATCAAGGACGCCATCGAGTCGCGCAAGGAAGATAATCCGGTCATGGAAGCGGACAGCACCGGCATCAACGCCCCTGCACTGACAAAAGAAGAAGCGGTTGCGATCAAAGCCCTGCGCAGTTGTCTGGACCTGGATGTCATCAAATCTGAAAAGCACGTGGTGCTGAGCGCGACGATGAACGAATCCACCGCCTCGGCCGAGCTGGCTATCGCGGCCTACGACCTCTTCAAGCAGTATATTTCCAAATTCAAAGTAAAAAAGGCATCCGACAACCTGGAATACCTCGAAAAGCAGTATGCGGCCGCCAAGGCGGATTATGAGAAGAAGCAGGCCTCCCTGGCCTGGCTCAAGGACCGCCACCAGGGCAAGCGCACCGCTGCCGCCGAAGTCGAGTACCAGCGGCTGAGTACGGAGACCGACCTGGCCCGCATGCTCTACCTTGAGCTGGCCAAGAACTGCCTCTCGGCCCGTGTCAAGGTGACCGAAGACAATGTTGCCTTCACGGAGCTGACGCCCGCCTATGTCCCCCGCAAATCAGCCAATTCCAGAAAGACCATCCTGCTGATCTGGATGCTTGCCGGACTGATCATCGGCTGCGGCTGGGCCCTCGTCAAAGACCACGCCGAAGCCAAGAAGAATGAGAATTGAGATGAGAGACGTTTTCCTTACCAATACCCTCACACACCGCAAAGAACTGTTCAAACCCGTCCGTCCCGGATTCATGGGCATGTATGTCTGCGGCCCGACCGTCTATGGGGACGCGCACCTCGGCCACGCCCGTCCGGGCGTCACCTACGACGTCCTTTTCCGGCTTCTCAAGCACCTCGGCTACAAGGTCCGCTACGTGCGGAACATCAC
>CAMJHJ010000158.1 GCA_946405485.1 uncultured Bacteroidales bacterium | reverse complement strand
AACTGTCAATGAATGAGATAAGCAAAGGCCTCTCCGCAAATCGGGGAGAGGCCTTTGCTTAAGTGTTTAATAATTAATTGTTTACGAAAAACGGGTCAGGCGTCAACCAGCCGTGCGAGCAGGGTGGCGGAGGTGCATCCGGTGATTTCGACTTCGACATAATCGCCCGGCTTGATCAGGGGCAAGGCGTTGGCAGTGCCGCTTCCGGGGAGCATTCCCCGAAGGGTCTTTCCCTGCTCCCCGGAAGCGGCACTGACAACGCCCGGGGCTGGACGCTGCGGAAAGACGCACATCTTATTATTGGACGCCCGCCCGCAAAGCTCGTCCGGATTCTTCTTTGACGGCCCTTCCACCAGCACCTTGAAACGCTTGCCGATGTCGGCCCGGTAACTCTCCAGGCTCTTGCGGTTCTGGAGCGCGATGATCTCATTCAGGCGCCGCGTCTTGGTCGCAGGATCCACATCGTCGGGATACTTGCGCGCGGCGATGGTGCCGGGACGCTCGGAATATTGGAACATGAAGGCCGTATCGAAGCCCACCTCCTCGAACAAGGATAGCGTCTGGAGATGGTCCTCCTCCGTCTCCGAGCAGAAGCCGGCGATCACGTCGGTCGTCAGCCCGCAGCCGGGCATCAGCTCCCGGATCTTGGCGACCCGCTCCAGATACCACTCGCGGGTGTAGCGGCGGCGCATCTTCTCCAGCATGCGGTTGCTGCCGGACTGCACCGGCAGATGGATGTGCTTGCAGATATTCTCATGCCGGGCCATGGTCTCCAGCACGGCGTCGGAAATGTCCTGGGGATTGGAGGTGGCGAACCGCACGCGCAACTCCGGACTGACCTGCGAAACCATCTCCAGCAGGTCGGCGAAACCCACATCCGGCTGCCCTTCCTCTTTCCAGCAATAGGAGTCCACATTCTGCCCCAGCAGCGTCACTTCCTTATAGCCCTGGCTGAACACCTCGCAGGCCTCGCGCACGATGGTCCGGGGATCCCGGCTGCGCTCGACGCCCCGGGTATAGGGCACCACGCAATAAGAACAGACGTTGTTGCATCCGCGCATGATGGATATGAAAGCCGATACCCCGTTGCGGTCGGTCCGGATCGGGGAGATGTCCGCATAGGTCTCATCCCGCGACAGGAGCACATCGATCTGCGGGCTGTCCGGACGCACGGCGGCGAGCATCTCAGGCAGGCGCCGGTAAGCGTCGGGACCGGCGACGATGTCTACTTTACGGGTCTCCAACAGTTTGTCTTTCAGGCGCTCCGCCATGCACCCCAGGATGCCGACGACGACGCCGGGACGCGCCTTCTTCTGCAGGTTGAACACCTCCAGGCGGCCCCAGATCCGCTGCTCGGCGTTGTCGCGGACAGAGCAGGTGTTGGCCATGATGACATCGGCCTCTCCCATCTCCTCCGTGCGGGCATAGCCGTGTCGGGCGAGGATGGAGAAAACGACCTCCGTGTCATTGACGTTCATCTGGCAGCCGTAGGTCTCGATATATAGTTTACGCGGTTCCGTCATTGTATTCTGGGAATGGATGCGGACAAAGATAGGTTTTTTCGGCGAATATCCATATATTTGCACTTATGCAAGTATCCTCACGAACCTTCCCGATCCGGCTGCTGACCTGCCTGGCGATCCTGATCCTGGCGGCCGGCTGCAACAGATTCAAGGAGATCGAACTGACCTCTTTCGAGGTGGAATCCTTCTCTCCCAAGGGCATGCGCGCGGTCGACGCCGTCGCGCTGGTGGGCGTCCACAACCCCACGGTCGGCTTTACGATTTCCGAACTGAAGGGTACGGTCCGGGACGGGGAGAACGTGATCGCTTATCTCGAAGGCGAGCCTGTCACCGTTGAGAAAAAATCCGACCAGGTCTATAAGCTTCCCTGCTCCGTCACGCTGGACGAAAGCCTTTCCCTCTTCCAGATCCTGACCCTGCTGAAGAACATGGATTTCGAGGGCTGCGTGGTGGACCTCTCCGCCCTGGTGACCCTGTCCAACGGATTGAAAAAGACGCTGGAATACAAGGACATACCGGTCAAGGACCTGATGGAGAAAGGACGCTCCGCCGAGACCTTCAAATTATGACGCACATGAAGAAACTGACCCTTATCCTGCTTCTTTCCTTCCTCTCCGCCGCCGCGCTCCTTGCCCAGGAGAACAAGGCTCCGGAAGGGATGGTCGCGATCGATTCGATCGTATACCGGCCCTCCGCCGCTTCCGACGCGAGCCTGGAAGGCAAGTCCATCTTCTCGGTCCTCGCCCGTGACGCCAAAGGTGTCTCCGTCAGCCAGGATCCCGGCCTTGTGACGGCGATGAACGCCCATATTTCCAACAACCGGCGCAAGAAGATGAACGGTTACCGTGTCCGCATTTTCTTCGATAACAAGCAGAACTCACGCGGCGCGTCCGAGGCGGCGATGAACCGCTTCCGCGGCGCCTTCCCGGGCTATTCGGCCTACCGAAGTTTCACCAGTCCCCACTTCAAGGTGACGGTCGGTGATTTCCGGACCAAATCCGAGGCGCTCCGCCTGCTCAACCAGGTGAAGGGCATGTTCCCCAGCGCCTTCATCGTCAAGGAGCAGATCAACTATCCGCCCGCAGACCGCGGCAACGCTTTCGTGGCGGATACCGTACAGGTCTACCGGCCTGCATCCAATTAGCCTGCAGCCATGCTGAAACAGGGACTGGAAATCAAGCAGCAGCAGAAGCTTTCCCCGCTTCAGATCCAGACGATCCGGCTGATCGAGACTCCCATCGTGGAGCTCGCACAGGCCGTCCGGAACGAGCTGGACAACAATCCCGTGCTGGATGACGACCATCCCTCTGACCGCAAGGAAGACGACGATCAGCCGAAGGACGTCTCGATCGACGAGATCAAGGACGACGGCGAGATCCCAACCTATAAGTTGCGGGTCAACAACTGGGGCAAGGATGAACGTCCCGAATACAATACCTTTTCCGTCAAGGAGAGTTTTACGCAGAGCCTGACGGACCAGCTGGGTTTCCGCCAGCTTACTCCCCACGAATTCGAAGTCGGGAAGTTCCTCATCGGAAGCCTGGACGAAGATGGCTATCTGCGCCGCGACTTCGCTTCGCTCGCCGACGACATGGCCTTCCGTTTCAACATCGAGACGGACGAGGAAGAAATCGGCAGGATCCTGCGTATCATCCAGGATTTCGAGCCGGTCGGCGTAGGCGCACGGGACCTGCGCGAATGCCTCCTACTGCAATTGCGCGGCTATGAGCGTACGGAAGAGGTCATCCATGCGGAAACCATCCTCAGGGACTATTTCCCCGATTTTGCGAGCAAGCATTTCCAGAAGATCATGTCGCGGATGTCGATCGACAAGGACCAGCTCCGGGCGGCCGTGACCCGCATCAGCAAGCTCAATCCCAATCCCGGCGGCCAGGTCGACGACTCCTACTCGGACCAGGCCCAGCAGGTCGTCCCTGATTTCGTGCTGGATCTCGGACCGGACGGAAGCCTGAACCTGTCGATGCCCCGTTTCCCCCTGCCGGAAGTCAAAGTCAAGAAGAAATACTCCGATATCCTGGATGCGGCCAAGACGACCAACGATCCCAAGGTCAAGGAAGCCGCCGTCTTCGTCAAGCAGCGGGTCGATTCGGCGAAATGGTTCGTCGAGGCGCTCAAGCAGCGCCACAACACCCTCCAGACGACGATGCAGACCATCATCGACTTCCAGCACGACTATTTCATCGACGGTGACGAGTCCAAGCTCAAGCCGATGGTACTCAAGGATATAGCGGCCCTGACCGGTTTCGACATCTCCACGATTTCCCGCGTGGTCAGCAGCAAGTATATCGAGACACATTTCGGCATTTTCCCGCTCAAGTATTTCTTCTCCGAAGGGTTGGAGAACCAGGACGGAGAAGAAGTGTCGACCCGCGGACTGAAGCGGGCGCTGCAGGAGTTGGTGGACGGCGAGGACAAGTCAAAACCCCTGACCGACGATCAGCTCGTGACCGAGATGGAGGCCAAGGGTTTCAAGGTCGCACGCCGCACCATCGCGAAATACCGGGACCAGCTCGGCATCGCCAAGGCGCGCCTGCGCAAGGAGTTATAGGGCCTGTGTCATCCGGTCGTCCGTAAAACTGTAATAGCAACTGTCACACACGATTACGTGGTCGAGGAGCGTCAGGTCCATCGGCCGGGCGGCTTTTTGCAAAGCCTTGGTCTCGGCGATATCGGCCGCACCCGGAAGCGGATTCCCCGAAGGATGGTTATGGACCAGGATAATGCCCTGGGCTCCCTGGTCCAGGGCGGCCCGGAGGATGTCCTTGATGTCGATGGTCGTCGAGGCGCTGCCGCCCCGGGTCATCTGGCGCCGTCCGATGGCTTTCTGGGCTTTGTTGACCAGGAGGATCCAGCACTCTTCGTGGTCCAGTCCCTTCAGCAGGGGGATCATGGCCCGATAGACCTTTTCCGGAGTCGTGATACTTTCCGAGGGCAGCCACGAAGCTTCCGCGAGGAAACGGCGACCGAGTTCGAAGGCGGCGAGAAGCGTGGCCGCCTTGTCCTTCTTGATGCCGGAAAGGAGACAGAGTTGTTCCGGGGTGGAACCGGAGAGTTTGAGCAGGCTTCCGTCCGCGGAGGCGAGGAGCCTGTGCGCCAGGTCGACGACGCTCTCGCCGGGTTTGCCGACGCGGAGCAGGATGGCAAGGAGTTCGGCGTTGCCGAGAGCGGCGGGGCCGTGGGAAAGGAGTTTTTCGCGCGGGCGTTCGCTCGCACAGTAATCTGAAATTTTCATAGTTCAAGCGGTTTAACGCACTAAGTTAAACCTTTGAACCGGAAGTTCCAAAAAAAGGTCAGTGGCGGCGGACGCTTTCCAGCAGGTCGGCCAGCTCGGCGATGTCACGGATGATCAGGTCCGGGGGATAGAACTCCGGATGAGGGTTGACAGCGGCGTCCTCCGCTACTGCCAGCGCCGTTTCCAGCCGGGTTTCGCCGGAGAGGGTGAGGACGCCGAAAGCGCCGGCATTGTGGGCCATGGCGGTGTCGGTGTAGATGCGGTCGCCCACCATCGCAATCTCGTCCGGGCGCAGGCCGTGGCGGTGGCAGATGCCGTGCAGCATCGTCGGGTCGGGCTTTCCGAGTACGATGTCGGGTCGGCGTCCGGTGGCGTGCTCGATGCATTTCTGCAACGATCCGCAGTCCACCAGCACGGTGGGCAGGTCGGTCGGGCAGACCCGGTCGGGATTGGTCGCTACGTACGGGATGCCCTGACTGGCCCACCAGGCGGCCCGGCACAGCCGGGAATACACCAGGGTCGTGTCGAAGGCGACAACCAGCACGTCCGGCACATCGGCCGGATCGTCGGCGCAGGCTTCGAATCCGGCTTTCTCAAACTGTGTCACCATGCTCGGCGTGCCCAGCATGAAAAGCCTCCGGGCCTGCGGATGCGTTTCCTTGATATAGTCAATGGCGGCGAGTGAAGTCGTGTACATATTGTCTTCCGTCGCCTCGATGCCCATCCCGGAGAGTTTCTTCAGATAATCGGCCACTGAACGGGTCGGGTTGTTGGTGAGGAAAGAATAGCCGATGCCGAGGGCATCCAGCCGCCGCAGGAAGTCGAGGGTGAAGGGGAAGATGTTGCTGCCCAGGTAGATGGTGCCATCCATGTCGAGGGCGATGTGCCGCAGGCGCCGCAACCCTTCCGTCTGCGCCGCGTTGAGCGTTTGATTATAGTTCATCCTAGAACAGCAGGAGGAAGGTCAGGGCCGCAAAGGCGGCGCCGCAGAGCGGGGCGAGGACCGGGATCCAACTGTACCCCCAGCCGCTGTCACGCTTGTCCTTCATGGGCAGGAGGGCGTGTGCGCAGCGCGGG
>CAMJHJ010000157.1 GCA_946405485.1 uncultured Bacteroidales bacterium | reverse complement strand
TCCCGGCGTCCCTGAGCCGCAGGTCAAGACCTGGAAGATCAAGCCCTGGGACTATATCCGTCACGTCCAGATCCCCATCACGCCCGGCGCCGCCGCCGTCAACGGGGTCAAGGATGAAGACCTGAAGGACTGCCCCCGGTTCATCGAGATCCTCCCCGAAGTGGCGGAATGGCTGAAAGACAGCGACCTGGCCGGATTCAACTCCGCCAAGTTCGACCTGCCCCTGCTCGCGGAAGAGATCGAGCGTGCGAGGGAGTATTGCCGCGAACGCGCCGTCCGTCCCGAGTCGCGGGAGAAAGCCGAAGCGATGCTCCGCTGCATCGAAGGGATCGACCTGCATGAAAAGAAGATGGTGGATGTGCAGAGCATCTATCACCATATGGAGCCGCGCAACCTGCGTGCCGCCTACCGCTTCTACTGCGGCGGCAAGGATTTCGAGAACGCCCATACCGCCGAGGCGGACACCCTGGCGACATACGAGGTCTTGAAAGCCCAGCTGGACCGGTACAGCAAGCCTGAAGAGTATCGCGAAGAAATCCTCAAAAATGATGTCGGCGACCTCTCTAAATTCGGCACCCGCTCCCAGGCCGTCGACTACGCCGGCCGCCTGTACTACAATGATGCAGGTGAAGCCGTGATCAGTTTCGGGAAGCATAAGGGAAAGACGGCGCGTGAAGTCTACCTGACCGAGCCTTCTTATTTCGCTTGGATCAACAACGGAGAATTCACCCTCGACACCAAACGCCAGTTCAATAAACTCAAGGAGCAGTTCGACCGGGAAAAGGCGGAAAAGCGCAAAGCCCCGGCCAGCGAAGAAGCGCTGCGGGACCTTGCAGACAAATGGAACGGGCGCCTGTTTTAGGCGCCCGTTTCCTATTAGATTCTTGTCCGATCATCGGACGTTGATCACAGCCACAACGCGTTCAGTAACCGAACTCCCGACTTTCGGGGCGACGGCCGCCTCAATCTTATACTTGCCAGCCTGAGTCAGGCGGAATTCCCGGTCGGCCTGTTCATAGCTCGCCTTGGTGCCGTCCGGGGCTGTGACCGTCCATACCGTGCCGGCATAACGGTCCTTATTGTTCTTCAGCCGGAACTCGAAATAGTCTCCCACCGAATAGGCGGATTCTGTCTGGATGAATGTCGCCGGCATGAGCGGAAGCTCGCCCACCACGGTTCCGTCATTGGCAAACATGACCTTTTCCCACTCGGTGGCAGCATCATTTGTCGAGAAATAAGCAACTACCCGGTCACCGAAAGCGAAGGAAGGAACTGTAATACTACTGCCAAACCAAGTAAAATAGTTAGGTTGTAAAGAAAGATTCCGAGAGAGAAGCGGATTGCCTTTCGCTTGGCCTGCTGCATCCTCCACGATTAACCTGACCATACCGGAAAAAGTCTCGGCACCCGTATTCCTGAGAGGGCCGATGTTGACTGAGAAGGACTTGCCGGCCGAAATGACTTGATCGGTATATAAACCGTAATACTCCACTCCGGTATTCGCCGTGTAAGAGATGAACCCGATCTTCGGGGCATAGCTTGAGTTCGCATCCGGGTAAAAATCAAAGACGGCATCCAAGTCCCTGGAATAATCCCGGCGCCCGTTCAGTTCTATATTCGTATCCAGGCAAATATGACGGTAGTAGCCACTACAATAACCTCCCCATCCGAAATTGACATGGAAAACGGTCTCTCCGCCATACGTTCCATAACCGTCAAAGACGAACTGGTGGCCTGCATAAGCAGGACTGCCATCGGAATACTGTCCGACCGGAGCAACACTGTGGCCGCTGATCAGGACAGGGCGTTGATCGATTTCCGCCTTCAACTTGGCCACCCATTGCCGGTCGGAATAGTTAGACTGATAATCGACATAGGCCCGTTTGTTGATGTCCAAATGCTCGGCCAAATCGGCCAGCCTGACACTTGCACTGGTACCTCCCTTTTCACTCGTATTATAGGACGCCTTACAAATGGCTCCAAGGTCGGCCATCAACTGAGCGAGGTTGTCAAGCAAAGCCGTTTTACCGGCGTTGACCGCTTCCCTGATTGCAGGAGTACCCGTCAGGGAACGAAATCCTTCCCAGTCATAGGGAGTCCCCAATTCATACGGGAAATTCGGATAATAATATCCGCTTCCCACAGTATATGCCGCTATGGTACCATGTGCGGAGACAGGCATGGTGATGCCGGGCTGACCGCTCTCGTACGTGAGGATTTCTCCCAAGGCGGTAGCTACGCAACCGGTCACGGTAAGCGTCGAACCGGCCATCGGACATTTCGTATTGAAAACATATCGTCCGAAACGGCCCATGTCGTTATTCCCCTGATCCCACTCCGGCGTCAGGCGCTCCACCTTGTCCGTCACGCCTTCATCTGGCAAAGCTGCCGTCGACCGTGTCTTCGCGGACCAGGCCTCCACGGCACGGTCCTCCGGGACCTGCACCGAACGGACATAAGCTTTCATCCGTTCCATCCACCAGCGGACATTGTCCGGCATGCCTTCCACCTTGAAGGTTCCCTTATCGGAAATAGCAAGCACGGGATAGACCCGGTCGTCGCCGGCAATGATAATAAAGCCACCGCTTTCCCGACCGATGACATAGAGTGCCGGGGCCTCCCGACTCTCCGCCACTTCCCCGTTCCAGATCACTTGGAGGGCAGGGGTACCGGTACGCGTTTTCAAACCTGTCGCAAGCGCCCTTCCAGCCATGTCCAGCGCCCGGTCCGCAGAAACAGGACCTGCAGACAGATTCCACCCGCCGAACAGCAGGCACACCAGGGCTGAGAATATCGAAATCTTCTTCATCGCTTACTCCTCCTCATTGATCATCAGTGTGACATAGCCGTTGCCGGTCTGCGGGTCGCAAAGCCAGACACGTTCGCCGAATTGCTTCACCACGCGCATGGAGACATTGCTCTGGGATGCGACGCCAGTGTTACCCATCGACTCGAGGGAGACCTTGCAGTCCCGCCCCGGCACCAGCGAATAGGGCATCGTAAAAGCCAGGGCGAAACCGTCCGTCCAGTCTTCGAGGCGCAAATAGCGGCTGCCGGAATCCCCGGGGACATTCATCCTGGCGTACTGGCCCTGTCCTTCCACATAATGGCAAAGGGTTCCGAGCGAACCGGAAGCAGCAGCCGTTGCCTTCGAGAAGGCGCCGGCGCCCTCAGCTGTCAGGAACGCATCCTTGTATTTGGCCGCATAAGCAAGGGCAGGCATCGGGCGGATCTCGCTTCGGACGACAGCCGGGGTGGCACCCGCCGGAGAGTGACGCACAAAGGCATTCCCTTCCGTATCCACGGCTTCCACGAAGAAACCGTTCGCCAAAGCGCCAACCGGCAGCACGATATAGAAACCTTTCTCTTGTGAAGACAATGGGACACCCGCCGACCCGCAGGAAAGCGTCACCTGGGCGAAAGACTCCCCAGTCTGTCCGGCGTCAAAAGTCAGGACAGGCGCCTCACTATCCCAACCGCTGATGACAGCCGTCCCGTTGAGCGTCTCGCCGACCGGCACGAAAACCCGGACCGAGCGAAGCGTCTTGGACCCGGAAAACTTAAGGGAAAGCGCTCCTTCCAGGTTGCGGAAACGGAGATTCTCAAGGACTTCACCCTTTGCGGCCGCGAGGTTGGCGCCCGCGCCGAAACTCCCTTCCGCATACGCCTGGGTCGCAGGGACAGTCACATGCAAGGACGTCCCCTCAAGGGACGTACCGGCCGTAGCCGGATAGACGGCATAATAGGGACCGTTGCCCGGATCCGATCCGGTAAAGATTCCGCTCTGGGATCCCGCTCCGCCTGTAAGCTGATAATCCAAGCCGGTGGGATGGGCGGCGGTAAACACCCGGATCTTGTCGTTTTCATTCCAAAGGACCTTCATCTGGCCGTCCAGCGAAGTCCGCGTTTCATCCTGTTCAAGGACAGCGGTAAAACTGATGGCTTCCCCGTCGGGAGCCGTGATTTCCGAATCGGCAGGGAGCGGCTCCTGCACTTTGACGCAAGAGAAAGCCAGCACTCCGACACAAAGGGCCGCCATCCGGACGATAATCGATCTTTTCATGGTCATTGTCTCTTTTCCGTTTGACACCCTGTTAATCTTCTCCGTCGAGCCATCCGCCTTCATCCCCCTCGTCGTAACCCTCTTGGGAGGCACATAAAGGCAGAAATCCGAAAATGTCGACAGACTCCATCTCCGGACGTTCATAATCATTCTTAGAAAACATGGACTCAAAATGTTTCACCAAGTACAAAAATAGAAAATATTATAGATGTAGGCAAACCTGTTTGAAATCGCTTTAATTTAGCTTACCTTTGCGCCCGTTTTTTCGAAAGCTATGAAACTGATTCCCATCTATACCTGGAACAAGGAGGTCCTGAAATTCAACCGCCGCAGCGACCGCCTTTCCAAGCAGCCCTGGTTCCAGGGCGTCCTGCTGATGGCCTGCGTGCTTGTCGCGATGGTTTTGGCCAACCTCCCTTTCACCAAGGAACTGTATCGCGGGTTCCTCGAGACCCGGATGCAACTTCACTTCTACAGCGAAGACGGGGCCGTCAACTGGCTGTTCCCCAGGGATATGACGATCGAGAAGTTCATCAATGACATCCTGATGGTCATCTTTTTCTTCACCGTCGGACTGGAGATCCGGCGCGAAGTCGCATATGGTGAACTGTCCTCCCCCAAGAAAGCATTGCTGCCCGTCATCGCAGCCTTTGGCGGCGTCATCGCCCCTGCCGTCATTTTTACGCTCATCAACCATGGCACCGCAGCCGCTTCCGGCTGGGGTATTCCGACCGCCACTGATATTGCGTTCGCTGTCTGCATCCTGTCCATCCTGGGCGACAAAGTGCCCGTTTCGCTCAAGGTCTTCCTGACCGCGCTGGCTATCGCCGATGACCTGATCGCCATCCTGGTGGTCGCCTTTTTCTACGGCGGTTCGATCAACCTTCCGCTTTTGGGCGCCGGCGTCCTCGTCATCCTGGTCACCCTTGTACTCCGCAGGATCGGAGAGAAGCATCTCTTCCCCTACCTTTTCCTGGCCGTCATCGTCTGGATCATCTTCTATTATTCCGGCATCCATGCCACGATGTCCGGCGTCGTGATGGCTTTCCTGATCCCGGCCAAGGCGCGCTACAACCGCTCCCAGTACTTCCACAAACGCAACCGCTACATCGCCTTGCTGGACAAATATGACAACATCGACGACGACCGCGAGTTCCCGAACGGGCCCCAGAAGCACTGCCTCCGTCAGCTTGACAAGATCGCGACCGGCTCCATGGATATGAGCTACCGTGTCGAGCACGCACTCACGCCCTGGGTCAATTACCTGATCATGCCCGTCTTCGCCCTGGCCAACGCCGGCGTCGAAATCAGCGATCCGGCTTACTTCAATGTCTTCCATTACGACCCGGCGCTCGGCAGCGTCAGCATGGGCATCTTCCTCGGACTGCTCCTCGGCAAGCCCGTCGGCATCACCCTCTTCAGTTGGCTGGCCATCAAATGCAAGGTCGGCCAGATGCCCGATAAGGCCACCTGGCCGATGTTCTTCGCAGTCGCTTGCCTGGGCGGGATCGGTTTCACCATGTCCATTTTTGTAGACACACTGTCCTTCGGTAACCTGGCTCCCGGAACGACGGCACACCTCAGAGACGCCGGCAAGATCGCCGTCCTGCTGGGATCGCTCTTCGCCGGAGTCCTGGGATCCGTCCTGGTTTCCATCGTCCACAAGGCCGGGCGCAAGGCATAGAGAAATTGGCAGGGGGATTTGGGATTTCAAAAAATATTCCTACCTTTGCACCCACAAGCCACTTTAGCTCAGTCGGTAGAGCAGCGCATTCGTAACGCGCAGGTCAACAGTCCGAGTCTGTTAAGTGGCTCTTT
>CAMJHJ010000156.1 GCA_946405485.1 uncultured Bacteroidales bacterium | reverse complement strand
GTCAACGGCCCCTGCAAGGTCTGGGATTTCATGAAGGGATATGAAGGGATGTATGCCGATGGATATACGCCGGCTTTCCCGCTGCTCTATGCGCAGGTCACCAAGCGCTTCAAAGGCGTGGATTTCTATGTCGGAGGGGAGAACCTGACGAACTACCGGCAGCCAAGCCCTATCCTTCAGGCGGACAATCCGTTCAGCGACCGTTTCGACGCCAGTTGCGTCTGGGGGCCGCTGATGGGCATCAAGATTTACGCGGGTATCCGCGTCACCATTTGGAAAACAGAATAAAATAAATCATAAGAATCATGAAAAAGTTAGCTATTTTTGTCTGTGCATTGGCTCTGGTGGCGTTTGCCACTTCTTCCAAACCCAAGATGGTCAAGCGTACCGTAGTGTATGGCTCCACCGTCGAATGCAAGAACTGCGAGAAGAAAGTCCTGGAGAACATTGGCTTTGAAAAGGGCGTGAAGGATGTCTCCGTGGACTTGTCCGAACAGACGGTCAAGATCGTTTTCGACGAGGCTAAAACGGACACGACGACCCTTGCAAAGGCCATCCGGAAGTTGGGCTATGAGGCGAAAGTGATTAAGTTTGAATAAAAGTTTGAGATGACGGCGAAAGCCAAAGATGTTGTCAAATACTCCCTGTCGGCCGCACTGGCGGTGCTGCTGGTATGGATTGCATTCCGGAGCGTGGACTGGAAGGCCTTCCTGGAGGGTCTGAAGTTCACGCGCTGGGGTTATGTGATCCCGTTCCTGGCGGCTTCCGTCGCCGCATTGGTTTTAAGGACGACCCGCTGGCGGGATCTGTTGAAGTCCGCCGGTCATGACGTTCCCTGGCTCCGGGTCTGGGATTCCCATAATGTCGGGAACCTTGCAAATGTGGCGCTGCCCGGCTCCGGAGAGTTCATCCGTTGCGGCTATGTGGTGAAAAAAGAGGGATTTGGCGATGCCTTCGGCACGGCCATGATGGAGCGGGCGTGGGATTTCGCCGCGGTCCTCGTCATGATTGTGCTGGCGCTGGTCTTGGACCGGAGCAAATTCGGTCCCTTCTTTGTCGAACAAGTCTGGACGCCTCTCTCCGCCAAGCTGAACATCTCATTGTGGTGGCTGGTCGCCCTCGCCGTAGTGTTGCTGGTCCTGTTTTTCTGGGCGGTTTTCCGTTTCCGGGAGCGCAACGCGGTATGTCGCAAGGTCGCCGACGCCCTCAGTTCCGTCGGCCGGGGTTTCGCCAGTTTCTTCAAGCTCCCGCGTAAGGGTCTGTTCCTGCTCTATACGGTCGGGATTTGGCTGATGTACCTGCTGATGTGTTTCTGCATCCTCAAGGCGGTCCCGGACCTGTCGGGCCTGGGGATGGAGGACGCCCTGTTTTTCACGGCGGTCGGCAACATCGCCTCGGTCATCCCGGTGCCGGGCGGCATCGGTGCGTACCACTATCTGGTGGCACTATCCGTTTCCTCCCTTTACGGAGGCAGTTGGGAGACGGGACTGCTGTTCGCCACGCTCCAGCACGAACTGCACGCGCTGCTGGTCATCTTTCTGGGGGTGGTTTCTTATGCGAACCTAACCCTCCATGCCCGGCGTCCGTAACAGGGACATGATTTCCGCCGGTGCGCGTCCCTGCTCCAGCAGGGAGCGCATGATGTCCATGTACTTTTCTACGTGGGAATAAAACATCCGGTAACCCTCGCAGAGAGCGTTGAGGCCGGTGTCGCCGTTCTCCGTCTTGTTGAAGCGGTGCTTGGGGCATTCGCCGTTGCAGGCGAAGAGGTACTCGCATCGGATACAGCGGGCCGGCAAGGCACCTCGTTTGTCCGTTCCGAACCGGACCTGCTTGTCCGACTGCATCATTTCCCGTATCCCTTTGTCCGTGATGTTTCCGAGCCGGTATTCCGGATAGACGAAATGGTCGCAAGGATAGAGGTCCCCGTTATGCTCGATCACCGCATTGCCGCCACAGGCCGCGGCGTATGAGCAGCTGCCGGGCATCACTCCGCACCAGTTCGCCAGGGTAGCATCAAAGAGGTTTACATAAATAACGCCGACGTCGTGCCGCACCCACCAGTCGAAGATGTCGCACATGAAGCGGCCGAATCCGATGTCGCTGACGGACCAGGGGGCGAGGGCGGAGCCTTCTGCGGAAGGATTGACAATGAAGGGCCGGGCCTGCTTGAGCGGCTTCCCATTGCGGTCCACGGGGTATTTGACATGCTCGACGACCGGCATGAACTGCATGTATCGGCTGCCCAGGCCCTTGAGGAACTGGTATACCTCCAGTCCGCGTCCCTCGCTGAAACGGTTGACGGTGCTCATCGTATTGAACTCGACCCCTCCCTGCAGGAGCAGCCGCAATCCGGCCATGACCCTTTCGAAAGACGGTTTCCCCGCCTTATCCTTTCGGTACCGGTCGTGGATGTCCTGTGGCCCGTCGATGGAGATGCCGATGAGGAACCCGTTGTCGCGGAAGAAATCCGCCCACTCCCGGGTGATGAGCGTACCGTTCGTCTGGAGGGTGTTGTGGATGATTTTCCCGTCCGCATAGCGGCGCTCGAACTCCAGGGCTTTCTTGTAAAAATCCAGCCCGAGGATCAGCGGTTCGCCCCCGTGCCAGTTGAAGGTCACTTCGGGCACGTCATTGGCTTGGATATACTCGCGGACGACCTCCTCGAGCATGTCGATACTCATCCGGGGCTCCCGGCCGCCGTAGATTTCGGATTTATCCAGGTAATAGCAATACTGGCAGTCGAGGTTGCAAAGCGAGCCGGCTGGCTTCAGCATGATGTTGAAAGCCATGGGCCCGTTGATGCGCAGGGCGTCGTCCAGGGTCAGCGTGTCTTGGAGGGGTTTTCCCATCAGGGTCGGGCAATCAGGGTTCGTGAGGATATCAGCGCGTTGTAGCGGTCCAGCACTTCGCCGACGACGTCTTCCCAACTGCGCACGATGCTCTTGGAGGCCTGGACGCCCACGCGGTGCACCCGCTGCGGGTCAGCGATCAGTTCGCGCAGTTTCGTTTCGAAACTCTTCAGGTCATTGTCGATCAGGAATCCGTTCTCGCCGTCTGTCAGGATAGTGGCTGCCGTGGACTCCTTGATCATGACCGCGGGCGTATGCAAGGCGGCTGCCTCGCGGACTACGAGGGGAGCGTTGTCGTAGAGGGAGGGGAAAAGGAACAGGTCTGCGGCGGCGTAGAACTTCTTGATGCGCTCGCGGTCCGTGAGGTTGCCGATGAAGGTGACCTGCCGGTCCAGACCCTTTTCCGAGACCAGTTCTTTCATCGCGTCCACGGCATATCCCGTACCGACGAAAAACATCCTGAATTGCTGATCTTTAATGGTTTCCAGCGCTTCGATGATGAACTTGACATTCTTCTCCCAGATGTGCTGGCCGACGAAGAGCAGGACGAATTCATCCTTGCCTATGCCCATCGACTCGCGGGCCTCGACGAAGTACTTTTCTGGGTAGTCGGCGCAGAGGTCGCTGCCGTTGTCCACAACCTCCACCTTGCCTTTGTATCCGTATTCGCGGATGACGTCTTCGACGGAAGCTTGGGGGACCCATACCTGGTCGGCTCCTTCGTAAAAGGAGATGATGCGCTTGATGATCAGGTCCACTACGTGTTTCTCCGGGATGACCCGGGAGAAGTCGTCCCGGTATTTGGAGTGGAAGGTGGCGATGCAGGGGATGCTTTGCAGTTTCGCGATCCGTTGGGCGGCTTGGCCCGTGCCGAAAGGGCAGTGGGCGTGGACGATCTTGAAACGGCTTTGGGAAATCTTCCGAAGGAAGGCAGGATCCATCTCCGCTACGCCTGTGACATAGGGCTTGCGGAAGGGGACGGGTACAGAGAAGAAATCGATGACGTCGAAGTCGTGGACGCTGTAATCCGTTCCGGGGACGTTGGGTGTGATGACGGCGACGTTGCCGACCATCTTCTGCATCCAGTAAGCGTAATTGTTGACACAGACTGAGACTCCGTCCATCACGGGCGGAAAGCAGTCATTGAAAAGGCCGACATTGTATTCTTTTTTCATAGTTCACGAGTCGTTTGTGTCTGTAAAGGTACGAATTCTTTGCCGGAAAACGAAGAGCCTTCCGTTCCTCTCTCATCCAGACCTGCTTGAGGACCTTTAATTGCCGGTTCCATTTTTGGGAAAAATGATTATTCTTGCGCCTTCAAATCAGATACTGTTGAAACGATGAAAACAATCTTCCGGACTTCGGTCCTGGTTTATTTCCTGCTGGTCCTGGGTGCGACATCCCTGTCTGCCATCGACCAGGGATTGGGGAACCCCAAATCAGTCTATATCCCGAAAGGCTCCGTCGCTTATTTCGACGAGTTCCGGTTCATCTATTATTAGTCTCTCTGCTGGTAGGTTTTTACCGTATCGATCATCGCAAGCAGGTTCTCCACCGGAGTGCCTGCTTGTGCGTTATGGCAGGAGCAGCAGATGTAGCCGCCGTCCTTGCCCAGCGTCTCCAGGCAGTGGAGCGTCTCCTGCCGCACTTCCTCGGCCGTGCCGTTGGGCAGGATGCGCTGGTTCTCGATGCCGCCGTGGAAGATCAGGTTCTTCCCGAACCTTTCCTTCAGGCCCGCCGTATCCATGCCGGGACAGACATGCTGGATCGGGTTGAGGATGTCGATGCCGCACTCGATCAGGCCCGGGATCAGGGGGAGTACGGCGCCGTCGGTATGGTAGAGTACTTTCTTCCCGTAACTGTGGATCAGGTCGCACCAGTTCTTCAGGCGCGGCTTGAAGAAGGTCTCCCAGGACTCCAGCGAGATCAGCATGTTGTTCTGCATGCCCATGTCATCGCTGATGAAGACGATGTCCAGGTCGTCGCCCAACTCCTTCAGCACCCGCTCGAGCATGACAGTCTGGATCGCGTCGATACGCGTCAGGGTCGCATCCAGGAACTCCGGGCAGGCCAGGGTGTCCATCATCGCATTCTCCAGCCCGCGCATCTGGCAGTAGATCTCAAAATGCGAGATCCAGGGCCCTATGGTGGCGAAATCCCACGAGCGCGCCTTCCTGGCGAGCGCCTTCGCGCCTTCATAATCGAACAGGTCCGGGTCAGGCCAGGAAGGGTATGTTTCCAATTCCGACGGTTCCATATAATCGCCGATCGGGGGATTGATATACTCCTGGTACGTTGCCAGGCCGGCCTTCACCATGCGGGTAGGGACGCCCCACGGGGTGATCTCGCCGCTGTCGTTCGGGTCGAAAAAACGGCCGTTGTAGCCCGGGAAGATCCACACGATCTTGTCCACTCCGAGGTGATTGTACAGGGCCAGTTCGTCTTCTACACCCGTGTATTTGCGCAGCATGTCCAGCACTTCCGGCGTGCACCACAGATCGACGGGACGGCGGTCCACCGGCTGCCGGTTGACGGTCGCCATGATGCGTTCCCTGGGGGTCATCGTATCCATAACTTCATCGTTGAATGATTGATGTCTCTTCAAATATAGTGATTATCCGCCGTATTGCGACTCCTGCGGGATTGTTTTATCTTTGTATCATCGATCCAACGTTAGATTCTGATGAATAAGCTGCTTGAAACGATGCTCTTGCACTCCGACCCTTCGCAGGTGGAAGGCTTGTCCCGCTTTTTCAAGACCGGACCCGGGCAGTATGGGGAAGGGGACCGGTTCCTGGGTATCAAGGTGCCGGTGACGCGGGAGGTGGTGAAGGCATGCTGGCGGGAGACCGGCTTGGATGACTTGGAGGAATGCATCGCCAGCGAATACCACGAGCTGCGTCTTGCGGCACTGCTCGCCCTGGTGGAGATTTTTTCCCATGCCAGGAAGAACCCGGAGATGCAGAAAGCCTGCGTAGATTTCTATTTGTCCCATACCGACCGGATCAACAACTGGGACCTTGTGGACCTTAGCTGTTATCCGCTGCTGGGACAG
>CAMJHJ010000155.1 GCA_946405485.1 uncultured Bacteroidales bacterium | reverse complement strand
ACCATGAACAGCATCCACTGGCCGAATCCGATGCCCAGGTTCAGGCCTTCCGGATTGTTCAGATACTTCAGCGCGATAGTGTTGGGTGGTGTGCCGATGGGGGTTCCCATGCCACCCAGATTGGCTGCGATCGGGATACTGAGCGCCATGGCGATCCTGCCCTTCCCAGCCTCCGGAAGTTGTTTGAACACGGGAGCGAGGAAGGTGAGCATCATGGCCGTCGTAGCCGTGTTGCTGATAAACATGGAGAACAAAGCCGTCACCAGCATGAATCCCAGGAGGATGTTCTCACTCTTTTTCCCAAACGGCGTGAGCAGAACGCGCGCAAGGTGCACGTCCAGGCCGGTCTTGGTCGTCGCTATGGCCAGGACGAAGCCGCCGATGAAGAGCATCACTACGGGGTCGGCGAAACTGGCCATCACCTGCTTATAACTGAGCAACTGCCCTGCCGATCCGGGATCGCAGATCCACTTGATGCCGGAATCGGAGGCACAAAGCAGGAGGAAGACCATGATAGACACCGAGGTCGCCCAGGCGGGGACCAATTCCAGCACCCACATCAGTGTGGCATATACGAATATGGCGATAATCCTTTGCTGGACCTGCGTGAGGCCGTCAATACCGAAGGATTCCGTAGGAAGGAGCCAGAGGACGAGGACGGTGATGGCGACAAAGATGAAGCCTATGCTTTTCTTCTTTAATACGGCAGGGTTGAATCTATTCTTCTGACGCAACTTCTGCATCTGTTCAACCAGATTGAAACCGGTAAAATTCTTGAACATGGTATCGTTAAGATTGCGTTGATAGATTATTCATACGAAAAGCGGATATCCACGGGAATCCCCGCATTTTCCAGAACCCGCTTGTCAGACTGACTCTCGGGACCGGCAACACCGTATTTAGAGACCCAGGTGCGGGCCGCTTCGAGGTCGCCGTAGGCCTGGATACGAAGGATCTCGGACCCAAGGGTTTCCAGGGCTTGCCAGGTCTTGTCGTAATCGATGCTGTAACGCCCGGAAGGATTCCAGGTGATGGCTTTGCTCTCCAGCAGATAATTGTAGACGATGATGTTGGCGATACCCGTCGGATCTGCCGCGCCGAAACGGGTGGACCGGATGGTGTTGGTGACGAAAGTGGTAAGCACGTCTTCCTTCTGGAAAAGAGCCGAAATCTGATAGTTTTCAGCTTCTTGGGCGCAGAGCCAGGTCCCCAGCACATTGGATTTCGCTTTCTCCAGGACAAGGGCTTCGCTTGCAAGCGCCTCGGCGACGGTTCCTTTTCCGTTCACGGTCTCTTTTACGCCCAGTCCCTTCGCAATCTCACGGAACACGATGATCCAGTAGAATGCGCTGGCATCCACGTGAGGCTGATAGACATCCTCCAGCAGCGCATTGCCGACAGGATGGACCGTACGGTTGAATTTCTCACGGATGACATTGTCGAAGATGATGGTGCGGGTTCCCAATTCCTCTTGCACCTTCGCATCATACGGGAAGTTGATGCCGATGACTTTGTATCCCGCATTGGTGTAGCCACTGCAATAGAGGACGTTGCAGGAGAAGATGTCGGACTCGGCACCCGGCACGAAAGCATGGTTTGCCGGATCGCCGGGCAGCATTTCCTGAAGCTCCGGCATACGCTCGGAAAGGGCGTTGAGTTCCTCGGTGCGTTGAAGATTCTTCAGCAAGACATAGGCGCCGTAGGAAGCCTTGGTTCCGAAGAGAGCATCATCCGCCGCCTCGATGGGACCGATGACAAGGTCCATCTTGCTGTCGTTCATTTCCAGCCAGGCCTTGTTGCTGTTGTAGTAATCATCCGTCTTGAGGCCCTCGATCATCTCCAAGAGATAATGCCGCACACTCTCCTTGATGGTGACGTCAGCGGCCCGATGCAGATATTCCTCGATCTTGGCGATGGATCCGGCATAAGCGTCGTGGTACCAGACAGTCTTCAGGCTGCCGTCCTCGGCACGCCGCACAAGCGTATAGGGGTTGTTTTTGTCCGGGTTGTCCCAGGATTGGAATTCCTCTGCGGTCATATCTGCCGGATAGAAGCAAGCCCGGTCCGGCTTGGTGCCGTATCCAGGAAGGAAAGGCTCTCCGTCGATGCGGTCCCAGGGACCGTAGTTGATCCCGGCATATAGTTTTTCGGATGGATCCGTCAGGGAATTCAAGAACGCTTCCCCATCGCCGAAATACTGCTGCCAATAGATTTTATCCACCTCGTCGGCGGCCATCCGATACAGTCTCAGGACCTCTTTCCCATTGTCGGTGATACCCGTCAAATCCGGGGCAGGGATGGTCACCTCGGCATAATTCTCCACGAGCCGGCCCACATCTGTCTGGCTCCGGGTACAGGAGACCGCGGCCAGGGCGAGGATCGGCAATATAGCTAAGATGTTCTTCATGTAGGTTGGTTTTTACGAACCTACAAATTTAGCCATATTTCAGGAGATTTCACAGGGTCTGTCACTTGCCCAGGAAGGAAGTGATGGCGGTCTGGATCTGCTGGGAAGATTCCTTCGCGAAGTAGTCCGGTCCTATGATTTGTCTTTTTTCCAGTCGGTCCTTTATTTTCTTGGATACGAACGGGTCCCGTACTTGAAATGGAGGTCGCAGAAATCCATGAAGCGGTCCCAGTCATAGTCGGTCACGTCATGCTTTCCGGCGCGGATGTGATAACCCACATCGGTCATGATCGGCTGATGGATGCCGGGATGTTCGAATGTCCCGAGGCCCTTCATCCCATACAGTTCAAAGGCCGGCGTGGCATAGGCGGTGGCCAGGAATTCTCCTTTCTGATCCGCCCAGTTGTCTTCCTGCGCACTCGCGACATAGACATGGCGCGGCGCCATCAGGGCGATGAGCTCGTGCTGGTCGAAAGGCATGGCCGCCTCGTTGTTCGCATATAGTTTATACGCCGGGCAGAACCACCATTCGAGCGTCGTCATGATCCGGTCGACGTTTTCACCGTACACCCGCTTGGCCAGGGCGGCCCCGGAGCAGCCGGAATCGTTGGAAATCACCACCTTGAAGCGTTCATCCTGGGCGCCGGCCCAGAGGGCGGCCTTGCCCTGCCGGGAATGGCCCATGATGGCGATCTTTTTCTTGTCGACCCAGCGCTGGGTCTCCAGGTAATCGACCAGGCGGCTCGAGCCCCAAGCCCAGGCACCGATGGCTCCCCAAGAGTCGGACAGGATCTCCCGCTGCTGATAATCCGGGAACAGGGAGATGATGCTGTTGTCAAGCATTTTCTGTCCCCTGCCATCGGGATAGATGTCATGGTAGCACATGGTGATGACGGCATAGCCGCGGTCGATGATCCTTTCCCAGGGCCAGCGGTTCATCTGGCAGCCTCGCTTCCAATCCGGATGGTCGGGTTTCTTGACCAGCGGGAAGGCCGGGGAATACAGGATGGTCGTGTCGAGCGTCGTGCTGTGGTTTCCCTTGAAATTGTACGCGACAAAGACCGGAATCTTCCCTTTCCTGTGGTTGGGGATCACCAGCATGGCGATGGCTTCATGCTCCTTCTCTCCGTTGGAGAAAATGAAGCGCACCTGCTTGCAAGTCGCTTTCCCGCCGAGGAAGGCTTCATTCGTGGAGACATCCTCGTAGCGGACGTCGATCTTGTCGTAACGGGTGCGTCCGTACTCCTGGGAGAAGAAATACTCCAGGAGTTCGGGGCGACGCTTCTTTTCCCAAGTCTTCACGTCCCGGACCGGAGTCCCGTCGTTGCAGACCATCATGTCCGGAAGGACAAAGGAGGGAACCTGCGTCTCATCATAATTGATACCTTCTTGCCCGTAAAGGTTACAGGCAAGAAGGATCAAAACTAAAAAGGTCCAACGTTTCATGGATATAGGGGTTATTCTTCATCTGATTCTCAAAGATAATGTTTTTCGGCCATTTCTGAGTATCTTTGAGCCATGGAATACTTGTCAAAGCAGCGATACGACGAGATTGCGGCCGAGTTGAAGCATCTGATCGAAGTGGTTTACCCCCAGATTAAGGATGACCTCGCGGAGGCCAGCGCCCAGGGGGACCGGAGCGACAACGCGGGATACCGGGAAGCCCGGCGGAACCAGGCGAAGACCATCAGCCGTATCCGTTTCTTGCAGAAGATACTGGAGCATTCCCGCGTGATCGATCCCGAATTCCTTCCCAAAGACAAGGTCTGCCTTCTGAGCCGGGTCGAATTCACGAACCTTTCGACAAATACCCGCATGAATTTCGAAATAGTCAGTCCCCACGAGATGGATCTCGAGGCCGGAAAGATTTCGTTGAACTCCCCGATCGGCGCCGCCCTGATGGGCAAGAAGGTCGGCGAAATCGCCGAGGCCCGGGTCCCCTCCGGAACCCTTCTCCTGAGAATTGAAAATATCACATTCGACTAAAGACCATGAAATCCCCAAAAGTACTCCTTTTTGCGTTGATCGCTTTTACTTTTATCCTGATGTCCCACGAGGCTGCGGCCATCAGGAACCGCTATGGAATGACCCTGGTTGAAGAGAGCGATGGCAGTTACACGATAAAGGACGCCAAGAAAATAGAGGCGCTGATCGGCGATCCGTATCGGCTCCCAAAGGCCCTCGTCCCCTATGAAGCCAAAATATCGGTATATGATCAAGCCTCGATTGACACCGTCGTTCCAGAGGACCTTGTATACAAGGAAAGCGTGACCGGCCAGGATCTCCATATCATGGTGTACAGGTCGGGGCGGAGTAATGCTCCCGTTGCTTTTTACATCCACGGAGGTGCCTGGGCCAAGGGAAGTTACAAAGGTCTTTCCTCGTTCTGCAAAACCCTTGCGGGCAAGTACGGGATCACCGTCGTCAGCATCCAGTACTCCTTCGCCGGCAACCCCGGGGTGCGTATGGAGACCTCTGTCGGCGACTGCTATGATGCCGTGGAATATGTGCTCTCACATTCCAAAGAGTTCGGCATCGATCCCGAACGGATAGGGTTCTGGGGCGGTTCCGCCGGCGGGCATCTTGCCGCCTGCTGCGCCATGCATTTCCCTCAGACCAAGGCTTTGGCGGGGTGGTATGGGGCATATGACCTGCAATATACGATGGGCTTCTACGCTCCCGAGTCAGACATTAAGGGGCATAAGTTCTACGATGAGTTCTTTAATGATTGGGATCCTGATTATATGGACAGATTCTCCCCGGCTAAGATGGCGGATTCCCATAGCGACATGTCTTTCAAGGCGATCCTGTTTGTGGGCACGGCCGATATCACCGCCGGCCCGGACAATGCTCCACGCTATCGTAAAGCTCTTGTCGGGGCCGGTGTGAAGAATGTCAAGTTGAGGACGTACAAGAATGTCACTCACTCAATCGGCGCCTCTTTCGCAGGCGATGACATGTATTCGAAGACACTGCGCCTGTTCGTAAAGGCCCTGTAGTTCATCACGGCATCCTTGTGTCACTAAAAACCTGCTCCAAGATGGAACCCGACCGTATTCGTCGACAGGGTCGGGCCTAAGAATAGGTGAAGATTCCTCCAGAAACGGAATCTTACGCCGGGTTGCCACGTGGCGGCAAAAAGAACATCGCCTTTGCTGTAGTCTATTATCCTGACGGTTTCTCCGGTCTCACTGTTAATCCTATTCCCGCCGTTCACCTTGTAAACATAGCCCGCGCCAATGGCGACATCACTATAAAGCGCTACGATGTCTTTCTTCCCAAGATGGAAATACCGGCGCATATACAGACCCGTGGAAATGCTATAGACACTGGCGGGAGCAGCATCAATCCAGGTCTCCCCCTGCCATACCATCAAGCCCAAAGTGCGTTTGTCGTCTATCCTTACGCCGCCTGTGACAGCCGGCCCTCCGGTCACAAATCCTCCATACACACGGGCGGTAAACTCCGGCTTCCACGCCTGTCGGCCCTCAGCCGAAAAAGCGTACTTCCATCCATCGGCCCACACTTT
>CAMJHJ010000154.1 GCA_946405485.1 uncultured Bacteroidales bacterium | reverse complement strand
ATCACCAGCGGGGCGACAAATCGGATCAGGAACCAGACCACGCCGAAGACCCGGCAGTTGCCGGACAAGTCTAGCGGGCGCCATAGAAGCCTCAACGCCTTCGGCAGAATCAAACTGTATCAGTTCCTGCGCGTCGGCATGGTCGACGTGAGGCTGGTTTCGCCCCGCAACATCTTGCGTGCCTCGCCGGTAAGCCACAGATACCAGTCCGTTCCCTTCCCGTCATCAATCCCCTGGAATGTTACATCCAGGTTGCTGGCCAGTTCGCTCCAAACGAAACTGCCGGAAGGCTGGGTCGGGGAAATGGAATAGGCGCCGCTGGAGCTGAAACTGACCCAATAGTCCGCTCCGGCATAGGTATTGGCGGGGGCATCGCTGACCTGCAATTGTTTGAAGATGGCTGTGCCTTCATCCATCTCATCAAACATTCCAATGTAGAAAGCCTCCGCACCGGCCTTGATACCCTGATAAAACTGGTCCCAATAGAATTTGCCGCCCTTACGGAAACCCGTCCGTGTCTGATCCGGCATTCCCTTGTAATTATCGGGGTGCATGTTCCGGTCGCAGAATCCCGGGAAAACATCGCTGGCATAGCTCACGGTATGGGTTGTCGAGGAATAGCTTTTGGCCGTCCCGATATCATTCTTGAGCCGGTTCAGCCATTGCTCCGT
The DNA here is from genome assembly GCA_946405485.1 of uncultured Bacteroidales bacterium. The sequence continues at coordinate 5,317 of CAMJHJ010000154.1, read as the reverse complement.
CGAGAAGGAAGACGCATCATAGCGTCCTGCCATCCAAGGGAAGAACCCGTCGCTCTGCTGGATGAGTTCCAACAGAAGCTTGTGTTCCGTTCCGGATACGCAATCATTCGTTCCGTCCCGCCAATAACCCGGCACGCCCAGGAAGATGCTCCATCCTTGCGCACGCAACTTTTCGATCAGAGGCTTGACGACAGAGGGTCTGGGATGCTTGCTACCGGACAAACCTACGCCCCAAAGGCCCAGCATCGGTTTTCCGTTCTCGAAAAGGTAATACTTCTGCCGGGAGCGGTCTTTCAACTTGTATTCTTCCATCAAGGCGGCGGCATCGGCAACGATCGGATCCAGCCCTTCCGCCGTCGTCCAGCTGCTCATGTCATACATCACTGCGATGGCGCGCTGATACTGGTTGGAGGCTTTCATCGCGCTGCGGAGCACCTTGTCGAAGTGGTCCTTGTGGCTTGCGGTCCGGATTTCACTGACAAAGCGCTGCATCCAAACCCCATCCAAGCCGTATTCCTGCATCCACCTGAAGTGGAGCAGGACGGTCTCTTCATCGTAGGAGCTGAATACGGAGGCCTTGCTCCCATCCGGGAGCGTGAAAGGAGCGCTGTTGCCAGCACTCCCTACCTGATAGGCTTTCCCGTATTCGCGCATGTCCGGCCAGAAATCAATGGAATTGCGCAACACCCCGGGCCCGAACTGTCCGTTGCTCTGGTAGTGATACCAGGCACCGCCCGAGGTCAAGGCGGAACCGTCGCCGGGGGTGCCGAACCAGCCTTGATATCCGGCCATCACCAATCCACGGTACGTATTATACGGCTCCCCGTCCTTGTGGATGGGGAAGGTGACCGTATTGGTCGGTGTCTCTGTCTGTGTTCCCGGCAGATTCGGCGTAATCTTTATGGGGCGGCAAGCGCAAAACCACAGGCAGAGGCACGCGACTCCGAATAAAAGTTTGGCTTTCATCGATCTGATCTGAAGGGCATCAGCGGGAGACCATTGGCTCCCTTCACCGAACCCGTCTGGTAGTTTCTGAAGCAATAACGTACGGCAACCGGCTCGGAAACGCTGGCAGATTGGACGACAAGACGTCCGCCTTCCAGCGTGGCCGTCGCGGGCTTGAAGACCTTATCCTTGCCGCAGACCTCAAATCCGGTAAAAGAACCGGACTCCGAAGCAAGCGGCTCATCGCAGACCGAAACCAAGATCTTGCTGCCGGAGACTTCGGCGGAAGAGAATCGCGGCGAGAGCGCCGGAATGTCGCGGCCATAAGTCTTTGCCAGCGCCAGGTCACCCAGGCGCTTCCCGACTTCGATCTTGCGGGTCGGATGGATGTTATGTTCCTCACCCAAATCCAGGGTACAAACCATGCCGCTGTTCGGAATCGTGGACAAACAGTCTTCCTGCGCTTCCCGCAATAACGCGGCAGCCGTGCCGGAGGAGTTGCCATAATCGTAGGGCGCGATCTGCACATAGTAGAACGGGTATTCTCCACAGTCCCATTTCGCACGAAGGTCCGCCACGAACGCTTTCTGCAGGGCAGCATAAGCCTTTGCATTGCTGCTGTTGCTTTCGCCCTGGTACCAGATCACGCCGGCGATATCCATGCAACGGAACGGAGCCAGCTTCGCGTTGTACTCCACGCAAGGATAATTGAAAAAGTTCCCGTCCGTGATGTTCGCCTGTTTCATCGCCTGGACATTGATGTCCGGGAAAGCGGAGGCGGCCTCCTCACTCATCCACGTCTCAATCTTGGTCGAGCCCATTGAGGCGACAATCAGCCCAACGGGGGTATTCAGCTGCTGCTGGAGGTAAGACCCAAAGGCATAGGCCGTTGCACTGGCGTAGCGGACATTGTCCGGTGTGTTGTTGGCCCACCGGCCTTTCAAGCGGACCTGAGGCTCCTTGGCATATTGCCGGAACCAGGCACCGTTGTCGTTGTCCATCAGGAACATCCGGATCGGAACGGTCGGGTCGGCTTTGGAGATCAAGGACTGCGTGTCGGGGGTGGGCTGGCCGTCGAACCCATTCACGGGCATCTCCATATTGGATTGTCCGCAACAAAGCCAGACTTCGCCCAGCCAGATGTCCTTCAGGGTGGTACAACCATTACAGTAGATCGAGAGGGAATACGGCCCCCCGGCATCTCCAGTCTTGACTTCGGCTTCCCATCGACGGTCATCTCCCGAGACGGTCATCACGTCCTGGTCGGTCCAGGACGGAAGCACATGCACCTCCATTCCAGCCTGCAGGGAGTAACCCCACAGACGCACCGTCGCGTTGTGCTGCAGGACCATCCCGTCGCAGAAATGGGTCGGCAGGGAGATTTCTGCCGCGAATTCGGCGTTCTTTTTCCAGTCCGGCTCCTGCTTCCCGCAAGAGGAGAAGGGAAGCAGGAGAACGGGCAGGAGAAGAAGTAGAGTTTTTCTACCGATATTCCTCATTGAAGGTGAGTTTATTGCAAATGATCCGGGCGCCGAATCCTTCTGCGGGCACGGTATACGTGTAAAGATACGCAACGTTTCCTTCGACCGCAACGGCCAGACGGCCCGACCGGCCACTGTTCGGCATGGCAACCTCAGGGTTGTGGGCATACTTGAACACCTGGAAGGTATTGTAGTTCTCATCCGTCGGCTTGGCAGACTTCACTTTCTCAGGATCGGAAATGTTGTAAACACGGGTCTCGACCTGGCTGTTGGCAGCCCAAGTCTGCTGCATGATGGCGACGAATTTCACACCGTTCACCTCAAAGACCTGCATGTCGAGGAAGCGGTTCAACAGACATTCACGGTTCATTTCCACATCTGCCTTTCCGGGCTCGGAAATCTTGAAGTGGATGAACTGGGTGCCTTCTGCCGTTCCTTCCTGGTCACCTTCATTATAGACGATGTAGCAGGTCGGATCCTCCATGGAAGCACGTTGTACCTTACCCAGGGACCAGGTATCTACGACAGACATTTCTTCCCGGGAGTTGGCCTCATAGGCGCCGCCCTTGACCTTATACGTGATGTACTTGCCCGGGATGCCGGCGTTGAATCCGCCCCAGTCGGCCGTTGTCGTCGTCACGATGGCGTCTCCCTTGAGGTCGCCGACCACGGTGAAATAGCGTCCTTCCTGAGGCGTCAACGACGCAACGGGGTGGGTGTCTGTGTGGAAGAGATAGGTCGGGGCAGCATCAATGGCGGAGTAAATATCCATCCGGATGCCGGCAGCGCCGTTCCAGTTGTGCTTGCCGGTGGCGAAGTGGCCGGCCTGGTCGGTAAAGAGGGACGTGACGCAGGTTTCCGTAGCCGTCTTTGCGCTTCCGATGTATTTGGTAATCGCAGCCACATACTCACCCGTCTTGGCATTCAGGACCTTCAGGAGGCAATTGTCAAGAATCCAGCCGTCCAGGAAGATGACCTTATCTCCGAAGACCGTCAGGCCATTGGCATAACCGCCCGTCTTCTCCAGATGGAGATCGGCGCCTTCCTTGAGCCAGACTTGTTCGCCGGTTACGGTGATCGTCGGTTTGACGACAATCTGCGGAGTCTGGACGAAGTGCAGGGTGTAATTCCCTTTGGTGCCATCTTCCGCGGTGATAACCAACGTCACATCATTCGTGAGATTGACGACGTCGGACGCAGCGATGCTGCTCGTAGCCTTGTCGGCCGGGGTAACGGTGACGTGAACCTTGGTCGGATCCACCGGCGCCTGGTAAGAATACGTCGCGGGAGCGGTCAGGGTGATGGTCTTGCCGTCTGCGGAGAAGTCGATTTCGAGGTTATCTTTTTCACGCTCCGCGCTTTCGGCATAGGCCGTAATGTTCTTGATGGTGCAGTCGGAGGATTTTTTGACCTCCGGCTCTGCGGGTTTGGACTCCGGCTTGCAAGAGAAAGCCAGCACTGTCAGGACAGACAGCAGAAGAAGTGTAGTTTTTTTCATTGTGTAAACGTTTTTATGTGGTTATAGTTCCAATTCCTGGGCAGGTGCATAATTGTATTTTGCACCGCTGCGGCCGGAGAGTGCTCCGATCCGGAAATAGTATGTCTTTCCTTCCCGTAATTCCGGGAAATCGTCCAGATTCAGTTCAACCGTCAGGTTGGTGGGTGTGGTACATTTCCTGCTAACGTTGATCTCCACGAGGGCGTCGTTGAGGTATTTCCCTACCGTCGGCTGGGTTGAGACAAACAAGGCAACCGTCTTGACGTTGCTGTCGGAGGACACCTGCTGGACCGTGCAGGCCGCCTTGACTTTGCGTCCCGTTCGATTGACCCTGGCATCGGTGACCCGAATGAAGGGCTTGACCCGGAAGTCGTAGTTACGCACCGATTGCAGATTGATGATGAACGGCTCCACCGGCTCGAAATTGCTCTCAATCGTTGTGTAAACCTCGTAGGATCCGCGGAACATCATCGTGTTCCGGTATTCCCCGTTGTTCTTGATGACCATGGATTGGAGGGCCGGATTGTCATAACCTTGCTCCTTGAAATAGATGCGGGTGCCCATATAGATGTCCTGCTGGACAAGCTCACCGGTCTCATCATCGATAATGGAACCGTACATGCCGCATTCCGGCGTCTCATAGTTGTCCAGCGAGCAGGAGAGGCTGAGCATCGCCAGTCCTGCAAAGAGGAGGATTCTTGATTTCATACGCATTGTCAGAAATTCGGGTTCTGGATAAGGCCGTTGGTTCCCGTTCCCGGGATCGCCTTGTAATACATATAGTCTTGGAAGGAGAAATCGATGAGATTGTCGATCTTGGAGCGGACGAAAATATATTTCGGTTCAGTGCCCCGCAGATCCAGGATCGGCAGCAGCGCATGATACTGGCTGTTCTGCCGGGTCTCGGTATATTCGCGACGACGGATCAGATCCCAGAAACGCTGGTTTTCGAAAGCGAGTTCGACCAGCCGTTCCCGCATGATGACTTCCTGGGTCAAAGCGGGAATCTTCTGGGTGAAGGCCGCACGGCGACGGATATCATTCAGATAGCCCAAGGCCCGGGTCATCCGGGAGGCATCATTGCTCTCATAGACGGCTTCGATGTAATTGAGCAATACCTCCGCATAGCGCAGGTCGATCCAATCCAGCAAGCCGGAATCCCAGTTGGGGTCGATAGGGGTCTCTTCCATGAATTTGCGCAGGAGAAAGCCCGTACGGGTGTAGTTGCCGCCGTAAGGGTCGAATCCGGAGTACTGGGTGTCGTCCGCTGCGCCGTAAATGTAGTAGGTCTTACCGTCCACAGGCCACGTATACGGGGTGCCGCTCTTGATCTTCGCGGTCCCATCCTGCTGGATCAAGCCGGCCTGGATGATGATGGTCGTGTTCTTGAACT
>CAMJHJ010000153.1 GCA_946405485.1 uncultured Bacteroidales bacterium | reverse complement strand
TCTGGGCTGAGTGGTATGGCCAGATCCTCAGCGCCCTCATCGGCGCGGTGATCCTTCTGTGGGTCTGGAACTTCATCAAGAAACTGCTGAAGTAAAGACTCCCGTACACGGTTTAAAACGTCTCCGTCCCCGCACCCGCAGGGACGGAGATGTTTTTAGGGATGGTCCGAATTTTGCATAAATCATCCGCATAAAATTCAAAACGACTATGAAAGCACGAAAATTCCTTGCCCTGGCAAGCACACTTCTTATTGCGGTCGCAGGCTTCACTTCCTGCAACAAGGACAATCCCAAGGACGGCGAACGGATGCTCGGCAAATATGAAATCCAGGATGCCAACAGCCCCATCAAGTCCATTGAACTCACTTCCGACGGAGAATACATCGTCACCAAGAACCCCGCAGTGACCAAGGCGGGCGAAGACCTGGACCTCGACGACGTCTGGGTGTACGGTAACTTCACCTTTGTCAATGGCGCCTATGTCCTTCAGGGATTCGGCCAGGTCATCATCAACCTGCTGGGCGACAGCAAGGCCGAAGTCTCCATCGACAGCGGCGGCTGGGATCCGTTTACGGTCAATGCCAGCATCGCCTCCACCGTCAAGGAGACGAAGATCAACAAGAACCTCTGCCGTCACTGGGTTTTCGAGAAGACCCACTTCTCCCTTGCCTACAACGACATTTCCTTCCTGAATTTCGAACTGGCCGGCTGCAACTTCTCCAGATGGCTCCAGGATTCCGGCGACCAGAACGCCAATGAGAACCTCGACGAGGAATGCACCGGACTCATCTTCACGGAATCCGGCACCTACGCGGTCGTCTATGGCAACGGGAAGATCAATGTCGGCTCCTGGGCCTGGGAAAACAGCGAGGACGGTTCCCTCAAATGCGAATGGAGCACCCAGTATCAGTCCTTCTTCAAGGACTACCGTTTCCAGGGTTCCCTCGTCGTCGATGTCGAGGAAGGCGATCCCGCCACCTGCACCGTCATCCGCTCCTTCGAGAGCACGATGGAAAGGTATCACCTCTTCACCGGCGTTTCCTCCCACAGCCTGAGCACGACCCTCACCTACTACCTGACAGAGTACAAGTAGTCCGCAGAGACATAGAAATATCCTCGGATAGGCAAGTTTTTATTGTTTTTCGATAAAACTTGCCTATCTTTGTTCTATGGCGACGCAAAACAAGGCAAGTAGACAATACTATCTGGATAATCTCAAGGTCTTTCTTACCGTGCTGGTGATCTTTCACCATGCGGGACAGGCCTATGGCACCGGAGGCGGATGGGCCTATACGCCCAGCAATTCCGCCGAGTTCATGCCCTGGATCTGGCATTTCTTCTCGACCAACGCCAGCTTCTTCATGGGGCTTTACTTCCTGATTTCGGGCTACTTCGTCCCGAAGAGCTATGACCGGAACGGCGGCAAGGCGTTCGTGCGAAAGAAGCTGGTCCGGCTCGGCATTCCGCTGTTGGTAATGGGCGGGCTCCTGTCGATACTGGCAGGCAAGTTCGAGACCGGTCACATGTGGTTCGTGGAAAGCCTGTTGGTGTTCTGCCTCATCTATGCCTTGATCCGGCAGTTCGTGCCGGCGCTGAAGAGCTGCCGCATGCAGCGGCTTCCGCTCTGGGCGCTGCTGGGCATCGGCCTTGTCATGGGCATCGGCAGTTATTTCATCCGGCAGGTGAGCCCTCAGGACCTCTGGATCTGGCCGTTCGGCGTCATTCCGATGGCGATAGAACCGGCTCATTATCTGCAGTATGTGATGATGTTCGTCCTGGGTGTCCTGGCCGGGCGCTGCGGGTGGCTCGAAAGGACGGACAACCGCACGGGCGCAGCGACGTTGGCCATCGGTATCCTGCTTGCCATCGGCAATTACGTCCGCGGCGACGGGGCCTGGAACGGGTTCGTCTGGCGCTGGTTCGGCATTTACGAGTCGCTGATGTGCGTCTTCATTTCCTTCGGCTTGCTGTGGCTGTTCCGCGAATACGCGAACTGGAGCGGCCGGTTCTGGCGCTGGAGCGCCGAGCAGTCGTACGGCGCCTACGTGTTCCATATGCTCCTGATGCTGGTGCTGCAGAACCTCACGGACGGAATCTGGATGGGGGCTTTCGGCAAATTCCTCTTCATCGGCGTCGTCAGCACCGTGATTTCCTTCGGGTTTACCTGGCTCGTCCGGCTGATTCCGGGCGTCAAGAAGGTTCTTTAGCCTGATATTTGTCCACTTTTTCTTGCATAATCAAAAAAAGTGCGTACCTTTATAGTGTATTAATGAACTAATACGCAAAACACATTAAACGAATTAGCATGAAAAAGTATCTGATCGCACTTCTCCTCCCCCTGATGGCGGCCCCGTTGTCCGCGCAAGAGTTCTTGAAAGGAAAGATTCTGTATTTCGATGAAGGTAAGGGAATTGCCGAACGAGGCGGCTCCGACTTCAATATCTCTCTGACGGGAGGATTGTCCACCTCTTCCACCATTTCTCTGCTGGACGTGGAAAGGGCCTTGGAAAAGGCCGCAGAGGATGACGACATCGCCATGGTCTTCCTCCGTCCGGACAAAATTTCCGCCGGCATAGCAGCCACGGAAGAACTGCGCCGCAGCCTGGAACGGTTCAGCCAGTCGGGCAAACCAGTCGTCTGCTACGGCATCACCTACGGCAACGGGTCCTACTACCTGGGTTCCGTGGGAGACCGCGTGTTCATGCACCCCGATTCCGATGGGACCCTGACCGGCCTCGCCTCGCAATCGATGTACTATAAAGATCTGCTGGACAGCCTCGGCGTCCAGGTCGAGCTGATCCGCCACGGCAGCTATAAATCGGCCGGAGAACCGTATATCCGCAGCGAGATGAGCGCCGAAAACCGGGAACAGAACCTGGCCCTCCTCCGCTCTATCTGGGAGCCGATGATGGAAGACATGGCCGCCTCCCGCGGCATCAGCGCCGATTCGCTCCGCTACTGGACCAACCATCTGGCCCTGGGAAACTCGCAGGACTGGCTGGACAAGGGCCTTGTGGACGGCCTGAAATACCGCGACGAGATGGAGGGATACCTCTGCCATCTGTTCGGCAAGAACTACCCGAACCAGCTGAAGAAAGTGTCCATGTCCAACTACATCAAGGACCTCAAGAACAGCGGTTCCAAAAAGATCGCCATCCTGTACGCTGAAGGTGACATCGTCCGTTCCGGCGGCGGCATCGCAGGAGAGAAGTTCTCCCGGGAAATCGCGAAGGTCCGGGCGGACTCCACCGTCAAGGCGGTCGTTTTCCGGGTCAATTCCCCCGGCGGCGAAGTGGTCGCGGCCGATATGATCCGCCGGGAAATCGAACTGCTGAAGAAAGATAAGCCCGTCATCGCCAGTTACGGCGCGTATGCCGCTTCCGGAGGCTACATGATCTCCGCCGGCGCGGACCGGATCATCGCGGACAACGCCTCCATCACCGGTTCGATCGGTGTCTTCGGGATGTCGATCGGCTATGGCGAGGCGCTGAAGAAGAAGCTGCATATCAACACGTTCGCCGTCGGAACGAACGACCACAGCGACATGGGCTCCGGCCTCCGGACGCTCAAAGGCGAAGAGCTCGTCTGGCATCAGAAGACCGTCGACGGCATCTATGACCAATTCGTCTCCGTCGTCGCGGAAGGTCGCGACATGGACAAGGCTGCCGTCGATGCCATCGCGCAGGGCCGGGTCTGGTCCGGTAAGGACGCCCTTTCCATCGGCCTGGTCGATGAGCGGGGAACCCTCCTGGACGCCATCCACTGCGCCGCGGAGGCCGCCGGTCTGAAGAAGTACCGCGTCGAGGCCTATCCCGAAAAGAAGAAATTCCTGGAAAAACTGATGTCTAAGGAAGACAAGAAGGACATGCCTCTCCTCCGGGTGACCGAACTCCTCCCCCAGGGCTTCTCGACCGCAGCCCGGATGTCCGACATCATCAACATTGACCTGTAATGAATATGAACATGAAATACGCACTGATCCTTTTCGCCGGCCTGACGCTGGCCGCATCCGGGGCTTTCGCCCAGGAAAAACCCGCCCGTGACCGCCTGGCGGAGATTGAAAACTTGACCGTCAAGCCGACCAAGCACCATCAGACCAACCAAGAATTCAAGAAAGTCGGCCTCAATGTGCTCCCGGAAATCGGCATGGGAATCCGCGCTGCCTCCCAACAGGTCTACAAGCCGACCAAAGGCGAGTCCACCCTGTACTATGCTCACCTCTTGGAAGCGTACGTCCGTCCTGTCTCCTGGGCCAGCTTTAACGTAGGCGCCGGTCTCGGCTGGGGCAAGTATCAGAGCAAGGAATCCGTCTTCGGCCTGAATGATAAAAACGAGCTCAAAATCACACCGATGCCGGAAGAATGGGTGAATACCAGGAATAGCCGGTCCTCCTTAAGAGAGTGGATGGTTTTGCTTCCCGCCACCCTGCAATTCCATCTTGGGGATTATTCGCTTCGCTGTGGAGCGGAGGCGCTCTATTCGTTCCAGCCCAAGGTCCGCCTGGATCTCCGCGATGAGGAGGGAAACCGCTATATGACTGAAAAAGACGGAGGCATCGCGCAGCGTTGGAATTACGACTTCTTCGCTTCCTTCTCGCTTGAGGGACTGGGCCTCTTTGTCAAATATCAGCCGAAGGCGTTCCGCATTCTCTCGGAAACGGAATCCATATATCCTTGCTGGACCTTCGGCTTCCTGCTGGAGATGTAATCCGGAATTTTGGTACCTTTGCAAAGTATGCGAAAGTTCAAGGTACCGAATACTTACGTAATCATCGCGTGCATCCTGGTGGTGTGCGCGATGATTACTTGGTTTGTGCCGGGCGGGCAGTATGTGAAGGGAGAGGACGGCAGTTTGAGCTATGAGCAAGTGGATGCCGTGCCGCAGACATGGCAGGTGCTGCCGGCCATCTATCACGGGTTCGTGAAGCAGGCGGGAATCATCATCTTCATTTTGGTGGTGGGCGGCGCGTTCTGGCTGCTGAATGCCACGGGCGCCGTGACGGCAGGAATCGGGCGGTTCATCGCACGAGTCGGGAAGCGTGACAAAGTGGTCCTGGCGGCCATCACGGTGCTGTTTTCGCTCGCCGGGGCCGTGTTCGGCATGAGCGAGGAGACGATCCCGTTCGTGGGCATCGTGGTACCGTTGGTTGTGTCGATGGGATACGACGCCTTCATGGGGATGCTGATCGTGTATGTGGCGTCCAATGTGGGCTTTTCCAGCGCGTTCCTGAATCCGTTCACGGTGGGTATCGCGCAGGGGATGGCCGATCTGCCGCTCTTCTCCGGCATGGGCTACCGCATCTTCTGCTGGGCGCTCCTGACCGTCCTGCTGACCGTTTTCGTGGTGGTTTATGCCCATAAGACCCGCAAAGCGCCGACGGCGGACGTCGCGGTGGAAGACACGCCGCTCACGCATCGACAGGGATGGATCCTGGGCGTGCTACTGCTGACCGTCATCATGCTGATCGTGGGCGTGACCTGCTGGGACTGGTATCTGCCGGAAATTACCGGCCTGTTCCTAGGGATGGGCATTGTCTGCGGAATCATTGCCGGGTTCAATGCCAACAAGATTGCCGATGAGCTGCTGGCGGGCGCCAAGGACATTCTGTCCGCCGCCCTCGTGGTGGGTTTCGCGTCCGGCATCATCGTCCTGCTCCAGGACGGAAAGGTTGTCGACAGCATCCTGCATTCAATGCAGGAGGGGCTCGACGGGACCGGCCGGGCGGGGTCGCTGACGGCGATGTACGGCATCCAGGCGCTCATCAACTTCGTCATTCCGAGCGCCACGGCCAAGGCCGCTATTACCATTCCAATCATGGCGCCCTTCTCCGACATGGTGGGCGTTTCGCGACAGGCGATGGTGCTGGCGTTCCAGTTCGGCGACGGGTTCACGAACATGCTCACGCCTACCTCGGGCGTGCTGATCGCCGCCCTCGCGATGGCGCGGATTCCCTACACGAAGTGGGTGAAATGGATTTGGAAAATGGTCGTCGTCCTGCT
>CAMJHJ010000152.1 GCA_946405485.1 uncultured Bacteroidales bacterium | reverse complement strand
ATCAATCCTGCGGACAATGTCGCCGTCGCGCTGACCGACCTGAAGGCCGGGCAGCGCGTCGGGGACGTCGTCCTGCGGACCGACGTCCCCCGGGGCCATAAGGCGGCGCTTGCCGCCCTGGCTCCCGGTGACGACGTCATCAAATACGGCTTTCCCATCGGCCATGTGACCCGTGCGGTCGAGGCGGGGGAAATGATCGACCATACGTGTATCAAGACCAACCTGGAGGGGCTGCTGGATTACAGTTATGATCCGGCCCTGGTGGAGATCGCTCCGACGGCCTCGCCCCGCACGTTCCGCGGTTATCGCCGTGCGGACGGACAGGTGGGGATCCGCAACGAGATCTGGGTGATCCCGACGGTGGGGTGCGTGAATGGCATCTGCCAGGAGATCGTCCGCCGCTTCGAGGCTGAGCTGGCTTGCGCAAGTGGTGGTGCGGTGGGTTTGGAGTCTGCGCAGCAGGCGAAGGCGCGTCCCAACGCGCCCGGCGGAGGCCGGGACGGAGCCGAAGGCGATGTCGGTAGGCCGGGAGCCGCGGGGGTAGCGAACGGAGCCTTGCGCAGTGAGCGGGTAAGGGGGCAGAGCCCCCTCACCGTAGTTGCCTTCCCGCACAACTATGGCTGCTCGCAGCTCGGCGCGGATCATGAGAACACCCGCACGGTGCTCGCCGACATGGTGCACCATCCCAATGCGGGCGGCGTCCTGGTCGTCAGCCTCGGCTGCGAAAACAACCAGTTGGATGCGTTCCGGACCCTCGTAGGGCCGGTGGATGAGCGCCGCGTGCGGATGTTCGTCTGCCAGAAGGTCGAGGATGAGGTCGAATACGGCCTGCAGCAGTTGCGGGAAATCTACGCCGTCTGTTCTCAGGACGTGCGCGAGGATGTGCCCGTCAGCGAACTGCGCGTAGGCTTGAAGTGCGGCGGCTCCGACGGTCTCAGCGGCATCACGGCCAACCCTTTGCTGGGCGTCTTCTCCGACTGGATCGTCGCCCAGGGCGGCACGACCGTGCTGACCGAGGTGCCGGAGATGTTCGGTGCCGAGACGATCCTGATGAACCGCTGCCAGGATCGGGAGACCTTCGACCAGACCGTCTCCCTGATCAACGATTTCAAGGAATACTTCATGCGCCAGGGGATGCCGGTGTACGAGAACCCCTCGCCGGGCAACAAGGCCGGCGGCATTTCCACCCTGGAAGAGAAATCTCTGGGCTGTACCCAGAAGTGCGGAAAGAGCATCGTACGAGGGGTCTTGCGCTATGGCGAACGCCTGAGCGTCAAGGGCCTGAACCTGCTGAGCGCTCCGGGCAACGACCTGGTCGCTTCGACGGCCCTGGCGGCCTCCGGTTGCCAGATTGTGCTCTTCACGACCGGACGCGGCACCCCGTTCGGCAGTTTCGTGCCGACGATGAAGATTTCCACGAATTCGGCTCTCGCCGCGCTTAAGCCCGGCTGGATCGATTTCAACGCCGGCGTGCTGGCCCAGGATGAGACGATGGAAGCCGTGTCTGCGCGCTTCATCGAGACGGTCCTGGCCGCTGCCTCCGGCGTGCCTGTCAACAATGAAAAGAATGGCATCCGCGAGATTGCGATCTTCAAGTCGGGTGTCACCTTATAAACGATCGTTATGATCATTGATAATAACAGCGCATGCATCTACTCCAGCCCCTGCATCGAGGTGCTGGAGATGGATTTGTGCGACCCTATGCTTCAGGGCAGTGTCCCGCTGGAAGGCGGGACTCCGGGCGATGACCTGCTGCCGGGCGGTGACTTTACATTATAGGAGGAGGACCGGATGAAAAAAGCATTTGTTTTCTTGCTGGGCTTGTCCGCCCTCTTCGCCGCCTGCCGGCAGCCTCTTCCGGCTCAGACCGGGACGGAGATCCCTGTTACGCTGGTCGCGGAAAGCCCTGCGACCCGCACCTATATCCAGGAGACAGAGGAAGCCTGGGTCCCGTATTGGCGGACCGGCGATTCGCTGACCGTCATCCTGAGTTATGATATGGGTGTCCAGAAAAGTTTTGTCAATCAGGATCCGGACGGCCGGACGGGCCATTTCACCGGATCGCTGCCGATCGAAGCAGGACTGCATTCCCTGATTGCCTATTATCCCAAGGGGATGAAGAACGGGCGTGCCGACCAGGTGTTCAAGTTCAAGCTTTCCGAGGTGCAGCATCTTCCTTCCCTGACGACCTTCGATCCTTCGGTGGACCTTTTGGTCTCGGAACAAGCGATGCTCACCCTTGGCGAAGACTTCATCGAGGCGGATAAACTGCGTTTCCACCGCATCCTGGCACTCGCCCGGATCATCCTGGAAGACCACACCACCGGAAATGTATTATCCGGCAAAAAGGTGAAAGGGCTCAAGCTTTCCTCTTCCGAGGCCCTGCTCTCCGGCCGCGTCTCGGTCGATGTCCTCAAGCGTACCATCACCGCTTGGGAGAACAAGAGCAGTTTCCAGTATGTCTCCGCTGTCTATGACGGGGACGACTGGACCGTTGACGGGACAAACGCTGCTTATCTGGTTGTCAATCCGACGACGCTTTCTTCGGGAGGCACGCTGACCCTGGACGTCGAGACCGACGATGAAACGCTCGCCATCCAGCGCTGCGTCGTGCTCAAGCAGGATATTGCATTTCCTGCCGGCAAAGTCACGACCCTCCGTTTCACGATCGAAGACGCCGACCTGGGTACGCCCGAAGATCCTTCGGGAGAAGGCGAACTGGACTGTCCCGATCCGCCTCAGGAAGGCACGGTCGAACTGGACAAACTATATGGCTACGGCCAGGCGGCCGGCGTCACGGGTGGCGCAGGCGCTTCCACCGTCCTGCATTTCAATAACGGCAAGGCGCTCCAGACCTGGCTCCTGGCCCGTGCGAAGTCCGAGAAGGGCGGCGACCATTCCCCGGTCACGATCTGGCTCAGCGGAACCTTCGGGCCCGGTGACGGCCGTGATTTCAGCGAGGGTCATCCCTGGTTTGACGTCAAGGAAGTGTCCAACCTCAGTTTCCTGGGCACGGACGACTTCGTGATGGACCGGATCGGATTCTTCTGCGTCCGCTCGTCCAACCTGGTCTTCCGCAATATCAACTTCCGCCAACCCAAGGCGGACAACGGGGCGGATGCGGTTTCGATGCAGCAGTGTGAGGGCGTGTGGGTGGACCACTGTACCTTCACCTCGCTTAACCAGACCAAGGATTACGAAGATGGCTCATGCGATATCACGCACCATTCCAAGGGCGTGACGGTGAGTTGGTGCCATTTCGTCAAGACCCAGAAATCTTGCCTCGTAGGGCATTCCAACAGCGAATCGGCGGATGCCGCCATCACGGCGACCTTCCACCACAACTGGTTCGACCAGTCCAGTTCGCGCCATCCGCGCGTGCGTTATGGGCAGGCTCACGTGTATAACAACTTCTTCGACGGATGTACGACCTATGGTGTCGGCTCTGCCTACGGAGCCAAAGTGCTGGTCGAATACAACTGTTTCGACGCGGTGCAGCTGCCTACGGATATCTGCACCTATCCGGCCAAGGAAAGTGGTGAATCCAACCTCCAGGGCTCGGTCGCGGGCTATCTTTATGCCACGCGGGATCTCCTGCTGAACCGCCCTCCCAAGGCCAGGGATCCGTATCCGTTGACCAATGTGAAGTATACCTCCTACAATGGCGGTACCGTCACGCCACTGACCTATGCCGACTTTAAGCCTGCGTATGGGTATGTCGTGACGCCTTCCGCCGATGTGGCGGATGTCGTCAAGGCCGGTGCCGGCTACGGCAAACTCGGCTGGACGTCGGCGCCCGTCGAAGTCAACAACGGCGGTATCGAGGAATACAATGGTTCCGACGGTAGCGGCGACACGCCGGACGATCCGGGCCAGCCCGGCGGCGAGACGCCGGATGGTCCCCATACCTACGCAATCTGGATGAGTGACTCGAAGGCCGTGACGACGACCGTGGACGGCGTGGCTGGCGGCAGTTTCTTCACCAGTTCCACTTCGGTCGCGGATTTCAGTAAAGACTATGCCAAGACATCCTTCACCATCGGGGGAACGACGTACAAGTATGGATTTAAGATGGATAGTGGCGGATCGATCGCCTTCAAGACTTCGGACTCCTATACTTCCACGTTGCGATTCTACTATGTGCGGCGGAAAACCGGTGATACCGGAGCCTGCATGCAGCTGATTCCCGAAGGTGGGACGGCGACCGTCTTCGACACTACTCCTTACGATGATGTCGCCGACTCCGGCGAACTGCCCCTGCAGCCCGGTACTACCTATACGGTCAAGCAGAAAACCAAGGAACAGGCCGTCATCCTGCTCATCGTGACAGAAAAAGAATAAACAAACACAATATTTATGGAAAGATTAAACCGTACTTCCGCCCCTCAGGCGAAAACCTACACCGAGAAGGTGATCCAGTTTGGAGAAGGTAACTTCCTCCGCGCTTTCATCGAGTGGATTATCTGGAAGACCAACCAGAAGACTGATTTCAACGCCTCGGTCGTGGTCGTCCAGCCCATTGAAAAGGGCATGGTCGAATGGCTCAATGAGCAGGATGGCCTTTATCACCTCAACCTTCAGGGTCTCTTGAACGGTGAAGCGATCGACAGCGTCGACCTGATCGACGTGGTCAGCCGCGGCCTCAATCCCTATGCGGATTTCCAGGCCTACCTGAAATTGGCCGAGCAGCCTGAGATGCGTTTCATCATCTCCAACACGACGGAGGCGGGCATCGCCTTCGATCCGGCCTGCAAGTTCGAGGATGCGCCCGCATCCTCCTATCCCGGCAAGCTCACCCAGCTCCTGTACCACCGCTATGAGTATTTCAAGGGGGACAAGAGCAAGGGCTTCATCCTCTTCCCCTGCGAGCTGATCTTCGAGAACGGCAAGCATCTGAAGGAATGCATCCGGCAGTACATCGACCTGTGGCAGCTCGGCGAGGGCTTCCGCGACTGGTTCGAGACGGCCTGCGGCGTGTATTCCACGCTGGTGGACCGTATCGTCCCGGGTTATCCGCGCGACACCGCCGCCCAGCTCTGCGAGCGGGTCGGTTATGAGGACCGCCTCTTGGACAAGGCTGAGATCTTCCACCTGTGGGTGATCGAGGCGCCGAAGGAGGTCGCCGCCGAATTCCCGGCCGACAAGGCCGGCTTGAACGTGCTTTTCGTGCCGTCCGAGGCCCCGTACCACGAGCGCAAGGTCACGCTGCTCAACGGCCCCCACACCGTGCTGTCGCCGGTGGGCTACCTCAGCGGCCTGAATACCGTGAAGGAGTGCTGCGAGGATGAACTCGTGGGCCCGTTCGTGAAGAAGGTCATGTTCGAGGAACTCCTTCCGACGCTGAACCTGCCGGTGGAGGAGCTCGAGAAGTTCGGCTCCGACGTGATGGAGCGCTTCCGCAATCCGTTCGTCAAGCATTTCGTCACGAGCATCATGCTCAATTCCTTCCCGAAGTTCAAGACCCGCGACCTGCCCGGCCTGAAGACCTATCTGGCGCGCAAGGGCGCCCTGCCGAAGGGCATCGTGCTCGGCCTGGCCGCCATTTGCACCTATTACAAGGGCGGCAAGCGCGGTGAGGATGAGATCGTGCCGAACGACGATCCGAAGATCATGCAGACGCTGAAGGACCTCTGGGCGACCGGCGACGTGCGCAAGGTGGCCGAGGGCGTCCTGGCGGACGAATTCATCTGGGGCGAGGATCTGAATGCGATCCCCGGCCTGACCGACCTGCTCTGCGCCGACCTGGCCCTGATCCAGGCCGAGGGCATGCGTGCGGCGGTCGCTTCGGTGCTCTGATCCGCATCATTACCGCGAAGGCGGCAGGGAGTTCAGGGATGCAAGAACTATGACCCCTTCGGGGGAATGCATCCCGAACTCCCTGCCGCCTTCGCTATGCGGGCGCGGAAAACAGAACGGGCGTGCGCTCAAGGATGCCTCCGGCGTTCGTTCCTGCCCGGAGGGACCACCTCACTCGAAGGTGCGGCGGAGTTTCCAGGAAGTTTTGTATCTTTACGGAAATGACCGGGTTTATGAGATATCATA
>CAMJHJ010000151.1 GCA_946405485.1 uncultured Bacteroidales bacterium | reverse complement strand
TCTTGAATTCGACCTCGACCGTCATGACATCGTTGTCGTCGCGGGTCTCCAGCGTAATCAGGTAATCGGAGGCCAGTTCCGGATACTTCATCAAGATGGTCTCGATCTGGATCGGGAAGATGTTGACGCCCTTCAGGATGATCATGTCATCGCTCCGGCCTTTCATCCGGTCGAGACGCTTGTGCTCGCGGCCGCAAGGGCAGGAGCCCGGCAGGATGCGGGTCAGGTCGCGCGTGCGGTAGCGCAGCAGCGGCATCGCCTCGCGGTTGATCGTCGTCAGGACCAGTTCGCCCACTTCCCCGTCGGGGACGGGCTCCAGGGTATCCGGATTGACGATTTCGACGATATAGTAATCCTCCCAGATATGCATGCCATTCTGCTCGGGACATTCGAAAGCCACGCCCGGTCCGCACATTTCCGACATGCCGAAGGAGTTATAGGCCTTGACACCCAGCATCTCCTCGATACGGCGGCGGGTGTCCTCGCTGTGCGGTTCAGCCCCGATCACCAGGGTCCGGAGCTTTGTGTCGCGACGCGGGTCGATGCCCTGCTGGCACATCACTTCGTACAGGCGTCCCGCATAGGACGGGATCGCATGGACCACCGTCGTACCGAAATCCGTAAAGAACTTCAGCTGCCGGAGCGTATTGCCCGCCGCGGCCGGAACGGTCAGCATCCCCAGTTTCTCGGCTCCGTACTGGAAGCCCAGACCGCCGGTGAACATCCCATAGCCGGAGGTGTTCTGGAACACGTCGTCCGGCCGGCAGCCCACCATCCACAGGCAGCGCGCAACGGCCTCCGCCCACTGGTCCAGGTCCCGTGCGGTATGAAGGATAACCGTCGGATTGCCCGTCGTCCCGCTGGACGAATGCAGGCGTACGCACTGCTCCAGCGGCACCGAGGCGATGCCGAAGGGATAAGTGTCGCGCAAGTCCTGCTTCGTCGTGAACGGGATCTTATACAGGTCGGCCGGCGTGCGGATGTCGTCAGGGGTCAGGCCACATTCGGCAAAACGCTTCTTGTAAAAAGGCGAATCCATGCAGTGCCGCACGGTCGCACGCAGGCGCTCGGACTGCAAGGCCTCGATCCCGCTGCGGGACAAGGTCTCGAATTCCGGATGAAGGAAAGAAGAATCGTTCAT
The DNA here is from genome assembly GCA_946405485.1 of uncultured Bacteroidales bacterium. The sequence goes on along the minus strand of CAMJHJ010000151.1, from coordinate 4,908 downwards.
AGTATTATTTCAGTACTCGATTATCGATGACGAACTTGCTCTTGCCCTGGCTGCGCTCCAGCGTGCCGGGCGACTTGACCTGGACCTTCGCGTTGATACTGAGCACGCTGCGCAGCTTGGCCGCCAGTTCGCGCTCGAGCCTGAAGATGGGCTCGAAAGTATCGAAACCCTGCGCGAAGTAATCCTGGCGCACCTCCACCTGGACGGTGAGGGTATCGAGGTTGTCCACGCGGTCCACCACCAGCAGGAAGTGCGGCGCGCACTCCGGCATGCTGAGGATGACGCTCTCCACCTGGGACGGGAAGACGTTGATACCCCGGATGATGAGCATGTCGTCGCTGCGGCCCAGGATCCGGCCCATCCGCACGGCGGTGCGTCCGCAAGGGCAGGGATCATTGTACAAGGCGCACAGATCCCGCGTACGGTAGCGCAGCAGCGGCATCCCCTCCTTCGTCAGGGTCGTGAACACCAGCTCTCCGGGCTTCCCGTAAGGCAGCGGCTCCAGCGTTTCGGGATCGACGACCTCCGGGAAGAAATGATCCTCGCAGATGTGGGAACCATTCTGCTCTTCGCACTCATAGCTGACGCAAGGGCCCATGATCTCGCTCAGGCCATAGATATTGTAGCCTTTCAGGCCCAGCCGGCGCTCGATTTCCTGACGCATGCTTTCCGTCCAGGGCTCCGCGCCGAACGCACCGGTCCGGAGCTTGATCTGGTCGGTCGTCACACCCATTTTCTCCATCGTCTCAGCCAGATACAGGGCATAGGAAGGGGTGCAGGCGATGCCGGTCACTCCCAGGTCGCGGAGCAGGCGCACGTGCTTCTCGGTGTTTCCCGTGGAAGTCGGCAAAACGGCCGCGCCCAGGTTCTCCACGCCATAGTGGACACCCAGACCGCCGGTGAAGAGGCCGTAACCGTACGCGACGCTGAACAAATCGTCCCGCGTCACGCCGAAAGCGGTCAGGCAGCGGGACATACATTCGCTCCAGACCCCCACATCCTTGCGGGTGTAGCCCACGATGGTCGGGTTGCCGGTCGTACCGGAAGAAGCGTGGAAACGGATGACCTCGCTCTGCGGCGCAGCCTGGAGACCGAAGGGATAATTATCCCGCAGGTCTTGCTTGGTCGTGAAAGGAAGCTTGACGATGTCATCGATCGAGGTGATGTCCTCGGGTTTGATGTCCATCTGCTGCAGTTTGTCACGATAGAACGGGACATTGTGATAAACATAGTCCACGATCTTGTGCAAGCGCTTGCCCTGGAGCTCACGCATCTGCTCCCGGGGCATACATTCTTTGTTGTTGTTCCAGATCATATACACTACTAAACTAACTGTTGCCTATTTCAGGGCGGCCTGCAAGCCCAGGTCGAAAGCCAGCAGGTCGGCTTCGACCACGGCTTCTCCCTTCGGGGCGAACACGCGGGCGACCGCCTGCCGCAGAGCCTCGGGGGTCAGGATTCCGAGGAATGGGGCGGTCATTCCGAGCAGGACCATGTTGGCCCCGCGGGGTATCTTATTCTCCAGGGCGACGGCCTCGATATCCAGCATCGAGACTTTCGGCAGAGCCTCCAACTCCGCGATCACGGTCGCAAGTTCCGGATAGTCGGGGATGTTGACCAGAGGCTTGGAGGCCGTCACCACACGTCCGTCCGGAGAAAGATAGGGAAGATAACGCAGCGCCTCCATCGGTTCCATCGAAAGGATGAGGTCGGCCTGTCCCTTCGGGATCAGGTCGCTCCAGATGCGTTCCGTGGAGAGGCGAAGGTTGCTCTGCACATCACCGCCACGCTGGCTCATGCCGTGTACCTCGGCCTGTTTGAGAAAAAGACCGCTCGCCGTGGCGGCCTCCCCAAGGACCGTCGCGATGGACAGGATTCCCTGTCCTCCGACGCCGCAAAGGATGATATCGGTTTTCATTTCTTTTTCCTCTTAAGGGTCTGCATGCATTCACGGCGCGGGATGACGACCGACACGCCCTTGTAGGCGATCTCCTCACGCAGGATGCGGGTGATTTCAGGGATATTCGTCGGAGTCGGGACGACGACGCGCACGTGCGCCGGATCCACGCCCAGGCCCGTGCAGATCGCTTCATACTTGCTCGTACCCGCCGAATCCTGCCCGCCCGTCATGGCTGTGGTCAGGTTGTCGGAAATGACCACCGTGATGGGAGAGCCGTCATTGACGGCATCCAGCAGGCCGGTCATTCCGGAATGCGTGAAGGTCGAGTCGCCGATGACGGCGATGGCCGGGAAGACACCCGCATCCGCGGCTCCTTTCGCCATCGTGACCGAAGCTCCCATGTCCACACAGCTGGCCAGCGCCCGGAAAGGCGGCAGCGCGCCCAGGGTGTAACAGCCGATGTCTCCGAAGATCCGTGCTCCGGGATACTCCGCGGCCACCTCGTTCAAAGCCTTGTACACATCCCGGTGCCCGCATCCGGGGCAGAGCTGCGGCGGGCGGGCGGCGAGCGCCTTCGCCGGGGCGTGAAGGGCCGGGGCGATGACACCCAGGGCCGCTCCGACGCTGTCCGGATCCAGTTCACCGGTACGCGGCAGATCACCGGTCAGGCGTCCCTTGACGGGATAGCCGAGGCCCACCAGGGCTTTCAACTCATTCTCCACGACCGGCTGGCCGTCTTCCACGACCAGGATCTCCCGGCTACGGGCAGCCAGCTCCTGAAGCTGTGCGGCAGGAAGCGGATATTGGGAAATCTTGACGAGATTCACGTCCAGCGCAGGATCCGCAGCCAAGGCCTCCTTGACATAATTATAACCGATGCCGCAGGCCAGGACACCCAAGGGCTTCTGCGCCCCGGACCACTCGGCCCGGTTGAAGGCGGACCAGGCGGAAGCCTCTTCCATCTGCGGCTGCTTGTCAATCAGCTTGAGGTACTGCCTGCGCGCGATGGCGGGCAGCAAGACCCAGCCCCGGTCTTCCGAAGGGCGCAGTTCATTCTGCGAACCGGGCTCGGAAAGCGAAACCGCAGCGCGGGAATGCGCCAGCCGGGTCACGACCCGCATCAGGACGGGGACCTTCAGCTCCTCGGAAAGGGTAAAAGCCTTGGATACCATATCATAGGCTTCCTGCTGGTCGGAGGGTTCGAAAACCGGAACCATCGCAAACTTGGCATAGAAGCGGCTGTCCTGTTCATTCTGAGACGAATGCATCGAAGGATCGTCGGCCGCGAGCACGACCAGTCCTCCGTTCACGCCCGTGATGGCGGCGTTGACGAAGGCGTCGGCGCAGACATTCATTCCGACGTGTTTCATGCACACCAGTGCCCTCTTCCCGGCATAGGACATGCCGAGAGCGGCTTCCATGGCCGTCTTTTCATTCGTACACCAGCGGCTGCGGACACCACGCTCCCGCGCGACAGGATCCTTCTGGATAAACTCCGTGATCTCGGTGGACGGTGTGCCGGGATAAGCGTACACGCCGGACAAGCCGGCGTGGATCGCACCCAAGGCGATGGCCTCGTCACCAAGTAGTAACTTTCTGATACTCATAACAACTTGAAATCATCTCCATCTTCGAGGACCGGAAACTTCTTCCTGAAATCCTCCAGCATACCCATATACACCATGCCGCTTACCGCGTCCGCTTCAGCGTCCCGGCAACGGACCAGCTGCTGGCCGAAGGGATTATACAAAGCCGACCCGCCGATATACTCGCAGACCGGATCCTTGCCGACCCGGTTGACTCCGGCGACGTAGCACTGGTTCTCGATGGCGCGCGCCTTCAGCAGCGTCTCCCAGGCATCCTGCCGCACTTGCGGCCAATTGGCTACCAGAAGGATAGCATCGTAATCATTGCGGTTGCGCATCCACACCGGGAAGCGCAGGTCATAGCATACCAGCAGCAGGAAACGTACGCCCCGCCACTCGACGATGACCCTTCGGTCACCTCCGGTGAAACGGTTCCGCTCCCCTCCATAAGTAAAAAGATGCCGCTTGTCGTACTGCGTGACCGTCCCGTCGGGCTTTACGAAGAAGAAACGGTTGAAACAACGGTCTCCCTCGCGTAATGCGACACTTCCTGCCAGGGCGCAGTCCCCTTTCGCGGCCTGCTCTTTCATCCAGGCAAGGGTCTGGCCGGCATCTTCATCCAGCCTGGCATCCTCCTGGGTGGCAAAACCCGTCGTGAACATCTCGGGGAGGACATATAGATCCGCCCCGGGCTGCGAGGCGATCAAAGCTTCCGCCCGGGAGCGGTTAGCCTCGGGATCCCCCCACACGATATCTGTCTGTAACAGCGTCAGTTTCATCCTACTTGACAGGGCTGACCCTGAACGGTTTCTTGACCGCAGCGGCAGCGGCTTTCTGCGCCGCGACCACTTCCTCCTCCGTCAGATACTGCGGACGGAAGGCATTGCCGACCACCTCTTCTCCGAAGAGTACCTGATACCAGGTGCAGGCGGCGGCATAACGGCCCAGATAATTAAGATGGAATCCATCCGTCGTCACATTGTCACCCACGAAGGTACCCCGCAGATTCTGCATCGTCGTGCCGCAAGGGATCACCTTCAGGAGATGGTCCTTGCAGGCCTTGGCGGAGGCGGCCATGATCATCCCGTACATCTTGAGCTGGTCTTTGTCGTAGTTGGGGAAGGCACTGTGCGTGGAGGTCGCAGCATAAGCCCAGGTCTGGTGCCAGTACAGTTTCGTATCCGCCGGGACCCGTGCCCTGACATAACGGATCAACTCGGTAAGATAGGGTTCGTAGGTATCCTGGAATCCGGAGAAATGGCTGGCCTGCTGGAAAGTCACGATATCCCAGGGCTCGTCCGCGAGGGCCTTCTCCAGGGTGAAATTCCCTTGCGAAGTCTTGACATCATACTGGTTGATCTTGCGATAGGAATAGTCGGCCTTGTCGGCCTGGGCATTGCCCCAGTGGCGCTCCAGCGAGCA
>CAMJHJ010000150.1 GCA_946405485.1 uncultured Bacteroidales bacterium | reverse complement strand
AGACGGGAGGACAGCGGAACCTCGTCATGACCGTGGACACACGGGACATCAACCGTGCGAGGACCAACCTCTGACCGTTCTCATTGTTTCCAACACCAATAAATCGTCGAAGGGGCCGCCGTGATGGCGCCCCCTTCTTATTTATCCATTACGTATTTTCTCGTTACGACTTTTTTCGTAATGAACTGTCAACCCTCTATAAATTCAACTACTAATCTCGCTCCAAACGCATCAGCAAACTCCTTCAGGTTGGCGATGTAGATGTCATCCGTCCTGAACCAATAGGAGACCGTGCCCGGAGACTTGCCAAGTTCAGCCGCGACCTTCCGCTGGGTGAGCTTATGCATCCGCATATACATATCCAGGAAGCCCAAGCGGGAGCCCTGGGAGTACAAGGAGACAAGTTCCGCCTCGTTGGAGAGACCAAGACCCTCTTTCTTCTCTTCCGACTTGTCCTTCAGCAGGATGGTTAACTTACAGCCAAAGGCCTCGAAGATCTTCTGGGCCAGGGAGAGGAGCATATTGTCCTTCTTGAAGAGGAACGCTAGAGACGTGTGATGACCGATGCCTTTACGCTCAAGATCGCCGAGGTTGATGTTACTCGCCTGCATGAAGTCCACCAGGAACTTCAGGTTCTTGGCGGGCCAGGTGTTGTTTCGCTTGAACCCTCGGGTGCTTGTGACATTTTTCGCATCGTAAGGCTTCTTCGGAGCCTTCACTTCCTTATCCATTGTTTCCATACCAATAATCGTCGCGCGAATAGCAAATATATTTGGATATTCGGCTTATTTTACCGTACTTTGTACAGTAGAATAAGCCGTATCTCTAAAAGCACTTGCCACAGACGCATTAGAATACGCTATTTGATACAAAAATATAAAACTTATTTGAAAAACCAAAGGGTCCGAGTCACCCTAAGTTGAGACATCCGGTATTGAAGGGCTCACGTGCCCGAAGCAAAGACACTGATGGCAAGCTATTCGAACAGCGAAATGGAGATGCTGCTCTCCACCCCGGTGGACCGAGTCCTGGCCTTCTTTGGCAAGAACACGGCCCACCGGAACTATATGTATTACTCCCCCTTCCGCGAAGAGGCGGAGCCGTCAATGCGCGTCACCGTCAATCTTTCCAACGGTCAATGGGTCTGGGCGGATTTCGGCGGAACGCCCTCGCAGGGCAGGAAGGTCGATGGAGGCGGATGCCTGGAAATGGTCCGCCGACTTTCCGGGGTTTCCTCCGACCGGGCGGCCCTAGACGTCCTCGCCCAAATCAACGGGACCTTTATCCCCGAACTGGAGCACGAGCGGCTGACCCAGCGGGCGCGACCAACTGGGATCGTCTTGGACAAAGTGTCCGAGACCTTCGACAGAGGGTATCTAGTCAACTACGCAGAGCGCAAGCGGGGCATCCCGAGAGCGCTTCTTGAGCGTTACTGTAAGCAGGTGACCTATCATCCCAAGTCCGCACCAAACCGGCAGTTCACCGTCATCGGATTCCCGAACAACGGCGGAGGATATGCCCTTCGGGGCACATCGCCAAACTCGAAGAAAACCACACTCTGTGACATCACGACCTTCTCCCCTTCCGGCGAAATCGTCACGGAAGCTGAATTCTCATCTAAGCGCTGCTACATCTTCGAAGGATTTATGGATTTCTTATCGTGGCTAGCCTGGAGGGACCAGATGATGCCGGGGGCTGATGTCTGCGTACTAAATTCTGTCAGCAACCTCTCAAAAGCGAAGGACTGGCTCCTAGCACACGAGGGAGTCCGGTGCTTCATGGACAATGATGCTGCCGGGAGGGAGGCATACGACCGGATCTGCGAGATCTGCGTTGACAGGGACGTCAAGGACGGATCGACCGTCTACAAGGAATACAAGGACCTGAACGAAGCATACGTATCTAGCATCCAAGAGGAAAAAACCCATCAACAATCAACCACTAAATCATTCAGACATGGCAGATGAACAATTACGGGATGATGTCAAGCAACTCCTTGACAACATCGACTGGAACTCGGTCTCCGAGTTCGAGAATCTCCGAGCGACTGTGGAGAGGAACCCGCAGATCGCTGAGCAGCTCGCGTACGGTGAGATGACGGACCTGGTCCGCGCCACCAGCAAGACCATCACCGGTCAGTTCTCCCTCCGGGCAATCCCGAACGGCGAAGGAAAGCCCTGGGCGCTCCGGATGTACAACATCGAGAAGAAACCAGACCCGGCCAAGGAGGACATCTACTACAAGGGAAGCAAGATCACATCCCCCGACATCCTCCGGGGCCTGTTCGAGCGGACGTCCTGGATCGGTGCGGACGGCAAGCAGAAGCATGGCTATGCCAATGCGAATGCAGGAAAACCTGTCGGTTATCGCGACCAGGAAACCGGCCAAATCAAGTACGACATCGTCTCATTCCATCAGCCCACGAACCGTCTCGTCGGCATTCCCGTCGATGCGGTCAAGAACATGTTCGTGGACAAGGAGACCGGCGAGTATCGCAAGCGCCAGATCTACGGAGCAGAAATCACTCCTAAGCAGGCGGATGCCCTCGCCGAAGGCAAGGCCGTCAAGATCGAAGGACAGACCCGCGAAGGAGAGACCTTCACGACGTTCGTCCAGTTCGACGCCGCCCGTCGCCGGGTGGTTCCCTGCCATCCCGCCTGGCTGAAGGAAGCCGAGAAGGCTGGGGTGGACCTCGGCATCGGGAACCAGAAACCGGCACCGGAGAAGGCCCCGGGCAAGGAGAAAACGGAGAAGGCGGAGAAGGTCGAGAAGACCGTGAAGACTCCGAAACTGAAGGTCTAGTGCCGTGGAACAGGAGCATAATAGTGCCTTCGGGCTATGCATCAATTATGTCAGAGACATCCTCGGGAAGATGTACGTCGCCCTGGGTTGGAAGGGGACCTCGGTCCCCTTCGACTTTTCAGGGTTCGGCGGTTATTGGCTGGAGATCACACCGGAGCGGGTCAACATCCGCCACGGGGAGGATATCCTCGGGGCCTTCTACCCGAAAGGAACCGACCGGCTCGGATTCGAGTCATTCAGCGAGGAACTCGACTGGTCGAAGGAATTCAGTCCCTGGGATGTCTTGGAAGACTTCCGGAGAGGGTATCTCGTCGGCACGGTGCAGAACATCCATCAAGCCAAGCTTGAGTTGCATGAAAGAATCGAGCCACAATCCCAGCAGCCCTCCCGAGGGATGAAACGTTGAGCGTCAGTCATGAAAGGAGCCATCGCAGCGGACATCATTGCATCCCCATATCGGGACAACCCGCTTCCGGACACCGGCAGCATCTTCTTCCCGTTGTTCACCCCTTCCATCCGGGTGAGCCAGGACGGATCCGGCCGGAGGACACGGAGCCGCATATATCATGCGGAACCAGGCCTGATGAGCTCCGTTGCGCTGGCTACCGCTCGCTGGAAGACGGAGACCGACGAATCGATCGCAAGCTGGAAGGAGCTGTACTCCAGCCTCCCGTTAGGACGTCTCCGTTCCAAGTCAGAACTGCTCGCGGCATGCGTGCCGATTACCGAACTGTCCGGCAACCTGGCTGACGCCATCACTTCCGCATCGGCCATCCTTCGGGCTTCAGATGCGGGAAAAGAGCTAACGGAGGCCGCATCCGTATTCGTCAGGTTGCTAGCTTCCGTGAAAGACGGGGCTTCTGTCGATTCACTCAAGGACATCCTCCGGCAGTCGGGATACGACCCGGACCGCTCCCCTTCCGAGATGCGTCCGTTCCTGAACGGGACGGTCATTCAGATACCGGGAGGGAAACTAGGAATCGGTGATGGGAAGCCTTGCAGCGATCCATCCCAGGTTATCCCGGCTGCTCTGGCCGCCTTTCTCGCATCGGAATCCTACGAGGAGACCATCCGCAGGGCCACGGCAATGGGCGGTGACACCTGCCTGACGGCCTTCCTCGCCGGTGCCCTGGCCGAAGTAGAGTTCGGCATTCCCGAAGGGATCGCCTCGGAGTCACTTGATTACCTGCCGGATACGGATAGGGATCTAATCGCGACCCTCGAAAGACGCGTCCAGCATATCTCTGAAGAGGAGAATGTCTCAAATAAAAGGAATTCCGCCGACGAAGGGAAGCGCTTCTCCGTCATCCGGATGGACGGAAGGCAGAGCGTATATGTCATCCCGGAGGGGGCCGACGATATCGAGAACGCCGTCAAGGAAGTAGGTAGGATGACGCAGAAGCCTTTCGAAATCATACGCCCCGAGGACCAGGAAGAGACGCTGAAACGGCTCTCTCTCCAGGTCGACGAGGATGGCCGGCTCCTGGACGGGACCTACGCGGAACACCCACGTCCCGAAATCAAAGCGCTCTGGTTGCAGGACGGCTCTATCAGAACATCGACAACCCGAAAAGGAACGGATGTCGCAGGAAGGGCCCTTCCGTCTCAAGAGCGTAGAATCAGCAATTTCAATGAGTTCAAGAAACTTCGGGACTACGCCTCGGGCGTACGGGACGAACTGGAGCAGCTCTGTCATGCAGATCCGCCGGATGGGACGCACGTCCATTTCGCATCTGCCTTCTATCCCGTCGTCTACGAGCGACGGATCGACCTGATGCAGGGCGACATCCTTCGTGGCAGGGTCGTCCTGGACAATGACGGCCGGATACGGGTGGACACTTCAGTCATGACTGGCGGTGTGCACGTGGAAGGGCTCGAGGGCGTGCTTGCCACGATGAACCTGTTCCGCGCCAACGACACCCCTGCCGACATCCGTTTATCTCTGGACCGCTGGTGCCTGGACCGGGGAGCCATCGAGGACGAGAGCGAGCGCCGGGCCTTGAGGGATGGAGACCACGATGCGGACGGAGTGCGCCTGAAATACGCGAGCAACATCGACACAGCCATTTCAGACCTCTGTGGCATGGAGGCGGAGATGGCCGTTGCCGTGATTCCGGACATTGCACCGCAGATGGCTGAGCACGAGATGCAACGGGAGGTGCGGGCTGAAAAGAGCCGGGAAAAATACGCGGGCTTGACCCACGAGGAGGCAGTCTGGTCGAGGAGCTTTCCCGGCTCTGTCTTCACCATTGGTCACTCCAATCTCCCCGCCAATGAGTTCGAAGGACTTCTTCGCAAGTTCGGTATCCAACTCGTCGTAGATGTACGCAGTTACCCCAATTCGCAATTCAGCCCCCAGTATAAAGCTTTCCGCCTGGAGAAAAGACTGGAAGAAAGTCTCGGAATCGGGTATCAACAGGCCGGAGAAGCTCTTGGCGGACATCAGTATGAGGGAAAGGGAGATGACAGGAAACGACTCTCTTACGAACAGATCATGCATCGGCCGGAGTTCAACCGCTATATGAAAGCGCTGCGTGAATGTGCCCAGGAAGGCACGAGGATCGCGCTGATGTGTTCGGAATCAGATCCGATGGACTGTCACCGGTTCGCGATGCTCGGTTACGCCCTCGCCCACCCTTCCGACGGACGGACGGAGCCAATCGATGTCCAGCACATCACCCGTAAAGGATACCTTCTCTCCCAAGAGTTCTTCGAGAACAAGCTCGTCAGAGAGCTCGGACTGTCGGACAAGCCCGACGGTCTCGCCGAGGCGATGCGGATTAAGGGAAAGGCGCTCATCGAACGGAGCAAAGACTCGATAGGCATCTCCCTGACTCGGAATATGAAGAATACAAAAGGTCGAAAGAGATGAGTACGTTTCTTACCATAGCGATGATTTACGCCACCTACAGGGTCGGCAAGCTCGCCATATCTAGTGCAATCAAGCGCAGGAAGCGGAAGAGACAGGAGAGAGCGATGCAAAAGGCGCAGCGACAGCCCCCAATGACACTGAAGGAGCAGATCGCCCAGGCACGGGCAGAGCGATTGAAGGAGTTGAAGGCTAATCTGGAGAAAAGCGAGGCAAAAGTGGATGCGGCCAGGCTCCGCTCCGCCGCGCGGAAGGACAAGCTGATGGGCCGTCCCGGCTGGGACGAGACAAACCTCCATAGTGACCGTCGATATAGACATCTTCTTTCCAGGCAGGCGAAGGCCGAATTCGCCTTCAATGCCGACCGGAAAGCGCTGCAGGAACACCTGATGTCCACGGCAA
>CAMJHJ010000149.1 GCA_946405485.1 uncultured Bacteroidales bacterium | reverse complement strand
GGGTCGGTGACGCCGCCGGGATAGTATTCCGTGTCACCGTCGCGCCAGATCCTCTCCTTTGAGGCGGCATCCGTAAGCACCTCCATTGTCCCTCGCAGCATCATACCCTTGAAGCCTTTTGCATCGCAGAAGTAGATACTTGCTTTGGGGTTGGCTTTGTAGTGGGCTACGCGCAGGGAGAAGGTATTGGTGGTAAAGTAGAAAACTATAATTCCCTCGCGTTCGCGGGGCGAGAGCATGGCTTTTGTGCAGGGATAACCTTCATTATCCACGGAAGAAATGAAGGCGATAGGGAGCGCATCGGCCATTTGACCGATGAGTTCCTTCACGCCGGAGAGAGCGGGATTCTCCGGCATGGAGTCCGCAAGTGTCAGCTCCTTGCGCCAACGCTTCAGACGCGGAAAGTACATCTTCATCTGACCGATGTATTCCTCTTTCGTGATGGGCTGCGGCAGCCCTTTGTTCACCTCGTCCACAAACTGGGCGCAGTGCTCGATCATCTCTTCCATCGTGCATTCCTGCTGGAACTTGCCGTCCTTGTAGCAATACATGCAATAATCTTCGTTCTTGCTGCCATCGGCATTGGTGCCCAGCACCTCAGGGCTCAGCGGCATTCCGCAGCTCTGACAAAACTTCTGTTCCATGTTTGTATCCATATCATTCTGTCTGTAAAGTTAGCGAATCTTTTGTTCCGCATTCATGAATCTCCACGGAATCATGATGCGACAAAGAAAAAACATGATTTCAGCTTCAGTCCCATCTATTTTTGCTATAATTGCAGCACGAGAGGAAGAAAATGAATTGGAAGTCTTGGATCCTATCCGCCATCACCGCAGTCGCTGCCTTGAGCTGCGGGGAAAGGATCGATACCCTCAGGAGCGGAGACCTGGTCTTCGTCGGCATTCCGGCGGAATATGACGCGGACAGCGCCTCCATGGGCGCCGCTATTTCCGCGGCAACCGGAAAAGAAGGACAACTGAACATCACCCATGTGGCGATTGCAGAAGTCTCTGACGACGGTATCTGGATGATTGAGGCCACCCCGGAACGGGGTGTCGGGAGACATAGCCTGGATGTATTTCTCAATGACAACAGGCTGGAGGACGGTTCCCTGCCGGTGTTTGTCGTAAAGCGGGTCAGGCATATCGACGCAGACGCCGCCGTGATGCGGGCCAAAGCCTATTACGGCAGGTCTTACGACTTTTGTTTCCTGCCGGAAAACGAAGAAATGTATTGCTCGGAACTCGTTCAGAAATGCTATCTGGACGCGAACGGAGAACCGGTATTTGAGAGTCAGCCCATGAATTTCCTGGCGGCGGACGGAACGATGCCGCCCTACTGGGAAGCGTTGTTCAAAGAATTGGGAATGCCCGTTCCCCAGGGGGTCCCCGGCACCAACCCGCAGCGGATGTCCGAATCCGACCGGCTCGAGACCGTTCCGGTTTCACTGACCCAGCTTGCATCCAGCCATCCCCGCGGCGCTGGTCGCCGGGGTGATCGTTTTCCTTTGAGTATTAAAATGCGTATATTTGAGCCATGGAATACCTGTCCAAGCAACGATACAACGAGCTGACAACCGAGCTGAAGCACCTGGTCAACGAGGTGTACCCCAAGGTGCAGGAAGAACTCGCTGAGGCGAGCGCCCAGGGGGACCGGAGCGACAATGCGGGATATCGCGAGGCCCGGCGTATCCAAGGGAAGACCATCAGCCGGATCCGCTTCCTGCAGAAGATCCTGGAACATTCCCGCGTGATCGACCCCGACGCCCTCCCCAAAGACAGGGTCAGCCTGCTGAGCAAGGTAGAATTCACGAACCTTACGACGAACAAACGCATGAAATTCGAGATCGTCAGCCCCCATGAGATGGACCTTGAGGCTGGCAAAATCTCGCTGAAATCCCCCATCGGCGCCGCCCTGATGGGCAAGAAGGTCGGCGAAATCGCCGAAGCTCACGTCCCCTCCGGCACCCTGCGCCTGCGAATCGACAGCATCACACTCGACTGAATAATGATGGAAACAGAAAGAATACGCCTGCGCCCCTGGCGCGAAGGCGACGCCGAAACGCTGTTCAAATGGGCTTCAGACCCGGAGTTGGGCCCCCGGGCCGGATGGCCGCCGCACAAAAATGTGGAAGAAAGCCGACAAATCATCCGCACCCTCTTCATGGGCGAAGGGATGTGGGCGGTCGAGCTAAAGGAAACGGGAGAGGCCATCGGCTGCATAGGCTATCTGACAGCCGGGCAGTCCCACCTGGCCATAACGGAAAGCGAATGCGAAGTCGGATATTGGATCGCCCGACCCTATTGGGGCCAGGGAATCTGCACCGAGGCGCTCCGCCTGGTCATGGATTTCTGCGTTCGCGAAAAAGGGTACAAAACCCTGTGGGGAACCTACTTCCCATCCAATCCGGCTTCCGGCAAAGTAATGCAGAAATGCGGATTCACTGACACAGGCCGCGAAGTGTTATGTCCCAACCTGGAGGTGGGTTCCGACAAACCGGTAAAGGTCATGAAACGGGCGTTTAGCCCAGCGTAACATCCAGCACCATCATCATCGCGAAGCCAAGGGCGAAACCGATGGTGCCTATATTGGAGTGCTTTCCTTGCGAATAATCCGGGACCAGTTCCTCCACGACCACATACAGCATGGCGCCGGCGGCGAAGGCCAGCATGTACGGCATGATGCCGAGAATGGAGGTGGCCAGCAGCAGGACCAGCGCGCCGCCGATGGGCTCCACGATACCGCTCAGCGCGCCGATGCCGAAAGCCTTCCAGCGGGAATTCCCCGCCGCCCGCAGGGGCATTGAGATAATGGCCCCTTCGGGGACATTCTGGATCGCGATTCCCAGCGACAGCGCAAAGGCACCCGCCATGTTGAAGTCGGCTGTCAAGGCACCGGCAATCGCCACACCAACGGCCATTCCCTCAGGGAAATTATGAATGGTCACCGCAAGCGCCAGTTTAGCTGTTCGCGACAGGCGGCTCTGCGGGCCTTCCACGCTGCCGGACGGGTGGATGTGCGGGGTGATGTAGTCGATCAGCAACAGGAATGCGAAGCCGGCCAGCAGGCCGATGACAGGCGGCACGACGGCCGCCGCGCCCTCCCCCATCTCGATGGCGGGAATGATCAGCGACCATACAGACGCCGCCACCATCACGCCGGAGGCGAAACCCAGCAGCACTTTCTGCAGCAGCTCCGGCATGTCCCGCTTCATAAAGAAGACGAAACCCGATCCCAGGGCCGTGCCCAGGAACGGAATCATCAGCGCAGCGAATACCGGATTCATGTTATAGGAGGGCAACGATCTGATCGTCAATCTCTTCCGGAGTCACCACGGGCTCGAAACGCGCAACGACCTTACCGTTCCTGTCAATCAGAAACTTGGTGAAATTCCATTTGATATCGGGATTGGAGGCATAGTCCGGGTCATTCCTGGAGAGCATGCCGTCCATGAATTTACCCGTTTCGCTCTCCCCCCAACCGGCGAAAGGCTTCTCGGTATACAGCCACTTGAACACCTCGTTGGCGTTTTCGCCGTTGACGTCCGATTTGGCCATCAGCGGGAAGGTCACGCCATAGTTCTCGCGGCAGAACTCCACGATTTCACCATCGGAGCCAGGCTCCTGGTGGCCGAACTGGTCACAGGGGAAGCCGATGACGACCAGGCCTTCGAATTTATACTTCTGATACAGGGCCTCCAGGCCTTCGTACTGCGGCGTAAAGCCGCATTTGGAAGCCGTATTGACAACGAGCAGGACTTTGCCCTTGTAGTCGGCAAAGTTCACCGGATCGCCCGAATTGGACTCAGCGGAGAACTGATAGATGGTGTTCGTGTCGTTCGAACAAGCGACGGCGCAAATGGCCGCCAAAATAATAAGTATCTTCTTCATGGATGTGTTACTATTTGTTCATACCCTTGGTACGCAGGCCTTCCGTGATCTGGGAATCGTCCGTGACCATCTTGGACAGGACCCAGTGGTAGTGAGGCGTACCGGAATCCCCTTTAGACATCTCCTGGACAATGAAGACTTCTTCCAGGTTCCAACCTCTGCGGGCCATATAGTTGGCGGCATCCAGGGCAGAGTTGAATGTAATGGCATTTCCCTGCTCGTCCACCAGTTGGCGGTCAGCGCTCCAGTATCCGGCAAACTGGCCGAAGTCCAGTTCCACCGTGGCCTTGTTGGAGAATAATTTCGCGGTGGATACAATCTCACAATAAACTTTGTAGGGTTTAACCGCCTGCTGCTCTTGCGCAGGTTCCTGGGCGAATGCTGCCGATCCGGCAAAGAAGGAGGCCAACACCAGGGTGGTGAGGCAGATGATGTACTTTCTCATATTTATTTGGTTTTGATATTACTTTTCTTGAGCCAGTGCTCCTTGAGCCACTCGCGCACCGGCAGGTCATAGGCCAGTCGGATTAGTCAAACCCAAAGATAACAAATTTGCCGAAATGGGAAAGGGCGGGCCTTACGCGAAGGTCTGGTTGAAGGAATTGTTCTCCTTCAGCATTTCGACAAACTTCCGGGCGGCTATTTTGTGATAGCTGCCTTTCAGGAAATGGTAGCAGCCGTCCATCCGCCCGTCGGGATGGGCGATGGGGACTGCCTCGAAGCCCTGCACCTGGTGGATGGCTTCCTCCGACAGAATGGTCACCAGCGGGCTGCTGCCAACTAGATCCAGGAGCGAACGTACGCTGTTGATCTCCAGGCGAATATCCAATTTGACATTCTGCGCGAACAGAACGGCTTCGAGGGAATCTCGCGCCTGCAGGCCCTTGGCCGGCAGGGCCAGCGGGAAGCGGGAGAGGTCCTGGACGGACACTTCCCTCCCCACGCCCTTCAGCTCCCCGATGCGGCCGACCAGGCTGAGGCGGCTCTGGAACAGCAGGTGCGACTCAATGTGGTCGTCCCCCAGCGGCGACTTGTAGGTAAGCGCCACATCCAGTTGCCTGTCCAGCAGCATCTGCCGCAGTTCTTCCTGGGAGGTGATGACCAGATTCAGGCGGATGCGCGGGAACTTGGCGTAAAAGTCCAGCACCGTCTGCTTGAGCAGCGGGCCGAAGGAATATGTCGCGCCGACGCTGAGTGTCCCCACTTGCAGCGCCTTCACGTCCTGGATCCGTTCGGCCCCGGCCCGGGCCTCCTCCAGGACCTGCACGGCGCAGGGAAAAAACTGTTCGCCATAATCGCTGAGGGTCACGTGGCGCGTGTCCCGGGTCAACAGTTCCACACCCAGCTCCTCTTCAAGTTTCTGGATCTGCTGGGAGATGGTGCTCTGCGTGATGAACAGCGACTTGGAGGCCAGGGAGAAACTGCCCAGGCGCCCGACTTCGACAAAATATTTCAACTGACGTAATTCCATATCTTTTACCTATTTACCCGCAAATATAGACATATTTATCGTTAATATCTATTGATTCTATCGAAATAAACCTTATTCATCTATAAAAACAAAATACATCCAGCCACTACCTTTGCAGCCAGATTGTAATCAAAACTTGATACCGTACTATGTTTAAGAATTTCCTCGGCTTCGATCTGGTTGAACAGATGCATAAGTTGCGTCACGACAAGAGGTTCAGCCCCAGCGCATTAAAGAGAAAGAACATCGGATTCCTTTTCGTTATCGCCATCGTACTCATCCTCTGGTTCATGCCAACCGAAAGCTTTGGGATTGACGGTCTTACCCAAGTGCAGCAGCGGATCATCGCCATCTTCGCGTATGCCACGCTCATGTGGGTATTCGAGCTGGCTCCCGCCTGGGCCACTTCGGTGAGCATCATGGTTTTCCTCCTGCTGTTCACCTCCGATTCCGGCATCAAGTGGATCTGCAATCCGTCCGCCGTCGGACAGCTCCTCAGCCATAAGCAGGTGATGGCCAGCTTCGCCGACCCGGTGGTCATGCTCTTCATCGGCGGTTTCGTCCTGGCCATCGCCACCACCAAAATAGGACTTGACGTTTACCTGGCCCGCGTGCTCCTGACTCCTTTCGGCAAGAAGAGCGAAAACATCCTGCTGGGCTTCATGCTCGTGACGGCCCTGTTCTCCATGTTCATCAGCAACACGGCCACCACGGCCATGATGCTCACCT
>CAMJHJ010000148.1 GCA_946405485.1 uncultured Bacteroidales bacterium | reverse complement strand
GATCGACGTGCGGAAAGGCGACGAGCTGGTCGCCGTGAACGGCGTGCGGGTGGACAAGGCCGTGAACCGCGAGAAATACTTCTCCGGCGCCGTGCCGATGGACGAGCTGAAACTCACGTTCAGCCGCGGCGGCAAGGAGTTCGACACCAAGGTCCATACCACCACTTCCGCGGCGCTCAAGACACTCACTTACAAGGAATGGGAGGAGCAGCGCGCCGACATGGTCACGGCCAAGACCGGCGGGAAGGTCGGGTACATCCACATGCGGGCGATGGGTGCGGAGGACCTGGAGTCCTTCCTGCTCAAGATGCATACGGAAGTGTTCGACAAGGACGCGCTCATCCTGGACCTGCGGTACAACAACGGCGGCAACGTCCACAAGGAGGTCATCGACTTCCTCCGCGGCCAGTCCCATTTCGAATGGGCCTACCGCGACTTCCCGCGGACGAGCCATCCCAATGTCACCCCGGGCGACCGTCCCATCGTCGTCCTCGTCAATGAGCACAGCCTTTCCGACGCCGAGGTGACCTCCAACGGCATCAAGACCCTCGGCATCGCGAAACTCGTGGGCACGGAGACCTACCGCTGGATCATCTTCACCTCGTCCGTCCGCCTGCTGGACGGCTCCACCTGCCGGATGCCGGCCTGGGGCTGCTACAGCGTCCTCGACGGCTCCGACCTGGAGAACACCGGCGTCAAGCCCGACATCTACGTCAAGAACACCTTCAAGGACCGTCTCGAAGGCAAGGACCCGCAGCTGGACGCAGCCATCGCCGAGGTCCTGAAAGAGATGAAATAGACGAAATACCGCTCCTTGGCAGGGAAATGACACGGGCCGCGCAGCAACTGCGCGGCCCGATTTGATTCAGTCAGACCGAGGATTCGGCCGAACGACGACTATTCAGTGGTAGCCCAACCATTCAGCTGATGGAGCGCAGGGTTGATGGAGCAGACATCGGCCGGGAAGGGGAAGTACTCGTGCTTGCCTTTGATGAACTGGTGAGGAATGCCATCATAAGGCTTTGTCTCAACGTAGTACCATCTGTGCTCGGGTTCTTTGTCCTTGGACATGGCGTCGTATGCCTGAGGATACCTGTCGAGATCCTTGCCGCATACCTGGTCGGCGATGCCCCAGCGGACAATGTCGTGGAATCGGCAGCTCTCAAACCAGAGTTCGTACTGCTTCTCTTCCTGGACATTGGCGAGCGTAAGGTCGGTCTCGGGCACTTCCGCACGGCGCTGGATCTTGTTGAGCGCTTCCTTGCCCTTGGCGGCGTCGCTGCTTCCGATGCAAGCCTCCGCATACAGAAGAAGGGCTTCGGCATAGCGCGCGCACTTGGAATTCGACTGGTTTGACGCACCGTCGGAAACCTCAGGGACGACATCGATGCCGTTGAGAGACATGAACTTCCAATTCATATAGTAGGTGCGGCCGAAGAAGCCGTTGGCATTCATCCCTCTCTTCGGATCTTTCTTCTTGTCCGCCAGCGTCCATTCGGAAGCCGGCTTCAGCTCTCCGGAAGTATGGTTGTTTCCGACATAGTCGGTATCCCAGCGCATCCACGGGAATTTGTCAAAGATTTCCTTGCCATCGCTGTCGATGCCGTACAGCCATTCGTCCGGCGTGAAGAAGGTGCCCATCCGGCGAGGACCGTTCCCGTCGTGCGCGAGGAACTTCTCGGCAAAATAGCCGTTGATGGCTCCGCCGTTCCAGCCGGTGGTCGCCTGGCATACCGGCCAGGAATTCATGTTCTTGCCACGCCAGTTGAGCGTGTTGTTCTGATTCCACTTGGCACGGGACCGGTTGTCCCCGGAGGAATTGTTTGCGTCATAGACCCAGTTCGGCTCGAAGATCTTTTCCTCGTTGCCGTCTCCCGGGGTATGGAAATTCTCCCACCAGCGTTCTCCGGGAACCAGCGCATATTTGCCCGAGTTGATGAGATCGCCGAGATATTTGCGGGCCACATCCATTTCGCCGGCAAATACCGCGGACTTTCCGGCG
The DNA here is from genome assembly GCA_946405485.1 of uncultured Bacteroidales bacterium. Next base: position 4,101 of record CAMJHJ010000148.1, on the reverse strand, counting down.
ACAAACTGGGCAAAGCCCTTGGTCACATAAGTAGTGGCGTCCTTGTCGGAGGTGCTGCTTCTTTCTCTCAGTTTGGGAAGAGCGGCTTCGCATTCTTCGATACACCAGTCAAGAAGGAACTTCTGGGACTCCACGTTCGTGGGCTCCTCATCGGTCAGACAATGGTCCACAAGCGGAGGACGCTGCCAGGTGAGCGCCGCCGTCATATGACACCAGGCGCGGACCACCCTCGCCTCGGCGACGCAGCGGTCCACCACGGGGCTGGAATAGGCCCCTTCCTTGGTGAAGTTGTCGATCACGAGATTGCAGGCGTAGATGGTATGATACAGGCTTGTATAGACCCTGTTGATGATATCATAAGTCGCATCATAGCGATACTCGTTGAAAAGACGCACATCCAGATGGTCGTCCTTGTTTTTTCCTGCGGCAAACACATCATCTGCCGAGTAGTTCAACATGAAGAAATACGGATTCCAGTTTCCGACGGAACCGTAGACACTCTGCACCAGCCGGGCATAGACATTCACCAGGGCGGCTTCCGCCGCTTCGTCGGACGTGTAATAGGATTCGTAGGCGACGACTCCCTTCTGCTGGATGTCCAACTGCTTCGAGCAGGCGGAGAAAAACAATGTGCAAACCGCCGTAATGGCTACAATATATTTGTTCATAATCAAGATCTCCTGTGAATTAGAAAGAAACATTTACACCGAACATGCATTTACGCATGCTGGGATATGCACCGATATCCACACCGCGGCCGGACGCCGAACCGGAAGTCGCCGTCTCGGGATCCATGCCCGGATAGCTGGTGAAAGTGAAGAAATCATCAAGAGAGACGAACATGCGAAGCTGATTGATGAAAACCTTCTTGGTGATCTTCTGAGGAACCGTGTAACCGAGCTGCATCTGCCGGATCTTGAAGAAAGAGCCGTCGAACACGCCCGCGGTGGAACCCCAGAAATTCACGTCGCCGGACACCTTCGCCGGTTCGGGGAACTTGGCATTCGGGTTCTTCTCGCTCCTGGAATTCAGATAGAAGTATCTGAGACTGTTGTGATAACCGGCGCGATAGAGCGTATTCAGGATCTCGCAGCCGCCCTGTCCGGAACCGAACACGACGAAGTCCAAGCCTTTCCACTCGAGATTGAGGGTGATGCCATAGGTGTAGTCCGGAAGACCCTTGCCGATATTGGTCATATCGGCATCGCTGACCTGGCCGTCCCCATTGACATCTCTGAGGTCGGGAGTCCCGTCCTCTTTGATGCCGTCATAGATGTATCCGCGGATATACCAGATCGGCTGTCCGACTTCAAAGACCGTTTCGTTCGGGTAGTTACTGCCCGAGGACGGGTTCTGCGTGAGTCTCGGAAGCGAGGGGAGCAGGTAGGTGACTCTGTTCTTCAGATAAGAGAAGTTTCCATTGATGCTGTAACTGAAGTCGCCGATGGTGTCCTTCCAGCCGAGTTCGGCTTCAATACCGGTATTGAGCACATTGCCGGCGTTGCTGGTAACCGTGGAGACACCGTACTCCGGCGGCGGAGAATAGGACACAAGCAGATCCCGGGTTACCTTGCGGAACCAGTCAAGGGTGAAAGAAAGCCGGTTGTTGAGGAAGCGGGCATCCAGACCCGCGTCGAACTGATTGGACTTCTCCCAGGTGAGGTCGGGGTTCGCCAGTCCGTCCGGGGCGGATCCATAGACGTTTCCGGTCTGATCGACGTGATACTGATACCACTGGCTGTTGAGAGAGATGGAGGTGGAGTAGGGATATCCGCTCAGCACGTTGACGTTACCATTGATACCCCAGGAGGAACGCAGTTTCAAGAAAGAAAGGGTGTTGGGGGAGATGGCATTCTTGAACCAGGGCTCATTGCTGATCGTCCAACCGGCAGACACGGAAGGGAAGTAGCCCCAGCGGTGCTCGGGAGAGAGTTTCGAAGAGTCGAAGGCGTCTGCGCGGAAGTTCGCCTGGAAGCTGTAACGGTTGTCATAGCTATAACCCAGACGGGCGAAATAGGAAAGGCTGGCGGACTCGGAGGGAGAATTGCTGAATTTCTTTGTCGCATCATCCTTCACATAGTCCAGATAGCGGAAGTTGGGATCGTATCCCTTCAGGATGTCCGAACCGGTCGCCGTCCCGCTTACATTGTCCGATCTGTTCTTGATGAAGGACATACCGGCCATCAAGTTCAGACTGTGCTTCTTTGCAAAGACCTTGTTGTAGTTGGCAAAATTCTCCCACTGATAGTAAAGCCCCGTGTTGGCGGAAGCCCTGAGGGTGTATGTCTTGACATCTGCCTTACCATTCGAGAAGAAAGGAGCCTGATAACTGTGCGAGTTGCTCTGGGTGATGCGGAAACCGAAGCGGCTGGTGATGACCAGGCCCTTGATCGGCTTGAGATTCGCAAACAGCACGCCGTGGACATTGATACCGCCGCTCGATCCTTCGGTGGCGTCCCTCTGTACGAACGGGCTGCCGCCTCGGGTTTCGTCGATGGCGGAAGTGGCGAACCAGCCGTTCTCGTCGCGAAGGAAAGAGTACGGGTACTCGGAGGCGCCGGCCAGAACCGCTTCGTATTTATTTCTGTAATCCTGGTTGAACTGGCTCGGATCGGTCCAATAGACCGGCGTGCAAGGGTCGATGGTCATCAGGGACTCGAAGGCGGAGCCATAGCCCTGCTGGGAAACGGATTTGGTCGACCATTGTTCGATGGAGACGTTGTTTCCGACATCAAACCAGTCGGTGAGATTGTAACCGGCGTTCAACTGGGCGGAAAGCCGCTTGTAAAGATCCTTGTCACCCCGGATGATACCATCCTGGTTGACATAATTGAGCGCTGCGAAATAATGGCCGTTCTTGTTACCGCCCTGGAAGGTCAGGGTGTGCTGGGGACTCCAGGAAGGTCCGAAGTATTCATCGAACCAATCCGTATCAAGACCATTGTAATTCGCATTCTTCAGCATATCCTGGATGGCATAGCCCTGCAATTCCTTGTAGTCGATGAACTGCTCGGCGTTCAGCATCTCAGGCTTATGCGCAAGCGACTGAAGGATGTATTTGCCGGAATAGGAAATGGAAGCCGTTCCTTTTCCACCCTGCTTCGTGGTGACGAGAACCACACCGTTACCTGCTTCTGCACCATAGATTGCGGCGGAAGCCGCATCCTTGAGGACCTCCATCGACTCGATCAAGGAAGGATCGAGATACTGGATGCTGCTGACCTTGAGGCCGTCGACGATGATGAGCGGTCCGATGTTGCCGCTGTTGGACGACACACCACGGACCTGGATTCCAGTGCCGCTGCCAGGCGCTCCGGAGTTGGTGATGACCTGAACGCCGGCCACCTTACCCTGGAGGGCGGCGGCGGCGTCTGAAGTCGAACGGTTCTTGAGGTCATCCTCACGCACGGAAGCGACAGCGCCCGTGAGGTCGGATTTCTTCTGGACACCGTAACCGATGACCACGGTCTCGTCGAGGTACGTCACATCCTCCTCGAGCACAATCGTGATGACGGACTGATTGCCCACCTCGACCAGCTTGTCGGCGAAACCGAGGCAGCTGACAACAAGCTGTGCATTGGCGGGGACCGTCAACCGGAACTGTCCCGCGGCGTCCGTGACGGTACCGTTGCTGGTTTGACCAACAACCATCACCGCTGCTCCGATAACGGGAGCGCCGGTGCCGTCAACAACCTTTCCGCTCAAAGAGCGGTTCTGTGCCCAGGCGTTGCCTGAACACAGCATAAGTGCCGCAACCACCAAAATGGAAACGGCAACATTAAAAAATCGTTTTAACATTGGTTTAATAGGTAAAAAAATTAATTGATAGGTTAGTCTTTTTCACAAAGTTATTACTTGGCCGAAAAAGAAAATAAAAACAATCCGTCATTAATTATCAATCTTCGGTCAAATGGACATCCGGAGGAACGGGCGTCGCAATGTGTGTGGGTTGACGGTCCCGGAAAAATCATTATCTTTGCATCGAATAAAAACCAAACGATATGAATCTGAGAGACATCAAAAAAGACATCGAGTATGTGATCGGCGCATTCGTGGACGACTGCGCGCTGTTCCTCTCCGTCCATCCGGGCAAGAACGCCG
>CAMJHJ010000147.1 GCA_946405485.1 uncultured Bacteroidales bacterium | reverse complement strand
GTGGACAAACTCGATCCTGAGGCCTGGGAGGCCTATTTCCGGGAGTTTCTCCGCATCTACGAAGGCGCTCCGATCCAGTATCTGCTGACGGACAGTTACGAGGCCGGGCAGATGACATGGACAAAGAACATGTTCAAGGAGTTCAAGGAAAGGCGGGGGTATGACCTCTTCCCGTGGCTTCCTGCGCTGACGGGCGAGGTCCTCCGCAGCACGGCGGAAACGGAGCAGTTCCTGTTCGACTGGCGGAAGACCATCGGCGAACTCTTTACGGAGAACTACGACCGCCTGGGCGACATCGTCCGGAACGCCGGAATGAAGGGCCGCTACACGGAATCCCACGAGAACGGACGGCTCTTTGTCGGAGACGGCATGGACATCAAGCGGCTGGCCGACATCCCGATGTCCGCCATCTGGACGGCCGATGCCGGAGACGGTTCATCCATTCCGATGGCGATGGCTGATATCCGCGAATCCGCTTCCGTGGCCCATATCTTCGGCCAGAACATCGTCGCCGCGGAATCCTTTACCACGAGCGGCGTGGGTGGGAAAAGCTATGCCTATTGCCCTGAAAACCTGAAATATACGGCCGATATCGCCCTCTCCTGTGGCCTGAACCGTTTCGTCATCCACGAGTCCTCCCATCAGCCTGACGACACGCACAAGCCCGGCTTGGACCTGCTGGGTTTTGGCCAATGGTTTAATCGTCACGAGACTTGGGCGGAGGAAGCCAGGGTATGGACGGACTATCTGGCTCGCAGTTCCTATCTCCTTCAGCAGGGCCGTTTCAAGGCCGATATCCTCTACTATTACGGCGAGGACAATACCATCACGGGACTGTTCGGGAAGGAGTTGCCGGAGATACCGTCCGGCTATGCCTACGACTTCATCAACCCGTATGGCCTCCAGCACTCCGTTTTCCCGATTGACGGCTGCCTGGAGACGGAATCCGGGATGAAATACAAGATTCTGGTCCTTGGACCGAACTGCCGGACAATGTCTTATGACATGCTGCACCGGATCGTGTACCTGGCCAAGGCCGGGGTGCCCGTATGCGGCACTATGCCGGAGAAATCGGCTTCCTTGAAGGACTCCCAGGCCGCGTTCGATCTCCTGCTTCTCCAACTGAAGGATTACTTCCTGGATATGCCGGTTGGGGATGCGCTGCGGCTGAACGGTTTCCGGCCGGACTGCATCCTTCCGGCGGGTTGGACTTATGTCCATCGCGAGACGGACAAGGAGGATATCTGGTGGATTCGGAACTTCTCGGGCGAGCCTTCGTCTAAATCTGTCATCCTACTGCGGGGTGGGCAGGGAAATCCGCGGATTCTGGATCCCGCAACGGGGGAGATGCGCCAGATGTATGCTTCTACCTCGGCGGATGGATATCGGTTCTTCCCGCTGAGCATGGAGGAAAATGACGCGATGTTCGTCATCATCGGCAAGGATGCGGATGAGGATTTCCCTGTCACATTCAAGCGGAAGACGCCGGTCCTGACGGTTGAAGGTCCATGGACACTATCTTTTGAATCCGGCCTTGGAGCTCCTTCTACGGCTGTTTTCGACCAACTGATGTCCTATACGGAATCGACGGACCCGTCCATCAAGTACTACGCCGGTACAGTCACGTACAGGAACGCATTTACCTTGAAGAAGAAACAGCTAAAGAAGGTCGATTCCTTCGAGATCGACCTCGGCAGCGTGAAGAATCTGGCGCGTGTTACGGTCAATGGTCATGACCTCGGCGCAGCATGGAAGGCGCCCTTCCGGCTGACTATTCCGGCCGAGTATCTGATGCCGGGCGTCAATACGCTGGAAGTGAAGGTCATCAATCTCTGGCCGAACCGGATCATCGGCGATCTGCAGCCCGATGCGGTTCAGAAATGGACTTATACGTCGTTTAACTGGTACACGGCCGATTCGCCCCTGCTGCCTTCCGGCTTGCTGGGGCCGGTGGTGATTTCGGCCGTAAACGAGGTTCTTCCTTAACGTTATTCCTTCTCGGGCAACTTCTTGATGTACACGTCGCGCTGCGGGAACGGAATCTCGATGCCGTTCTCGTAGAAGGCGTTGTAAATGGCCTCCAAGGCACGTGCCGGGAAGGTGTAGTGCGTTTCAACCGTCGTATAGAGCACCACGAAAAGATTCACGGAATTGTCGGCGAATTTGTCCACCCGGATATCGATGGGCCAGCTCGGGTCGAGGATGTCCCGTCCGTACTTGTCCTGGGTCATGAGCGGTTTCAAGGCATTCAGGATGACATTTCGGGCTTTTTCGATGTCCGTTCCGTAGCGGACGCTCACGGGTATCTTGAGCAGTTCGTAGTTCCTTCCGCTGTTCAGGTTCTTGAATTTCTTGGTGAACAGTTCGGTGTTGGTGATGGCAATGATGGAACCGTCCTCGTCTTCCACTTGCGTAGTCTGGTAACTCACGCGTTTGACGATGCCTCGGACGCCGTCGCAGGAGATCTTGTCACCCACGCGGATGCGTCCGGCCATCAGTTGGATGCCGTAGAAGAAGTTGTTGATCAAGTCCTTGAGCGCGAAACCGATACCGGCGGCGAGACCGGCCGAGATGGCGGTGAGTGCGGTTGTAGGAATATGCAGGATGGAGAAGGCGACAATCAGGTACAGTAGCCATCCCAGCAGGGAAAAGAGCGTATGGGGCAGGCTCAAGTTCACGTCCGACTCCTTGAGCGGGACGGCAGTATCGCCTCTCTTCTCAATGATGCTGCGCAGTTTGATCACGCGGAACAGGGCCTTCACCAGATAGATGATGTACCGGAAGATGAAGAAGAGTCCAATGACGAGCAGCAGGTTGGACAGGGTCAGGAAGCTGTATCCGTCCCGGCTGATGAGCGGTACTCGCAGCAGGTCAGCACCGGTCAGGGACAGCTGATAGGCGCGGGAGGTGAGCAGGATGCTCAAAGGGAACGAGATGAGGGTCGTGAGCGGAACAATGACCATGCGGAGCAGGTCGTACAGCCAGGTCACCTCGATGAACGCATTCTTGTCATCCAGCGGGAGCAGCGGATTCTCTTCGTGATAACGCGCCTTTCTACGGATCACCTTATCCTCATAATAGCGCTTCATCAGATAGTAAAGCGTTGTAATGGTATGAAGGAGAGCGAGTTGGAAGGTCCAGAAAGTGAGTAGGAGCACACCGATCATCGAGTATCCGGCCAAGGACAGGATGCCCGCGATGGCCATCACGCCCACGGATACCCACATGTAGCGGAGATCCGCCGGACTCACTTTCGAGCGGCACCGGATGTTTACCACGCTTTGCCAAATGATGAACAGCAGCAGGGCCGGCGGGAGGATGAGCGGCACCGCGCTGGCAGGCAGGAAGATGGCGCGCATGAGGATGCACGCGAAGGCCAGCAGCAAGGTCGGGATATAAATGATCAGTGAGGCCTTGGCCTGTTCGCCTTTGATGCGGATGAGCAGGGAGACAAGGATGGCGATGGTGAGCCAGGAGAAGCGGCTAAGCAGTTGGTAAGCCATTCTCCAATAAGGATTTCCTCGGTCAGACTTGACGAGCAGCATCGCCACGATGAAGAGCAGGATGGCGAGGATGGCCGCAAGGATGGGACGGAACGGGCGGGCTTTCTCCAGCCGCTTCCATTTGAATACGAAGGAACTGATGACTGTCGCGACCAGGAAGGCAAGCAGGAGCAGGATCAAGGAAAGCGCCGCATAGGTCAGGACATATCGGCCGCTCCAGGCACCCACGGCGTTATCGACGATAGGCTCGGTGTGATACCGTGTCCGCAGGTCGTCCCGCACAAGCCGGGTGAACGAATTCCAGGTCTTGATGATATGGCCGATATTCACGTTGCCGCCAATGTAGCGGTTCTTCTGGGACTCGGCATAATTATCCCGGGCGTATTCGTAGGCATGTTGGAGCCGTTCCTCGGTCTCGGCAATCCGTACGCTGTCCTGCAGGGCCATCGTAACGGATTGGCTGTACAAATCGGCCAGGGCGGCGGAATAATGGACACAGCTGTCCAGGAGGGCCTTTCTTTCAGGGTCCTCATCGTCCAGGAAAGCATGCAGGTGCTCCTGTGCCTGCAAAGAATCGGCAGGGGCGAGGGAATCCACCGGCTGCGTCCGGTACATCTCCTGCAGCGTCTCGTTGAGCAGGGTGTAGCGGAGGAGGCCCGAACGGGAGGCAATCCGGTACTTGTCGGAAAGCCGGGTCTGCTCCGCGAGCGAACTCTGGATCCGTTCTACGTTCTCCAGGGCGAAGGCCATGTCGAACGTCAGCTCGGGCCGCTGCGTGTAGAGCATGATCGTCACCTCGTCGGCGGAATGGAGCATCTCGGCGAACTGCTCCCGCCGCAGCGGATTGTTCACCAGGAGGGAATCCGATTCGAGGGCGCCGGCGTAGGATTGGCGCAGTTCTGCCAGCAGGTTCGCCAGGGTTGTGCGGTAGTCCTTCTCCGGTTCCGCAGAGCGGGCGGGAAGGGCGAGCACCAGGGCCGCGGCAACGATGGCTATGTGTCGGATAAATCTCATTTCGTCACGTTTTAGAAGTCAAAGCCGATGCCCGCATAGAAGGTGAGCTTGGTGATGTCGCAATACTGGACGGCGATACGCAGCGGTCCCACGATCGACTGACGGGAGTATTCCGCGCCGAAGGCGTAAATCGGGTATACATCGAAAAGTCCTTTGAAAGTATCCTCCCGCTTGAACATGGCCGCTCTGGCCGTGACGTAATTCTTGCGGAGAAAACGGTATCTCAGGTCCAATTGGGGCACAAACGTGACCCGGCTGGTGGAACGGAATCCGGTGGAGAAACCGAAGAAAGGAATCTGCCGCTCCGTGTACCGGTTCGCCATGAAACCGCCGACTACGACAGCGTGTCGGGGATGCATGGCTTCGTTATCGGTGGAATTCCATCCGAGATAGACGCTGGGAAGAATGGTGAAGTTTCCGCCGATGGTGAAGGCGGCCTGGGCGCTGGCCAGGACGCTGCCGTAGGGCTTGATGGGTTCGGCCCTGATATAATCGTCCGGAATCTCCGGACCGCCACCACCTTCGGAATCCTCGCTTCTGGTCCAAGCAAATTCATCAGGATCCTCCGGGTACTCAAGCAGTCCGACGGTTCTCTCCTTTCCATAGAAGACATATCGACCGTTCAGGGAGAGGCGGACGCCTTTATCGGGGAAATATCCGTCGTCGAAAGTGTCAAATGTCAGGTTCGTGAAGCCGGAGAGCCAATGACTCTTCCAGTCCCACTGGCCGGAACGGAGTTCTCTGACGCTCAGGAAGTGCTCGTAAGGGGTCATCTCGGCCGTGAGGCCCACCCGAACCTTTCCGTTTTTCATCTGGGTGTCTTCCAGGTAGCCGTCCACGGCGGTGTGGAAGAGTTTGTAGTCGGTGTCGCCCATCCAGCCGAGCAGCGTGTTCATCAGGCCGGCGCGGGCGATGATTCCGTAGGAGGGGAGACCGATACGGGACTTCGTGCCCCAGTCCACTTGGAAGTACGGGTTCGTGCCCAGCTTGAGGTCCGCCATCATGCGCATGCCGGTAAGACGGCGCGTGCCCAGGCCGTAATGCAGGATGGCGGCCACGGTTTCATCCGTATCGGCACGGAGGCCGATGGCGATGTCGTTCGTCTGTCCTTTCTGGCACTCGAAGACCAGTGTATAGGGCTCCTCATTCCCTTCCATGTGATAGGTGACGGACTCGAAGGCATTGGTGCCGTAGATGTCGTTCAGGAGCCGTTCGACGGTCGCCCGGTCATACATGCCGTCCGCAGGGATGTCTTTCGAGTAATTGATGCGTTTCCGCTCGCGTTCTCCGATGCCATCGAAACGGACTTCCTGCACATGGACTTTTCCCTGGGCCAGGTTCACCGCCGGCTTGTGACTGGCGATGTCGGGAATGGGCTTGCCGGCCACGGCAACCGCGATGGACTCGAACAGCTCCTTGTTGGCCAATGCGTTCTGATAGCCCTGGTCGATGATGTCATCGACACTGGCGTCGTCGAAGGAGAGCATGGTGTAGCCCTTGAGTTCGTGGTGGACGCCGAGGTCCAGCATCGCACGGGCCGGACCGTTGGCGGAGGAAGCCAGGAGGGTGATGGTCTGCAGGAGGAAGTCTACCGGGGTGTTGAGTTCGTTCAGTTCGCGGTGGATGGACATGTCCGAGCCGATGATGAT
>CAMJHJ010000146.1 GCA_946405485.1 uncultured Bacteroidales bacterium | reverse complement strand
AATAAGCTTGATAATGCCTTTTTTCATACCAGATGGGTTATTAATGATGTAGTTGACACAAAGATAAGAAAAAACATTGTTTTTTACGGCATGGTAATTGATTACTGTTCTTTAAAAAATTTAAATATATCAGACCTGACGATATGCGGATCAAATCAATGATGGGAATCATTGCCCTGATTACATGCTTCACGAGCATTTCCAATACAGCCTACGCACAAAGGCAGAAACCCCTGAACCAAGAGATTACTCTATCCACCGGCTATCTGGAGCCATTCGACAAGGACTTTTCCGGGGACATCACATTCAACATATTGTACAACAGATACTTTTCCAATGGCTTAGGAATCCGGACCGGACTTCAGTACACGCCTACGATCGCCAAGCTTGACCATACTTTCGGCGTGCCTCTGGCAGTCTCCTATCGGTGGAACAAGAAAGGCGATTTGATGGAGGACGGCTTCCGCAACGCTAAAAAGAGCGGGGAAACCGGAGGCAGTCTCAAGAACGGTCTTTTCAACTTCTTGCTGGGCCTGAACAGAGGAACTGAATTCCATCTGGGCCTTACGCCCGGCTACGTGGCGGCGTCCAAGAGCGGACTGAAAGTATCGACAGATCCCCAGATCAAGACCGAGCGCTACACGGAGAACGGCTCCCCCTTCTTCCTTTCCCTGGATGGCGGCATGGCCTTCCATTATCCCATCGGACGCGTGAGCCTCAACATCAATCCGGCTTTCCACTACGTCCTGACCGATACTTACAAAGTCCATACGGTCACTACCGACATGATCTCCGGCCAAAGCCAGGCCACCGACCGCTATGTCCGCTGGCTGTTCAGCGTCTGCGGAGGGCTCAGCTTCTCATTCTAACATCCGAAAACTCACTCAATAAGAATACATGAAAAAGATAATCGTTTTAATAGCTTTGGTATCGTTCGCCTTTGTCTGTCAGGCGCAGACGATGCCGGAATCAGATTCCGAGAAAGCGACGGGAAAAGTCGTCGGAGAAGTGAATGTGGGGACCGGTTTTCCCCTGTATAATGTGGGGACGAACGGAAGTCTGCCGCTCCTTCGGTTCGGCGCCGAACTGCGATACTATTTCCCGAACAGTCCCTGGGACATCGGGGTCGGAACGCACATCGGAGGCATCAAACGGACCGCCGAGAAAGGATCGCCGTTCTATCTCTCGTCCCAGCATTATCTGGCGGCCGACTATAATTTCCGGATGAAACCCAATTTCACACTCTTTGCTGGATTGGAGGCGGGTGTTTCCTGTTCCTACAAGCTTTCTCAGAATTACAATAATTACGGTCTCACCGGCCTCGTCGAGGGAAACAGCGAGCCATTCTATACGAGCAAGCCTGTCTCGCCCTATTTCGCACCACGGGTCGGATTCGAGCTCTGGGACAGGCTGCGCGGCACTTTCTCCGTAGGATTCATGGACAAGGGAGACAGCAATGTCAATTTCCGTTTGGGATATGTGTTTGGAGGATCGAGGAAGTAACGGATCTATGAAAAAGTATTTTGTTTTATTCTTGCTGCTTGTTTCCCAGGCGGCCTTCTCTCAAAACAAGAATACCATCACCGTCAGCGGCCTGATTACGGACGCCGCTTCCGGAGAGACGTTAATCGGCGCTGGCGCGACGGTCGGGAAGGACGGCGCCGTGACCAATAATTTCGGTTTCTACTCGCTGTCCATCCCCAAGAGTGCCGAAAAGGTCGAGATTTCCTATTCCTACGTCGGTTATACGACGCAGACCATTTCCGTTCCGGCGCAGAAGGACACAACTGTCAATGTGACACTGGTTCCGGGCGCATCGCTGCAGGAAGCGGTCGTCACCGCCCAGAAGGAATCCGGCATTGAGGCCACCAAGATGAGCGCCATCGAGGTGCCCATTGCCGCCATCAAGAGCGCCCCGGCCCTCTTCGGCGAGGCCGATGTCCTGAAAACCATTCAGATGCTCCCCGGCGTGCAGGGCGGAACGGAGGGCTTCTCCGGCCTTTACGTCCGGGGCGGCGGACCTGACGAGAACCTGCTCATGCTGGACGGCATTCCTATCTACAATGCCGAGCACATGCTGGGCATTTTCTCCGTTTTCCAGCCGGAAGCCGTGAAGAAGATTACGCTGTACAAGGGAGCCTTCCCTGCCCGCTACGGCGGCCGCATCTCCAGCATCCTCGATGTCCGGACGAACGACGGCAATCTCTATGAGACGCACGGAAGCTTCGGCATCAGCATGATCAGCGACAAACTGCACCTCGAAGGCCCCCTCTGGAAGGGAAAGACCTCCTACTCCATCAGCGGCCGCGGCATGCACACGCTCCTGTTGACACCGATTCTGAAGCTGACCGGTTTCGACGGAAACTATTTCTTCTACGACCTCGACGCCAAGCTGACGCATCGTTTCAGCGACCGGGACCGCCTGTATTTCAATGTGTACAACGGGCTGGACGACTTCTATTACAAGAACACGGACGATTATACCAACGGTATGACGGGTGGTGCCATTACAGATAACCAGAACCTGGGCATCCGCTGGGGCAATACCGTGGCGGCGCTCCGCTGGAACCATGTGATGAATCCGAAACTCTTTGCGAACACGACGGTCGCCTACAACCGCTACAAGATGAAGATGGGGTCGGACCTGGTCTCCAAGGAAGTTCAGCCGAACGGAGCCATCGACAACAACCAGTATAATTTTGACTACCGTTCGGGCATGCGCGACTGGGTGGCGAAGGTCGATTTCGACTACACCCCCACCCCGTCCCAGCAGGTTAAGTTCGGGGCCGAATACACCTTCCACACCTTCATTCCGGAGACCCTGACCACCTTTGCCCAGGAGATGTCCGGCGGCGCCGTCCAGCTGGACACCACCATCAACATGAAGAGCAACGCCGCCCAGATCGGCCACGAAGCCAACCTGTATATCGAGGACGATATCCGGCTGGGCAGCCGCGTGACGCTGAATCCGGGTCTGCATGCATCCCTCTTCGGGACGCAGGGAAAGACCTATTGGTCCCTAGAGCCGCGCATGAGCGCGAAGGTGAACTTCACGCAGGACTGGTCGGCCAAGGCCTCCTACTCCCGGATGTCGCAGTACGTCCACCTGCTGTCATCTTCCCAGCTTTCGCTTCCCATCGACCTTTGGGTCCCCATCACGAAGAATATCCGTCCTGAGACGTCGAACCAGTATTCGCTCGGTTTCTACTACAACGGCATTCCCGGCTGGGAATTCTCGCTGGAGGGCTATTACAAATCCATCAACAATGTCCTGGAGTATAAGGAGGGCGTGGCCTTCCTCTTCGACTCCAGCGGTTGGGAGAACAAAGTGGAAGTGGGTTCCGGACGGGCGATGGGCCTGGAACTGTTCATCGAAAAGACAATGGGCAGGACCACCGGCTGGCTGGGCTACACGCTGGCCAAGAGCGACCGGCTGTTCCCGACCATCAACCACGGAGAGCGCTTTCCGTATCGCTATGACCGCCGCCATAACATAAACCTGGTGGTGAATCATAAGTTCAACGAGAAGTTCGACCTCAGCGCCACTTGGAACTATGCTTCCGGCGGTGTGACCACGCTTCCGGAACGGACGATCGTAATGATGTCTCCTACAGGTGATTATCGCTACTCCGACCTGGTCACTTCGAGGAACAACTACCGTCTGCCGTCCAGCCACACCCTGAACCTGGGATTCAATTTCCACAAGAAGCACAACCGGGGCGAAGGCATCTGGAACCTGAGCGTCTATAACGCGTACAATCACATGAATCCGAGCCTGGTGCTGAAGGAGAACGACACTACCGAAATAATGAGCAGTAACCCGGACGGCACGGTTTCTTGGCAGCGGGTCTCAGATGTCCGGCTCAAGAAGGTCACCCTTCTTCCTTTCTTCCCTTCCATCGGTTACACAAGGACATTCTAAGCGCATGAAAAGACTCATCATTCCCGTGCTGATGCTTCTTGCCGGAGCCTGCACCAATTACATAGATTACGATTTCAGCCAGGTGAAGCCCGAGTTGATGGTTCTCGGCTGGCTGGATGCATCGACCACTTCCCAGACCGTCAGCGTATCCCTCAGCGAAGGAGGTCTCGTCAAACTCGTGGAAGAGGCCACCGTCACCTGTTATGTGAACGGGGAGCCGGTGGCGGTCGTTTCCGCGACGCCCGAAGAAGAGAAGAACGTCGATGGCGACCATTCCTTCTTCTCCTCCGGCGATCAAAACTATTATCGGCAGTTGCCCGTCTCTTTTTCCGCCACGTTCAAGCCCGGCGACAAAGTACGGCTGACGTTCGAGGCCAATCATGGAACTTATCGGGCCTCGTCCCCTGAGCTGACGGTTCCCGGGGCCGTGGAAATCACGAAGTTGGACACCGCCCGCGTTACCGTCACGCACTTGGATTACAGCGACCGCTATCTTCAGATCCGGGCCGATGTCCCTGACCGGAAGGATGAAGACAACTGGTACTGCATCACCTTGCACAATGTCACCGACGGGACGTTTTCCTACAAGGATGGCAGGCCCGATCTCTTCGCCTCGACGGAGTCGATCCTCTACATCCGTGACTTGGACGACCCGATCCTCCTGGACGGCAACATGGGCCAGTCGGAAGACCTGAACCTGTTCGATTTCTCCGGAAACGGCGAATTCGCCTGCTTCTCGGACCAAATGTTCCGGGACGGAACGGCCCATCTGAAGATGAACAGCTTTTCATCTTGGAGCGATGAAGGCGCCAACTTCTATGGGCTGCGGCGGGATCTTTACAAAAACTACGGATACGACGCCTTTAATGAAGAATTGGACAAATGCCGGGCGGAGCACAGGCTGGAGGTCCATTTGAGCCACTGCTCGCAGGATGCCTATTATTATCTGCGCTCCCTGAGGACCATCTCGTCCGAAGGGTACGACCCGAGAATCGTGGAACCCGTCACCGTCCCCTCCAACATCATCGACGGAATCGGTTATGTTGATATCGTCAATACGACGGTCGCCCGCATCGAACTTCCCGCCGAGGAAGAGCATTATCCGATAGAGGACTTCTATTTTTGATTCCGGAACCCGGTTTTTCCGCCTTTCATTGCCCGCCGATTTGATTTTGGCGGGCAAATTGTTTATATTTGTGTGTTTTACAAATAACACTTAGTATCCAATCGATGAAAAAACTAATTTCTGCCTTGATGCTGTCCGCGGTCTGCCTCAGCCTGGGCGCCCAGGAAGAAGCTGTGAGACTGTTTACTGAAGATCCGGACCGTGCAGCGAACAACATGCATTCCTACGAGTTCAATCCGATTGTGGACACGAAAGCCCCGAAGGGTTTCAAGCCGTTCTACATTTCGCACTATGGCCGTCACGGCTCCCGTTACGAGCAGAACTCCACGTTCGCGCGGGCCGCTATTGACGCTTTCGCCGTCCTGGATTCCCTGGACCTGCTGACGGGTGTCGGCAAGGCTGTCTATGACGATGTGAACGCCGTCGTGGAAGCCCACAAGGGCATGGAAGGTTCTCTGACGCCCCGCGGCGCCCGTGAGCACCGGATGCTCGCCACCCGCATGGTGGAGCGGTTCCCGGCCGTGTTCAAGAACAAGGACCGCTGGGAAGTGAACAGCTTCTCCAGCACCAACTTCCGATGCATCGTGTCGATGTGCAACTTCACCAACACCCTGAAGGAGAAGGCCCCCAAGCAGGAATTGACCTATACCAGCGCGGAGCGCTTCATGGCCTACATCAACCCCAGCCTGCGCGTCCCGAGGCCCGGCGAGCGTCCGGCCCCGCGTCAAGGCATGTCGGCGGAGATGATGGCCCGCATGCGCGGTGCCCAGGAAGCCCCGAAGTTCACCCCCGCTCCCGGCGAGCCCGGCTATGACTTCTCCCGCTTCCTGAAGCCCCTGTTCAAGGACATGGACGCCGCTCTCGCCGCCATCGGCAATCCCGAGCCTTTCGTCAAGGCGATCTACACCGCCGGCGGCCTGTGCCAGGACATCGATTTCCTGGGCGTGGACATCTACCGCAAGTACTTCACTCCGGAGGAACTGGTCTATTTCTGGGCCAGCGGCAATGACAACATCTACCGGATGTGGGGCGGCTCCGTCGAGAACGGAGACATCATCCGTTTCGCCATCCGTCCCCTGCTGATGGACTTCATCGAAAAGGCCGATGCCGCCATCAAGCCGGACAGCCACCGCACCGCCGACCTCCGCTTCG
>CAMJHJ010000145.1 GCA_946405485.1 uncultured Bacteroidales bacterium | reverse complement strand
TTCTTGAAGAAGCTGCCGGCGCTGCCCAGGACCGCTGGATCCGGCAGTTTGCCGTTCCGGATCCTCAGGATCTCCTGCCGGACCTCCGCCGGGTGCGCCGGCGCACCGGCGGCGAACGCCGTCTTCAACGGGCCGTACTCCAGCCGCGGGTGCGGCGCCTTCGACAGGCGGAACAGCACCCCCACCACGGCCAGGCGCCCTTTCAGCGGCGCATGCTTGAAAGCCGATTCGCGGTAGCCGTAGCCGCACTGCGCGACCGACAGCGTCTCGATGCGCTTCCTCTCCCAGTCGAAGCACTTGACCTGCGCGACGATATCCTTCACCTCCGCGCCGTACGCGCCGATGTTCTGCACCGCCGCAGCCCCGACTTCGCCGGGAATGCCGGACAGGTTCTCCGCGCCCCAGAGTTCGTTGTCGGACGCCCAGGCACAGAAGTCGTCGAAGACCACGCCCGCGCCGACCTCCACCAGCACTTCCTCCTCGGCCGATGCGGCGATCTTGTAATACTTGATGTCGGAATGCAGCACCGTCCCCGGGAAATCCCCCGTGAACAGCAGGTTGCTGCCTGCGCCGATGTGCAGGACCGGCTGCGGGAGTGCCGCCAGGTCCAGCTCCGCCAGGTCTTCCGGACTGTCATACTCGATCCAGCAGGCGCACGTCACATCCATCCGGAATGTGTTGCGCCCTGCCAAATTGTAATTGTCTTGCCTGCGGATCATCTGCGGTTCCATCTATAACATACAAATATACGTAACTTTTTCGAAAGCCGCCATAATGATAATTACAACCCCAAAAAACAGAATTGATGTGAGTTTCAGGCACTTTCTTTCGAATTATTTTTTTATTAATTATTTATTTTTTTTATTTGTAAAAGTGAACCGTATTATATGTAAAACTTCTCTCCCTATCTACTTATGATCTACGATAGAAAAGCATCCATTGCCCTTTTTCTTTGTCTAATCTTTCTTTACTCGTGCAGTTACTCCAGCATTTCTCAAGATCCATTAACTAAAGAAAATGATGATGTTTCATTAGAGACGCGTTCGAGCCATTCAGATGAAGTCGCCTTTCCCCCTGAAGAAGCCTTCCCTAATGAAGAGAAGACAGAGTTCCATCTCACAGATGATTATTCGATTCTGAAAATGGGTGATTTGTATATCTTTCAAGGAGATATTGTATTAGATCAACTTCAAGTGAATAACCTTCAAAATGCTTTGGAAAATAGTAATTCAAGATCAAGTATTACAAGCAGTTTTGTGAAATATTGGCCAAATCACAAAGTATACTATACTTACAATACAGGTTTTACAGGACAAGCCCATGTTCAAGCAGCTATAACCGAATGGCAATCAAAAACAGGCTTGGATTTTATCTATGGAACTGGAAATGGGAATTACATTGAATTTCAAAATAATATCTCGGATGGGAATTATTCCAATAGTATTGGGATGAAAGGTGGGAAACAAATAATCTCACTACAGAATGCTGGATACAATACCGGAACCGTTATACATGAAATTGGTCATTCTGTCGGATTATTTCATGAGCATTGTCGTTCAGACAGGGATGATTATTTGATTGTTAATTATAATAACATTGTGCCTGGATATGCATCACAGTTTAACGTATTGAACATTACCGATAATGTCAATCTTGGACCCCTTGATTTCTGTTCCGTCATGATTTATGGATCTAACTATTTCTCAATCGGTTCCTCATTACCTACCATTACAAAACTGGATAGTTCAACATTTCAAGCACAACGAGATTCATTATCAACTTTTGATGCGGAAGGAGTAAAGGCGATTTATGGCCCGCCATACCATCGACTTGAATCTTCTGTGATTTCTTCTTATTATCAAGATTATGGTGTATCTGAAGAGTGGAGTGAACTGAGAAGTTATTACGTTCAGTTTTATTCAGATAAAGCCTGTACAGTTGCGGACACGCTCCAATATGATAGACGGCTAAAGGTAAAGAATACAATTGTCCGCGTGGATCAGGGCAGTAGAACGTATTATTACTCAACATACCTCGTCACAGTTCCTGCAGGTTCTAGTCAATATGGCATTGGTGTAGCTCATACTACTATGCATTCTGAATATGGAATAGAATCAGGTATCGAAGAGTATTATGACCTAGAGTTTTGATTAAATATCCTAAACAATGAGTCTTAAGGGTTTCTATCTCGGCATTGCACTAACCTTATCTTTGGGGTTGGCTGCCTTTGCACAGCCTCATCTGGATCTTGAGGCCGGGGTTTCACAGATCAGCGGGCCCTACCCAGGGACCGGAGCCCGGATGGCGTATAGCGTCGGAGTCGGATATCGGTATGCGGTGAATTCCATACTGGGACTGGATCCGATCCTAGAACTGACCTGGCAGGGGGAGAAAGACTATGGCGCAATCTATGCGACCCTTCCCGTTTTTGTCACCGCTCGCGTCGCGCACTTCGAATTCGGCATCGGCCCTTATGCAGCCTATGGGCTGTGGGATCAGAAAAACGACCCCAGGTATTATGACTCCCCATGGAACAGCGATGTCTATCCTTATTACGAAGCATCTGCGTTCGGCTACTTGAAACGATTTGACGCAGGAGCAGCCTGCAGGCTGTTGTACCGCCTTTCCGGGTGGTATCTGGGCCTCGAAGGAAGTTATGGATTGATGAACTCCGCGGTGAAGGGAGACGCCCCCTCTTTCACTGCGCACAACATGAACCTGCGTCTGCTCCTCGGAGTCACTTTCTGAACGACGCCGGAACCTACACCTTGTCCTGCTTGGGAGATCCGTCCTCTTTCTTTTCCTTGTAAAGGAAGCGTTTGATCTTGAGGGTGGCGGTCTTGATGAAGGGCTCCTTCTCGACTTCCACGTCCGAAATGCGGCTGCTTCGGTTGACGCGTTCGTTGACGAACTTCAGGATCTCTTCGCGGCGGTGAGATGACCTTCGAAATGGCCCCGACGCTATAATAAACAGCCGCCCCCAAGGTGCAAAACTTAGGGTTTTTGCACCTGGCTGCCCTCTGTGGCTAATCAGTCGCTGTAGCCGATGAGTCGCACCGGGCCGAGCAGGCCGGACGGCAGGAGAGGGTCGCCGGCATTGTAGAAGCGCCGGACGCGGGTCACGGGCTTTTCGCCGCGTTGGCGGTCACCGATCATGCGGTTGACCCAGAGGTTCGTGACATTCACCTCGATGGTGTTCTCACCCTCCTTCAGCCAGGGCAGGAGATCCGGGCTGAGGAAGGGCGTGCGCCAGAGCACTCCGGCATTGTGCCCGTTGACGATCAGTTCCGCCATCACATGGACGGTGCCGAGGTCGATGCGGGCCTCTTCCAGGCCGGAAAGCGCCCCGGCCGGCACATTGAAGACGGAGGAATAGTGCGCTGTCCCGGAGAAATATTTCACCACCGGGTCGCTGTTGGTCGTCCAGTCGTTCAGCTCCGAGAAGGTCTCCAAGGCGTGCTCGCCGCCCTTCTGGTTGAACTCCACATCCCACCAGCGCTCCAGGGTCATCACTTCGGCCGCCTTGTATTCCGGCTTGGCCTCGGGCAGGTTCAGGGGCCGGTCGGTCAGCACGACGAAGACGGCGTCTCCGGCCTTCAGGTGCAGGTCGACACGGCTGCCGGAGCGCGGGATACGCTCCATGGTGCCCGTCTCGGCATTGAACAGGGCCGCGCAAGGGCCCCCTTCGCGGAAGCTCACGCTGCCGCGCCAGTCCTGGCCGGTGAAGTTGCAGATCCAGTAGATATCCGTTCCCTCGCCGGCGACGACCCTGTGCACGAACTGGATGCCCGCGATCGTCGCGTCATGGCCCCGGCTGTTCTGCGGCACCTTGCCGCCGTAGAGGAAGCCGTCGTTCCACAGCCCGTCCGTCGGTCCGGAAAGGACCAGGTCCGGACGGATGGCTGCCGATTCCAGCAGGGCGGGAAGTCCTTCCTCATCGCAGACCGGCACGCCCTGCGCCTTCAGTGCGTCGATCCGGGCGCGGATCTCGTCCGACATATAGGCTTTGCAGGCGGGACCCAGCACCAGCACCTTGTAGCGCTGGCCGCTGCCGGTCACCAGGCATCCGCCTTCAGGCCGGACGACATTCAGGAGCACGTCGGGATTGGCATAGTCGAAATTGTATCCGGCCGGAATCTTGGGCAGGCAGGCGAGGTATTCGCCTCCGTACTGCGCTGTGGCGTTGGTATCCTCACCGTAGTACAGCAGGATGTCGGCCACGTTCCGGCCCGCTTGCATCATCGTGCAGCTGCGGGCGAGGTAGTCCGTCCAAACCCTGGCGTAAGGCGCCCAGGTCTCGTTGCGATGGAACCACTGCCCATAGCGGAAGAGTGCCAGCCCGGGCAGGTAGTCGTCCGAAGGCTGGGAGGCGCTGTCGTGGATAATGAAGCGGTTGAGGCCGCTGGAGAGCGCGATGTCCGCGATCGACTTGATATTGCCGGGATGATAGATGTAGGCCCGTTTGTTGTCGCCATTGACGGTGAAAGACTCCGCCGCGGCGATGTTCTGCCCGTAGATATGGGCAACGGAAGCGCTCTCGCGGATGTCGCTGATGGCTGCCGGTAGCATGGAGCCGCTCGGGCTTTCGGTCATCCAGATGGCGGACATCGGGACCGAAGCGTTACGTTTGGCATCCATTCCATCGCCGATGAAAGCCCGGCCGGTCTCGTGCGATTCGATGTAGGTGCCCTTCATTCCGTATTTCGCAGTCAGAGCGTTGATTCGCCGGTAGTTCTCGGTGAAGAGTTCGCCGAGGGTCGTCCGCCAGTCGACCAGGAAACGCTCGCTCCGCTCCGCGCTGCCGATGACCTGCCCGGTCAGCACGGGCAGCCAGGGCAGGGGATCATAGCCCCGGCGCGCCATGAATTCCTGCGCCAGGGCGGGCGTCCAGGTCTCCGGACCGGCCTCGAAGCTGTCCACCAGCAGATGCGTGATGCCCCGCTCGCCCAGCATGCCTCCGGCCGCTTCCTTATACATTTCCAGGTAATGCCGGAAATAGCGCTCCCAGGCTCCCTTGTTCAGCTTGTCCACTTCCAGTCCGGTGGCGTTGGGGGAGGCCGGGTGGTTCATCTTGCCGGTCAGCGAAGCGCCGAAGCGCCAGATGCGCCAGCGGCCCTTGGGAAGCGTGCAGCTGAGATGACCATCCTCCGTCATCTGCGCGCTGAGGTCGATCACGTCTCCTTCTTTCGCGCAGAAAGCGGCAGGAACCGCGTCTGTGCCGTATTTCCAGGCGTCGTAAGGGTAGGCCGCGCCCGAGCGTTCCTCCACCTGCTCCATCTTCGGGACGGTGAAGAGCTCCAGGGATTTCAGCTTGGGTCCCCTCACGCGGAAATACCGGGCTTTCGTGGCCGGAACGTTCATCGTGGCATATTCCAGGGCGGAAAGCCGGAGCCTGGACACCGTCTTCCAACCCTTGCCATCCTTGCTGTACTGGAGTACGTGGGGGCAGGGGGTGTCCCCGATGCGCGGACGGATGCCGGTCGCCCCGCTCCGGAGCGTGAGGGCGCGGACCGTAACCGGACGGGGGAAGGTGACCGTAATCACGCTGTCGGAAGCGGAGACTTCGGCCCCCAGCTCCGCCATCGTCCGGTCCCCGTCGCTCAGGCGCACGGCGATCACGGCGACGTCATAGCCGTAGGGATCCACCTGTATATGCTCCTGCCCCCGCGGGATGTCCCGGTAAGGGCCGGTGACCTTCTGCAGCTCCGGCAGCCGGATATCCACCGGGCCGCCCTGCACTTCGACGGTCTGCCATTCCAGCTTCTTCATCGCATCCTCCGGGCTCACCCAGGGCCCTCCTGTGCTGCTCCAGCCGGGCGCGCTTGCCACGGCCATCTCCATGCCCAGCGAATCCGCCAGGCCGACGGCGAAGCAGAACGCCTCTTTCCAGCTGTCGGAGAGATAGGGGCGCTTGAAAGGCGCCGCCTTGGGCATGTTGACGCCGCCGGCGTCGAACTGGTGGAAGCCCGCGATGCCCACGGCGTCCATCCATTCCAGATCCTTCCGGATGCCGTCGAGGGACACCTCACCGTCCATCCAGTGCCACCAGACATAAGGCCGGGCGGCCCGTGGCGGCTCTTGGAAGTCCTTGATCAGTTTCGATGCGCCGTTGTCCGGCGATGCTGCCGTGAGGGAGGCAAGCAAGAAAATGAGGATTGCTGGATTCATAATTCAAATGTAAACATTTTCAGTATCTTTGCAAGCTAAA
>CAMJHJ010000144.1 GCA_946405485.1 uncultured Bacteroidales bacterium | reverse complement strand
AGGACAGGGCCATCAAGGCGACAGCCATGGCAATGATTCGTTTCATAAGCGCAAATATAGTTTTTTTATCTATATAACGCCCTTTCCGTCAAAATACTGCGTATTATTTCAAGTCAAAACGCAATCCGGCGTTGAGCGTGAACACGATCGGGGTTTCGGTGCGGTAAGTGACTAGGTCCGTTTTCGTGAAACTGTAGGAGAATTCCGGCTGGAAATAGAGGTGGGACCGGGTGCCGATCCGGTATTGAACACCGGCAAACGCCCCAGTGGACCACTGGAGGCGGGGCTCTTCACATTTGACATAGCCCATGGAAGCGGCAATGCATTTCTCCGCCTTGACGCCAAGGCCGGCATACAGGTCAAGTCCGTTCCCGGTCCATAACCGGGTGTCCATCCGCACGGGAATGCCCACGAAATGCAGCCGCTGGCTCATCTGACCGCCATCCGAATCGACGGTGGAATGCAGATAGGTATATTCAAGCCCGCTTTCGACGCCCGTCCGCGGTGTGAGCTCCATACGGGCCGTAATGCCCAACGACACAGGAAGGTCGTGTCGATAACGGTTGACACCCGATGTGAAGGAACCGGGAGCCGCATTATTCGCCAGCCATTCGATCGCGTTGCCGTAATTGGAACGGACATCCGGTCGGAATCGAGGATCGACCTGGTTCATATAGGTCAAGGCGGCGATATAGGGCGTCGAATTCAAACTGACATCCGTTCTCCGGCGGTTGGTTCCGGAGCCTGCCCGGAAGCTGAGGGAGACGCGGGGGCGCTGCCGCTGGATCTGCTCGGTAAGGGTGAGGAAGGGGTCGATGGGATCGGGCGGGAGATTCCGGGGCGAGCGAGGAGTGGCGGAGGAGGTCGAGTCAGGGCTGGAGACAGATTCCTTCGCTTCGCTCGGAATGACAGAAGAATCGCTCGGAATGACAGAAGGGTCGTTCGGAACGACAGAGGAATCATTCGGGCCGACAGAGGAATCGCTCGGAATGGAAGAAGAATCGCCCTGGACGACAGAAGGGATGTTCAACGAGACCGAGGGCCTGCTGAAGGGAAGGAATGTATCTTCCGGAACAGCAGTCGGTTCTTCAAGGATAGGTGCAGGTTCTTCCGGAACGGTCGGGGGGACTTCCGCAATAGCTGGAGCGGAGGGCTGGCGGGAAGAGTGCCAGAGAAGAAGGGAGGAAACGGGCAGTAACACTGCCACGGCAATGGCGGAGGCACGCAACGCGGCGGCACGATGCATTTTGCGGAGGATGCGGGACCAGCTGTCGGGGGATGTTCCTTCTTCCTCGTTCCGCCAATACTCCCGGATGGCATCAGAAAGGAGCGCCCGAGCCCGCGCAAGGCTGGCCGATGAACTCTTCTCCTTGATGCCGAGCAGGGCGGAGATATCCTTGTGGGAAAGCCCATCGATGCAATATAGCTTGAAAACGGTCCGATAGCCCTCCGGCAATGCGTCAATCATCGCTGCAAGCACTTCCGGCGGCACCGAAGCGGCCTCTTCATAGGTCGATTCGTCCGGAATGGTATTCTCCATTTCGTTCACATCCACCAGCTGCTTGGCCAGGCGACGACGCTTTCCGTACGAATCGAAGGCCATATTGATCGTGACCCGCGACATCCAGGCATACAGCGAACCGGGACGCGTCCACCGGAAACGGCCGATGACACGGAATATCTTGACGAAAGCATCCTGCTTCAGGTCTTCCGCATCGGCAGGGTCGGAGACATAGCGACGGCAAAGCGCAAGAATCCGGGAGCCGTACTGAATGTACAGTTCCCTGCGCGCGGCATTGTCTCCCCGGGCGCAACGGAGGGCCAGTTCCTGCTCTTCCATCAGTTATATAACTCCGGCATTACAGGAATACTGCGTCAAAAGTGAAAAAAGCTACCGGGTATAGTACTCAATCATCCGGACGATGGCGCGGGTGCAGACGGGGCAGAATTCTTCGCATTCGTTGATGCGCATGCGACATTCCTGGACGGGGCGGTAGACACCTTTGGACTGGTAGCCGGCGCCTTCATAGACGCCGATCTTCAAGTTCAGCAGGGCTTTCTGCTCCGGGGTGAAGGTCTGCCAGATTCGACGGACATCCTGCTTGTCCAGGTCGTCGAGCGGCGTGGGAATCGCGGTGCCGGCGGGGAGCATATCCTGCCACTTGGCACCGAAGTCATGGAGCGTCGTGATGTTCGGTTCCCAGGGTTCCGTATCGGCCGGATACGAGGTTTCCACCTGGTCGCCGTAGGCGTACTCGTCAGCGAGGCCGCCGAAGGCGTGGCCGAACTCATGGACCATCACGGCGTTGAAGGTCGGATGGTCGGAGTTCATGATTGTCAGGGAGTTGTAGATGCCGCCGCCACCGTAGATGCCGGTATTGACCATCACGACGATGTGCTCGAAGGGGACGGTGCCGATGGCGTCATAGACCTTCTGCTGCGCGGAGGTAGTCAAGTAGCGGTCGATATAAAAAGTGTCGAAGTGACTGTCCAGCGGGGTGCGCTTCCATCCCCCCATGCGGGGAACGCTCACGCCGGAATCCAGGGAGGGCACGAAGACGGCCCGGATGGTGAACTTGTTCCGGTTCGCGGCAAACGGCTCATGGCGGAAGAGCGCCGTCGCGACGTGCTCCGCGTCACGGTAGAACTTCGCCTTCTCCGACGCGCCATAACCCTCGGAGACCACGACAATGTCGATGGTTTCGTCCAGCGGACCGCCCTGCCAGACCACGGTGGAAGAATAGCCGTTGTCCGCCACTTTTCGGATCAGGATGTCCGTCGGGTCAATACGGTGTTTCAGATAGGAGGACCGCTGACGGTGCGTGTCCATGAGGAAGACCTCGATATCCACCGGCTGCTTGGGGAAAGGCACCTGGAAGCAGTTCTCGAAAGCCTTCTGCACCCGGGTCGCCTCCTCTTCCACCTGCCATTCCTGGAACAGGGTGGAGAAGGAATTGGCATACAGGCACTCCCCCGTCTCCGGATTCAGGACGCGGATCTGGCCGTTTCCCTCGAGCAGCGGCTCGGAGAGATTCTCCCGTCGGCCCGCCCATTCGGAGGTCCGGAGGGCCTGCTGGAAATAAATGGCCTGGTGGGCGTTGTCGCCGCAGAAGACGTAGTCGAGGCGGAGGGTGGAGTTTTCGAAGAATGCGTCGAAATCAGATTCCTTCGCTTCGCTCGGAATGACAGAGGCTTCGCTCGGAATGACAGCCAGGAAAAGGGCGGTGAACGCCAAGAAGAAATGTTTCATCGGTCGGAAGATTTCATTACGCGGGAGACGGCCGCATCCACTTCATCATAGTTATAACCCCTGGACAGAAGAGCCTTGAGGAGTTTCAGCTTGCACTGGGGGTCGTCCTTCAGGAGACGGTATTTTTCGGCGGCGAGTTTATCCAGTTTCGAAGTCGCTTTCTCGGGATCGATTTCCTGCAGGGCCTCCGAGATGATTTCATCGGAAATACCCTTTCCACGCAGCTGGAAGCGGATTTTTACAGGACCCCATCCTTGCAGCGAGGACTTCTCGCGGGCGAAGGCGGCGGCGTAGCGGCGGTCATCGACAAAGCGGTCGGCCACCAGCGAGGAGACGATCCGGTCGGCTGCATCGGCATCGCCCTCCATCGCCTTCAGGGCTTTCCGCCGGACATCGAAGGCGCAGGACTCCATCCGCGCGCACTGGCGTTGCAGCCGTTCCAGGACTTTCTTCTCTTCCATCGTCAGAAATCAAAACCGAGAGATGCGTAGAAACCCAGGGACCGGGTCACCGAAGACCAGTGGAAAATCGCCTTGAGAGGGCCGACGATGGTGTTGTAGGCATAGCCGACACCAGCGCCCCAGAGGTCTTCGCCCGTCTCGAACTGACGGAACGAGAAGAAGTCGCGGCCGTAGTTGAACGTGCCCGTAAGGTAGTTGTTACGAGCCAGTTGGAAGCGCAGGTCCATCCGCAGGACGACCAGATTGTTGCGCCGGAACGCCGCGTTGCTGATGCCGATGAACGGCAGCTGATGGTCCACATACCGGCCGGCCATCTCGCCGCCCAGCACGTTGGCGTACGGAATCGGGATGTCGTCACCGAAAATGAAGCGGAGACCGCCCTGCGGGATGAGGGTGACGCGCGGGCCGATGGGAACAGGCATCTTACCCTGGGCGCTCAGGATACCGAAGAAGCCCGGATAGCTCGGGCCGTCGAAGACACGGGAGATGAGGTCGTACCGGAGGTTGGCCGAGAAGCCCTGGCGCGGGAAGTATCCGTGATCCAGGGTATAGGCGGTAGCATCGATAAAGACGCCCGGATAGTCCGCTTTCCACAGGCTGCGGTCGTAATCGCCGATCACGTCGCTGGCCAGCAGGTGCGCGATGTTGAAATACATGTTCTGGAAGCCGCCCTTGATGTCCAGACCCGACCACTCCATGTTGGAGGCATAGATCTCCTGCGTGGAGGAAAGGTAGCCGACATTGAAGTGGTTCGTGCCCATCAGGAAGTTGTTGTGGTCGATCCAGCGGAGGTCCGCCCGCACATTGAAGGTAGGCCAGCGGGGCGTCTCGTAAGCGTAGTGCGCGTCAATATAGGGGTTCGCACCGATGCGGGCGGTCAGGTCCAGGGACGGCCCCTGCATCGCCGTGGTGTTCAGGCCCACGTTCAGCAGCAGCGACACCAGCTCCTCCGTATCCATCCGGAAGCCCACGCCCAGGAGGTGCTTGGGACCGCGTTTACAGTTGATTCTCAGCCGGAAAGGTTCTTCCTCCCCCAGCATTTCATAACTGATGTATTCGTAGGCGCCCTTGCCGTAGATGGTGTTCACGGCATCTTCAATCTCGGTCCTGGAGACGACGTCCCCCGCATGGACCTTGAACTTGGCGCGGATGTACTCCGCGTCCTTGCCCGTGACGCCCGTTACCTCGACGCTGTCGATCAAAACCTTGTTGTGGCTGAGGTCGATGGCCGGCTTCCCCGCCAGCCGCAGGGTATCGTCACCCAGCCATCGGCGCACGGCGGCGAGTTCCTCCGCCTTCTCCTCCGCGGCCTTGTATCCCCGCACCAGCATCGTGTCCACCGCGCCGGCGCTGAAGCTCATCATGCCGTAGCCCTTGAGATCCGGCTTGATGCGGATATCGACACTCTTGACATTGCGCTCAAAAGCGTCCTCCGCGAACATGTCGATGCCCCGCCAGAGGATGTCGGCGATGTTGTGGATGTCCTCATACCCCGACTTGGAGTCGGACAGGTCGATGCCGATGACCACGTCCGCGCCCATCTGCCGGGCGAGGTCCACCGGGAAGTTGTTGCGCATGCCGCCGTCGACAAGGACCATGCCCTTCGTGCGGACGGGAGCGAAAAAGCCCGGGATGGACATTGTGGAGCGCATCGCCGTCCCGAGACTGCCGCTGTGCCACACCTTCGCCTTGCCGGAGACGACATCCGTCGCCACGCAGGCGAACGGAACCGGAAGACGCAGGAAATCAGTGGAATCCGCATGTCCCGGTGTGATGCTGGAGATCAGGTACTGGACGTTCTGGCCGAAGATATAACCGGACGGGAGGCTGCTCAGGAGGGACTTGCTCACCAGGTCGCGGGGCTCGTCCTCATCCGCGGACAGATGGAGACGTCCGTCGCTGGCATCGGCATACTGGACGTCCTCCTTGCGCTGCGCCTGGTAGTCTTCCATGCTGTAGAAGAACGGGAACGACAGGACGAAGCGTTCCTTATACTTGCGCCGGTTGTACGGGATGTACTCCCAGTCCACCTTGTCGCTCATCGTGCGGTTCCAGTCCATATTCCGCATCAGGGAATCCAGGAAAGCGGGGCTGTAGCCCATCGCATACACGCCGCCGATGAGGCCGCCGATGCTCGTTCCAACGACCATGTCGACCGGGAACTTGTACTGTTCCAGATAATTGAGGGCGCCGACCGTCGCCGCGCCCTTGGCTCCGCCCCCGCTCAGGACGAGGGCCACCGTGGGCCGGCGTTTTCGGATTTCATCCATGCGACGCCTCATCTCCCGGACCGCCTTCGCGTCGGACGCGTCCAGGCCGAAGCCGGACGAGGAAGAGTCCTGACCGAAGAGGGCTGCGGGGAAAAGGATCAGAAGGAACAGGAACAGATATTTTCTCATAACATCATTCATGGTTGTGCAGGCCGGCGAGCAGGCCGCAGGCCGCAAGGATGTCCTCGCCCCGGGAGGCGCGGATGGTGGCGGTGATTCCGCCCCGGGACAGACGGTCCCGGAAGGCCTCCATCGACGCCTGCGCGCTGGTGCCG
>CAMJHJ010000143.1 GCA_946405485.1 uncultured Bacteroidales bacterium | reverse complement strand
TTGCCGATTGACCAGAGGATGACGCTCGGATGGTTGCGGTCCCGCCGGATCATGTCCACCAGGTCACGCTCCACCCATTCGTCAAAGAGCTTGGCATAGCCGTTCGGTTTCTTCGGCACCGTCCAGGTGTCCGTCAATTCGTCCATCACGAAGAATCCCAGCCGGTCGCAGAGATCCAGCAACTCCGGTGCGGGAGGATTGTGGGCCGTGCGGATCGCATTGCATCCCATCGCCTTCAGCGTAAGCAGGCGACGCAGCCACAGCTGGGTGTTCCATACCGCTCCCAGAGCGCCCGAATCGTGATGCAGGCACACGCCCTTCAGGAAAGTGCGTTCGCCGTTGAGATAGAATCCGTCCGACTTCCATTCTGTCTTCCGGATGCCGAAAGGCGTATCGCAGGAGTCACGCAAGGAGCCGTCCTCAGACTCCAGGACAGTCGCAAGTGTATAGACGAAAGGATCTTCCGGAGACCAGAGCCTCGGTTGGGGCACTTTCAGCTCGAATGTGACTGTCTGTCCGTCGGTTACCGGGCCCAGCGAAAAGGATTCCGTATTGGATGCCCGGTGGAAGTGCCGGGCATCATCCAGCACCGTGGCATTCAGCCGTACGGAACCGGAATAGCCGGCGTGGTTCTTCAGGGTGACCTCGAAACGCACCGTAGCGGAATCAGCCACGATCTCCGGCGTCGTGATATAAACACCCTCGGGCGCAATGCCGAGAGGGCAGCTGCGGGTCAGCCAGACATTGCGATAGATGCCGCCGCCGGGATACCAGCGGGAAGAACTCTCCGGATTATCCACGCTGACGGCAATGACATTCTCCCCCGGATGCAAGGCGGGCGTCAGGTTCGCATTGAAAGAGATGTAACCATAAGGCCTGTGGACGATCTCGACCCCGTTGCACCAGACCGTGGCGCCGGACATGACGCCGCCAAAATTCAGGACATGCTCCATCCCGGCATACGCCTCATCCACATCCAGACGCGCCCTGTACCAGGCTTTCCCCCACCATTTGAGTTTCCCCGTCTCACCGGGATATGCCTGGTCGAACGGTCCCTCCACGCCCCAGTCATGTGGCAAAGCCAGATTCCTCCAGCCTGAGTCGTCAAATGCAGGGTCGGCGTAGATCTCGGGACTGAGCGTCGAGACCGTGTCTGCCAGGCGGCAGAAACGCCATCCTTCATTGAATGAAACACGTCCGGCAGGCTGGGCCCACAGGCTTATCACCATAAACAAGGTGAAGCAAGTCATCATAGTCCTTTTCATAATCACATCCTTTCTTGTTCAGTAAAGATAGAAAATATTTGTATATTTGTTAGCTAGGCAAAAACCGTCGATACGATGAAAAAGTTATTATACCTCCTTCTCCCCCTGATGTTCCTGGCCGCCTGCGGCGATCCTGTGACGCCCCCCGAGCCGGCTAAAGAGACGTTGAGCGTAACTCCCGCGACCCTGTCCTTTTCCTCGCCCGAATCCTCGACCCTCAGCCTGACGGTCAAGAGCAGCGGCAAGTGGACCGTTTCCGTCGGGAACGGCGGCAGCTGGTGCCGTCCGGAAAGCTATAGCGGCAACGGAGACGGCACCCTCAACGTGACAGCCTCCGCCAATACCACCACCGAAGCCCGCAGCACCACGCTTTCCTTCTCCGGCGCAGGCGGGACCAGCGCCACCGTGAACGTCACACAAGTAGCGGGCAAAGAGAATCCGGTCCAGACGACGACCACGCCTTTGAGCGCTTCGCCGAAGAGTTGGGACGGCACCAAACGCGCTGATATCACTTACCAGTTGCTGGCTTATTCCTTCGCCGACGGCAAGGGCGGCGACCGCTGGGGTGACCTCAAAGGCGTTACGGACCACCTGGACTACATCGACGGCCTGGGAGCTTCCGCCATCTGGCTCTCCCCCATCCAGCAGTCCTCTTCCTATCACGGCTACAGCGTTGACAACTACAGCCAGATCGACAGCCATCTGGGCGATGACACGGATTTCCAGACCCTGATCAACGAGGCGAAGGGAAAGGGCATCGACATCTATATGGACTATGTCCTCAACCACAGCGGCACGGGGACTTCTTGGTTCCAGCATGCCTTGGGAGACGCTTCCAGCACCTATCGTAACTGGTATGTCTTCTCCAATAATCCCTCCGCCGATGAAAAGGCGGGGCGGATTGACAATTATGCCGGAGCGACCTCGCCTGGCATGGGCGAGTGGCATCAGGTGGGCGTGAGCGTGGGCTACAAGGGCCGCCTGCATTTCAAGGTGGACTGGAGCGGAAGCGTCAAGACCGTGACGGTCACCGAAAGCACCGCAGCCCCGCAAGCCTCCAATGCCTCGGCTTCGATGTGGCTCTGGATCGGCAGTGTGGGTTCCGTGGGTCTCTACCCTTCGGGCGGGGACGTCCATGAAATCACCCTTGACGTGGACACCGACTGGGGCTTCCTGGTCCGCACGACCGGAGACGGCAATAACTGGGACGCCGGTACCAAATGGGGCACTCCCTCCGGTGGCAAAGCCATCGTCTTCGGCACGCCCTTCACCCTGGCCTCCAATGCTTCCGGCGACCCCGGAAACATCGTATTCAGCGACAACGTCAGCTACTATTTCGGCAGTTTCGACGGGTCCATGCCGGACCTCAATTACGGACCTTATGCCACCGCCTCCACGCATCCCTGCTTCCGGGCCATCGCCGAGAGCGCCGACAAATGGATCAACATGGGCGTGAACGGACTGCGGCTGGATGCCGTCATCTGGATCTACCAGAACCAGACGAATGCCAACGTCTCTTTCCTCCAGCAGTGGTACGACCGCTGCAACGCGACCTACAAGGCCCGCGGCGGGAAGGGTGATATCTATATGGTCGCCGAGAGTTGGACGGACAATGTCGAGCAGTGTGCTCCATATTACAAAGGCGTTCCCTCCAACTTTAATTTCTGGTTCTGGTACACGCTCAGGGACCGCATCAGCAAGAATGCGGGCAATGATTTCGCTGCCACCGTTGCTTATTTCCGGGGACTGTTCAAGGCGCAGCGCAGCGACTTCATCGATGCGATCAAATTGACCAACCACGATGAAGTCCGGGCCGCCAGCGACCTCGGGCGCTCATTGGAAAAGGAGAAACTGGCCGCGGCGGTCCTGCTCACTTCTCCGGGTAAACCCTACATTTATCAGGGCGAAGAATTGGGATATTGGGGCGTGAAGAACAACGGAGACGAGTATGTACGCGCCCCGATGAAATGGACCAAATCCGGCACCGTGGCCGATGCCGCGCTGGGCGGGAAGGTGGATGGGACGATGCTTACCGCCGACATTTCCGTCGAGGCCCAGGAAGCCAACGCCGGCTCGTTGCTCAACGTTTACAAGAGCTTCGGTCGCCTGCGCAACAGCTACGTCTCCCTGGCATCCGGCGAGATTTCCGAGCACGGCACTTATAACAGCAAGAACACCCGTTTCGCGGGACTGGGCGCATGGTACCGGACCTCCGGCAGTGAAAAGACGCTGGTAGTGCACAATTTCTCCGGCGCCAAGATTTCCGCTTCCTTCGGGACGGAAGACCTGAGCCGCGTCATCGGTCTCAACGGCGGCGGCGAACTCAAGACCACCAAGACCGACGGGGTCCTGACTGACAATACTTTAACCCTGAATGCTTATTCCTCTGTCGTATTCTTAATCTCCGAATAACTATGAAGCTTCGCTCCCTGTGGGCCCTTGCGGTCCTGATTCCTTTCCTGGCGGCTTGCCATGGGAAGGCTACCCCCAATAACGGCAATGAGGACAAAGATGAACCCGATCCGACGCCCAAGACCGTCGTTTTCGCCAAGGGCGCAGACCTCGGCTGGATCACCGAAATGGAGGCCAAGGGCTATAAGTTCTATACGAAGACCGGCGCCGCGACCGAGTGCACCGCGCTGATAAAGAGCCTGGGCTGCAACAGTGTCCGTTACCGCGTCTGGGTCAATCCTTCGAACGGATATAACAACGTCTCCGATGTCCTGGTCAAGTGCAAGCGCGCCCAGGCCCTGGGGATGCAGATCCTGATTGATTTCCATTACAGCGACACCTGGGCCGATCCCAGCAAGCAGATTATTCCGGCGGCCTGGCAGGGCTATTCGGCTTCCCAGATCGCTTCGGCTGTTTCCGAGCATACGCGGAGCGTGCTCCAGGCCTTGAAAGATGCCAAGATCGATGTCACCTGGGTCCAGGTGGGCAATGAGGTGACGCCCGGGATGCTGATGCATACGGGCACCGAGGGCAATGTCAAGGAGGTTGCCGCCGCGATCACGGGCAAGGTCACAGGTTCCAATGTCAACCATTTCGTCGAGTATTTCAATGCAGGGGCGGCAGCCGTCAAAAGCGTTTATCCGGAGGCTTCCGTGATCCTTCATCTGGACAACGGCTGGAAGCTGGAGACGCTGACCTGGTTCTATGACCTGGTTGGGAGCAAGGGCGCGAAGTACGACATGATCGGACTTTCGCTCTATCCGTCCTATTGGGCGGGCAGCGGCTACCCCGACTGGCGGACCAAGACGGAGGCTTGTGTCAAGAACTTCAGCACTTTGCATGCCCGATACGACAAGCCCGTGATGCTCGTGGAGTTCGGCATGCCCGCCAGCGAGCCGGACAAGGCCAAGGCGGCTCTCCAATTCATTCTGGACGGAACCAAGTCTTATGATTGGTTCAAGGGCGTTTTCTACTGGGAGCCCGAGTCCGAAAAGGGCCGTAACGGCTACGACTACGGCGCCTTCTCCGGCGGCAGCCCCACCGCCGCCCTCGATCCCTTCGCCAACTGAGCTCACCGTTCCCTACGTCCCTGATTGGGGGACGGAGGGCACCTTATACCCCCTTTTTCGCTCCCTACGTCCCTACTTTTGGGACGTAGGGAGCAGTCGAAAGGAGAAAGGGCTGGATTTGTTGTCATCCAACCGCCCGAAGTGTCGTTTTAATAACTATATTTGACACACGGTCCGATAGGATCGGCTTAAACTAAGTTAAACTTCAATTTTTTGATACAATGGATCACCCATTGGAACTCTATCTGGTCACTACCGACCATCTGGAAGAGTGCATCTGGTTCCGGGATGAGGAGGATTTCAAGGCTGGGATGAATGCCGTGGCCGTATTGGCATGCATCTTCCACATCAACATCCTCGCTTTTATCTTGATGTCAAACCATGTTCATTTCTTGCTAGAATGCACTCTCGCTGAAGCCCAGGCTTTCATCAATGCTTTTAAGCGATATCATTCCCGGTACATGTCCTGTAAGTACGGCATCCGGGAGATGCTCCGCAAGAATCCCGTTGACATCGAACGGGTGGACCTTTCGGAAGAATCGGCCGAAAGAGCCATCGCGTACATCCAGATGAATTGCGTCGCAGCCAATATCTGCCTGCATCCATCTGATTATCCCTGGGGTACAGGAAATGCTTTTTTCAAAGTCAAACTTGCTAAAGGAACTCCCATAAACCACATTTCGAAACGGGAGCAAATCCGCCTGTTACATAGCAAGGTAGACCTTCCTTCCTCTTATCTGCTCGGAGAGGATGGATACATCCTGCCCGAGTCATATGTCTCAGTCAGGTTTGTAGAATCTCTGTTCCGGAATCCGGGTCGGATGAACTTCTTTCTCCAGAATTCTTCAAAGGCAAAGCAAAGGCTGGATGCCTCGAATCCAAACCTCCCGGCTTTCAAGGATCAGGTAATCGCAGCTGGGGTGAAGGACTTGTGTCACGCGTTATTCCACAAACGAGATCTATCTGACTTGACCCCTGCTCAGCAGGCGGAGATCTTGAAACAGATCCGGTACCGCTTCTCTTCCCACATCCAACAGATGGCGCGGATCACAGGGATTCCCTATAATCAAGTGGTCAAACTGTTGGAGTCATACTGAGGGCCGTTCCTTACGTCCCTGATCGGGGGACGGAGGGCGCGTTATACCCCCATTTTCGCTCCCCACGTCCCTGCTTTTGGGACGTAGGGAACGAGCGGGGTTATGGGTAGGTGTTTTTTCGGCGGGGAGAGGAGGGAAAAGCGTCAGAATAATCGTAACTTTGTAGGGTTGAGCATCATCGAACTATAAGTATGAATCTGACCGGACCCATGTACCTCGCCCGAAAGAACTTCCCGGCATTGTTATCCGCCCGGCGGATATCTTTGGCGTTGGCAGTCTTATTGACCTTTGCGGTGGCTGTCATACCGACGGCATGCTCCCAGGCGCCTCAGATGCAGGTGGGCCAGAAGGATCCGGAAGCGAAGGCGGCGGAAGTCTCAAGCGCCACAGAGGGGCGGATCGAGCGTATCGAGCCGCCGTG
>CAMJHJ010000142.1 GCA_946405485.1 uncultured Bacteroidales bacterium | reverse complement strand
ATCGGATCCAATGGCATCTTCGATGATGAGGAATGCGCCTGGATCTTCGGCCAATTTGAGCTCCGCAACGGCTGGCAGACCCTCGACCTTTCCCTGCCTGAAGGCAACTATATCGGAGAACTGCGCCGCAAACGGATCAACTGGTTCCGTTTCTACCATCTGCATGAATCCAATGGTCCCACGACCGTCAAGTTCGACGAGATCCGTTTCTATTATAAGACCATGGTCGAGAGCTGCGACGACATAGCCGGCTGGCAGTCCGCCGGAGCCCTGAAACTTGACGAATCTGACACCCAGGAAGGCGAAGGCGCCGTTTCCACGGTCAACGGAGCGTCCGGACTCCGCCTCCAGAAGACCTGGAGCCGAATCATCGTGCCGACACCTTTTGCCGGCGGCCATTTCCAGTTCTGGCTTTATGTCTCTGACGCCTCTGCCTTCAACGGCGTAGACAATCAGGTCGAGATCGGCAGCGGCGGCAAGGCTGACACCCAGGAACTCAACTGGAAGCTCCCGACCCTGCAGGACGGCTGGAACAAGGTAGACCTCAAGCTCTCCGATGCCACGGCTGCCGGCGGAGAAATCGACCTCCGCTCCATGAACTGGTTCCGCATCTACCGCCAGACCAGCGCCCCGGCCGGATCCGTCACGGTCAAGGTGGACCGCCTGCGCTTCTACAAGGAAGGTACGGACATGTCCCTCGCGGACTTTGATGATTAATTTTATTCACAACCCATATTATTAACATTAATCCTTTCATCTATGAAAAAGATTTTATTTGCTCTGGTCGCTGCAGCCGCCCTGCTGGTCGGTTGCCAGCCCAAGCCGGTCCTGGTCAGCAGCATCAAGCTGAGCGAGACCACTCTGAACATGGTCGAGGGTGATACGCAGCACATTTCTGCCATCGTTTCCCCGAAAGAGGCCACCAATCCGGAGGTAACCTGGACTTCTGGCAACACTTCCGTCGCCACGGTTACCGGCAGCGGTGATGTCACCGCCGTCGCTCCGGGTGAAGCCAAGATCACCGTCGCCGCAACGGACGGCAGCGGCGTGACCGCCACCTGCCAGGTTTCTGTCGTCAAGAAGGTAATACCTGTCTCCAAGATCGAGCTAAACGAGACCGCCATCCGGCTCAAACCCGCCGAGACCTTCCAGCTTGAGGCTGTTATCACACCTTCCGACGCCACTTACAACCACCCCAAGTGGGTCTCCAGCGACACCAAGGTCGCGACCGTCGAGAACGGTAAGGTGACCGCCGTCGCTCCCGGTACTGCCAACATCACCGCCGAAGCGGCCGATGAGAGCGGTGTCAAGAGCGCGCCTTGCGTTGTCACCGTCTTCGAGCCCAAGCCGATGTTCGTGAAATTCAAGAATCCCACCACTCGCGTCGGCGCGGCAGTCAACCAGGCAGTCTGGTATGGCACCGTTGACAAATACGGCGAGCGTGAAGATGTGGAGTCCCCGACCATGACTTCAGAGAATCCTGGAGTCGCATCCGTGGACGGTATGAAGATCACCGGTGTCGCTGAAGGCAAGACTAAGGTTACCATCACTGACGGAAGCGGTTCTTCCGTGAGTTTCGATGTCACGGTCATTCCGGCCTGCCCGACCCCGCTTGAGTATACCCACGGTATCCAACTCTTCGACTGCTCTCAGATCACCTTTGACGATGGCGATAAGAAGGGCTATTTCCGCAAACTGAAAGGCGGCGCCGGCGGCAGCAACATCGTCCTCAAGGATGGTTTCGTCGAAGGGACACAGCGTCTCGGCGGTACCTGCGAAGGCAATGATTACAAGATCCTGGAAGCCAAATTCGACAACGTCGACGTCTCCTCCGTTGAGAATCCCGCACTCTTCATCCGCCTGTATGTCGACGAGCCGACCAATATCTTTATGAATGGCGCCGGTGAAATGGAGTTGACTAGTTCTGGCACGTCTGATAATGAAGAACTGACCTTCCCTTGGCAGTATTGGAATGCCAATGCACCAGCGGCTTTCCCGGATGTCAAGCTCGTCCTCAAGAAGGGCTGGAACAACATAGTGGTTCCGTTCACGATGTGCGACCAGTATCGCAAGGGAGGTAATCTCGGTGCGTTCCGTCCCAAGAACGTCAACTACTTCCGTCTGTTCCGTGATCCCAGCCAGCGTCCTAACCTGCCGACGATCAACTACACCTTCGATGATGTCCGTGTCATCGACTGGACGGAATTCGATCCTTGCGACAACCTCAACATCTGGCTGGGCAGCGGACAGGTCGATGTCGTCCCTTGCTATGTCCTTGACACTAAGGATAAGAAACAAGGTGCGGGATGTATCTCTGTAGCGGATTACCTCCATGTAGGCCCCATCGCCAACCTCTGGATCCGTGCAAAAGGAGCCGGTCCTTACTATGCTTACTCGATGCCTGCCG
Source organism: uncultured Bacteroidales bacterium (assembly GCA_946405485.1). Next base: position 3,928 of record CAMJHJ010000142.1, on the reverse strand, counting down.
ACATGGACGAAAGCAACGCGAAACTGAGGTTCTGGTTCTATGTCGACGATGCTGCATACTACAAGAACTTCCATCTCCGTTTTGAGACGACCACGAACGTCAATGACGGTCAGGGTTATGAGCACAGTTGGGGTCCCAATGAATTGGATCTCAAGGACGGGTGGAACCTGGTCGAGCACGATTTCAATACTCCGTATGCATCCGGTAAGGAGAATTGGGATATCCACAACATCAACTACATCCGCGCCGTCTTCACACCGCAGGGTAGCGCTGCAACTCCTAATGGATTCCACACCTACAAGATCGACGATATCCGTATCGTGAAAAAGTAAGACCCCTTACTGAAACCTGAACCTGTTTTTCCCAAGGGTGGCCGGAAACCCGGCCACCCTTTTCTAAAAAAGAAACTAAGATTATGAGAACAAAGTCCGCACTGCTGCTGGTGATCCTTACCCTGGTGTCCTGTACCAAGATCATCCGGGAGACCATCGAGAACACCGTTTATGAAATCGTCGAGGTACCCGTCGAGTCGGAAGATGGGAACAAGTCCATGGCCTATTCCATCCAGTCCTTCGAGGTGCTTCCGACCAACAGCCCGGCCGTCAACAAGGTCCGGCTTCAGAACGCCATCGACTGGGCGTCCAGCCGCGGCGCGGCACTCTATGTAGAACCCGTCGAAGGCGGTTATCCCATCCAAAGCGGCATCATCTTGAAAAAGAACGTGTCCCTCGTCGGCGTCCACGGACCGACCGGCCGCGGCACGGTTTCCAACGGAAAGCCTACCGGCTCGCTATTTGTCATCACGGACACCAACCATCCCTTCATCACAGTCCAGTCCGCCTCTCAGATCCGGGGCATCCAGTTCTACTACGCGGACCAGCCCCACAACGACGCTTCCAAGATTATCACCTATCCCCCGACCATCCAGGTCTCCCAGGACCAGGCCGTCCACGGAGTGACCCTCTCATGCCTGACCTTTTACGGAGCCACCTTCGCGATGGACTTCAGGGCACAGAAAAACCATCCCTGCGAGCAGATCCTCTTCGAGCACTGCTATGGCTATCCGCTTGGCGGACAGTTCATTGCGATTGATTACTGCTACGACATCCCCCGCATCCTGCACTGCCACGTCAACCCGGCCATCATGCGCGAGTTCCGGGGCGACTATACCAAAGACATGAATGATTACGCTGTCAACCAGCGAAAATATACCTATTGGATCAATCACACCGACAACGCCCAGGTGATGGACATCTTCACCTTCGGCAACTACGGCGGTATTTATCTGGGCGCCGACTCTTATGGCCAGCTGACCAATTTCAACTTCGACTGCGTCTGCAACGGCGTGTTTAAAGACGGCGGCACCCCTTTCAACCGGATCTGGGAAGTCGCCCAAGGCTCCATCATCGCCAACGTTTCTCCGGACAAGCGGATAGAAGACATCCACCCCTTCCTCGTCCAGGGCCAGGGCCAGATTTCCATCACCAACGTAGACGCCTTCTCCGGCAACAACGGAGCCATCACCAACCAGGGTGTTTCCTACGACTTCCTCAAGGTCCAGGGAAACACCTGGGTCATCATCACGGCTGTCAACTGCCGCATGCGTAACTACCAGTCTGACAGCCCGATCACCCTCGCAAATGACCAAGCCCAAATAAGTTTTATCAATTGCTCTGACAAGGGCGGATATCTCTATTCGTACGTACACGACACCCATGCCAACTAAACTTTTGAAAATCTTGCTGCCGCTCCTCCTGCTTACAGGCGGAGCGGTACTTGCATCCGCCCAAAGCGTCCGGGTCACCGTACGGGACGCCTCCGGTGAAACACTCCCCGGAGCCTACGTGCAGGTCACCGGCACCCGCAGCGGAGCCGTCACGGACTTGGACGGCCTCGCCGTGCTGGACAACGTCCCTTCCGACGCCACCCTCAAGGTCTCCATGTTCGGATACATCGATGCCGACATTCCCGTACAAGGGCGTAGTGACATCAATGTCACGCTGAAAGATGACGTGCAATCTCTCGACGAAGTAGTCGTCATCGGATATGGTACCGCCAAGCGCAAGGACTTCGTAGGAAGCGTCTCATCCGTGCGGGTCGAGAACTCCCCCATCGCCCTGATGAACAACTCCAACGCCCTGGAGACCCTCAAAGGCAACGTGGCAGGCCTGGACATCGGCGCCGTCAACAATGCCGGAGGGCAGCCCTCGATGCAGATGCGCGGCCAAAGGTCCATCTCCGGTTCCAACGCCCCCCTGATCGTCCTGGACGGCATGATTTATATCGGCGGCATCAACGAGATCAATCCGGCCGATATCGCGACCATCGACGTCTTGAAGGACGCCAGCAGCGCCGCGGCCTTCGGTTCCCGTTCTGCCAACGGCGTCATCCTGATCACGACCAAGAAAGGTACCACCGAGAAGCCGACCATCTCCTTCAACGCCTCCGCCGCCCTGCAGACCTGGTCGCACAAGCCCAAGATGCTCACGGAGGATGGCTATCTGATTGCCGTGATGGACCGCACCCAGTCCACGGACTTGTCCTGGATGACGGCGCAGGAACGTGCCAATTTCGAGGCCGGCCAGACCACCGACTGGCTGGATTTCGCCACACGCATCGGTTTCAAACAGGACTACCAGCTGAGCGTGTCGGGCGCCGGAAAACGCGTCAACTATTATCTCTCCGGATCCTGGACCTCCAATAAAGGTATCGTCATCGGTGACGATTTCACCCGACCGACGCTCCTGTGCAAACTCAGCACGGACGTGACATCCTGGCTGCGCTTGAGCGTGGACGGAGCCTATACCAGACAGGACTATTCCGGTGTCGCGGCCAACATTGGGACCGCCTATTTCATCAGTCCTTACGGTCAGCCCTGGCGCAGTGACGGCACTTCGCTGGAAAAGTATCCGGTCACCCAGAGTGACGGTTACCAGAACCCCCTCTGGCAGGCGGATCCAACCAACCGCTACAATGTCGACTACCGCGACACCTACCGGCTCAACACCTCGGTCCTGGTCAAGTGTCCCTGGATCGAAGGCCTGACCTTCCGGGTCAATCACTTGCTGCACAACATCGACCGCCGCGCGGAAGACTTCACCTATGAGAACTATTACGTGCAGGAAGGGCCCTATTCTGACGACTCCCGTTACGCCCCGACGACCCTTCAGGGGTACCTGGCCCGGGCGAACGGCGCCATCACCCATGAAAAGACCAACGGTTATGTCCTGGACGCCATCCTGGGTTACGCACGGGACTTCGACCGCCACAGCGTCGATGTGGCCCTTGTCTCCACGCGGGACTACACCACGTTCGACATGGACAAGACGACGGGGACCAATTTCGCCGCCAACGGCAACACCCTGCTCGGCATCTCGGGTCTCCAGAAGGCCGAGCTCATCGAGCTTTCGCAGGATGGCCGCAGCGCAGGCAATGTCGGTTACCTGGCTCGCGTGATGTATGCCTATGACCGGCGCTACTCCGCCACGGCCTCCTATCGCCGGGACGGATCGTCCTTCTTCGGCGCAGACCGGAAATGGGGCAACTTCTTCTCCTTCGGCGCAGCCTGGACACCCAGCAACGAGGCTTTCTGGCCTTGGAAAGACCGCTGGGAGTACCTCAAGTTCAAAGCCTCCTGGGGCCGCAACGGCAACCAGGGCCTTCCCGCGTTCGGTACCCTGTCCCCCATCCAGAGCGGCAAGGGCAGCGGCCAGACCTATGAATTCAACGGCAGCGAGATCCACTACGGCCTGATTGCCGCCAGCCTGGGCAATCCCGAGCTCGGCTGGGAATCCACCGATGCGCTCAACGTCGGATTCGAATCCTCCTGGCTGGATGGACGCATCCGGCTCGACCTCGACGCCTATTATTCCCAGACCCACGACCAGATCTTCTCCCGGGACATTCCCGTGATGACCGGATTCGAGAA
>CAMJHJ010000141.1 GCA_946405485.1 uncultured Bacteroidales bacterium | reverse complement strand
AAACTGTTGAACGGCAACGTTCCGGGGGTTCGAATCCCTCTTCCTCCGCAAAAAGGTAGCAAAAAGTCCAGACAAGCTTGCTTGATCTGGACTTTTTGATAGCTTTATGCAAAGCCCCGCGCAGCGGGGAGGGATGCCGCGCAGCGGAATCCCGGAGGAAGAGGGATAATTCCCACCTACGCTACCCTCTCCCCAACCCCTCTCCTGGGAGAGGGACTATTGTCGCTTCGCTCCGAACTTAACGCTTGCCACAGAATGAATGGCTGGATAGTTAGAGTCATTCTATGGCATACAAACGGTCTGGAAGGGCCGGAAAGCTGCCACAGAATGAATGTGAGAGCGGTATTATGCATTCTGTGGCAAGGGGGTATCTTGCACGAAAATTGCAGCAATTCCAGTATCTGACAGCGTTTCCCAATGTGGCGAATGGTTCGTAGAGAGGGATGTGTGCCGGAGATTTGTGAAAGAAAGGAAATGCATTATGAGAAAGACCTATCATCTATGTCTTTCATCACACGATGAAGTAATGTTCCGCAGCGAGGCGGACCTGATCATGGGCTTCAATGCCTTGGCTTGTGCCGTGCTGTCCACGGAATCCCGGGCCCTTGCGGAAGGGTTTCTGAGTACCCATCATCATCTGGGCGCACAGACCGACAATCACAAAGAGTTGTTCTACCGCTTCCGAAATGCCTACTCCCGCTACTTTAATACAAAGTATCACAGGAAAGGCCGTCTGGGTGAGCGGAAGTACTTTTCTTTGGAAATCAACGGGCTGCACCATACGACGACCATGTTGAACTATGTGATACGGCAAGGACTTCACCATGGTCTGTCTGCAACGCCTTTCGGCTATCCCCACTGCTCCGCCAATGCTTTCTTCCGGGAAGCGCTGGGAAAAGCGGATGCCCCGGTTTTGATAGATGCCGGGAAGCGGCACCTGTATCTGCCTTCCAACATCTCCGTTCCGTCCGGTTATCGGATGAATGCATCGGGACTGCTGCTGCGGGAGGATATCCTGGATACGGCATATGTGGAGGAAATCTACATCACGCCCCGTAATTATCTTTTCCAGATGAACAAACTGACGGATGAAAAGGATCTGCTGGACCAGCAAAAGGAGAACGATACTCCTCCTGTCACAATGTCGGCCATCGAGTCCGGCATCCCGGATTTTGATTTGCGCCTGGCACTGATCAATGAGCAGGGGCGGGTGAACCATTCCCGGATGACGGATCTGGAATTATGCCGCATCATTGATGAAACGATCGTTCCCCGTTATTGCAAAGGAGGTGGAAATAATAGCATCTATGACTTGCCGCGGACCAGACGTGCGGAAATCGGTAACGCATTGTGGCAGGAGAGTCGGCGCAGTGCTGGAATCCGGCCCCGGGAATCGGGCTTGCCGAACGGTCGCGGCAACCTTCTTGCGGGAAAGACGGTCACGGAGCAGCAGCTCAGGCGCTGTCTCTGTCTTCAGTACGATGTCGCAGAATGATTGCGAGAGGCTCCCGATTCATTCTGTGGCAGAGAAACGCGCTGACGCGACCGAAGCCGTGTCGCAGAATGAATGAAAGCCTCTTTACGGTCATTCTGTGGCAAGAAAAAGGCCGGCGGGAAGATCTTTCCTGCCGGCCTTATCGCAGTCCTCGTTTTGGGGTGTATCTTTCTCCGGTACCCGTTGCCGGGTATCAGTCAATTAGAAGATTTCGTCCTCCTTGGGGGTGTCATCCACGGCGGGAGCGAGAGGCTTCGGGGCGTTCACCCGCTGGCCGAACTGCTTCCGCTCGCCATTCGGGCGCTCACCGCGCTCGCCACGAGGGCCACGCTCGCCACGGTCTCCGCCGCGACGCTCGCCACGGTCACGGCGCTCACCGCCACGTTCGCCGCCGCGCTCACCGCGGTCCCTGCGCTCGCCACGGTCATTGCCGCCGCGCGGGCCACGGTCTCCACCGCGACGCTCAGGCTCCTTCCAGCCTTCCGGCTTCTCAGTCAGAGCGCGCATCGAGAGGCGCATCTTGCCGGTCTTGGGATCGATCTCGAGGAGCTTGACATCCACCTCGTCACCGACCTTGAGGACGTCCTCAACCTTCTCGGTCTTGGTCCATGCGATCTCTGAGACGTGCAGGAGGCCTTCCTTGCCGGGAAGAATCTCGATGAATGCACCGAACTCGAGGATGCTGACGACCTTGCCATGGTAGACCTGGCCGGCCTCGGGAACCGCGCAGATACCCTTGATCCAGTCGAGGGCCTTCTGCATGGCCTCCTTGTCGGTGGAAGCGATGTCCACGACGCCTTCGGTAAGGTTGGTGCCGGGGATGGGTTCCTCGTCGATATTGATGACGGTGCCGGTCTCCTTCTGGATCTTCTGGATGGTCTCGCCGCCCTTGCCGATGATGGCGCCGATGAACTCGGAAGCCACACGGAGCTGGACGATGCGGGGAACGAAGGGCTTGTAGTCTTCACGGGGCTCGCTGATGGTCTTCAACATCTCGCCCATGATGTGCATGCGGCCCTGGCGCGCCTGCTCGAGGGCTTTCTCCAGGACGTCATAGCTCAGACCGTCGACCTTGATATCCATCTGGGTGGCGGTGATACCGTCCTTCGTGCCGGTGACCTTGAAGTCCATGTCGCCGAGGTGGTCCTCGTCGCCGAGGATGTCGGTCAGGATGGCGTAGCGGTCATTGGGACGCTCGGCATCGGTGATCAGACCCATCGCGACGCCCGCGACCGGCTTCTTGATCTTCACGCCCGCATCCATCAGGGCCAGGCAGCCGCCGCAGACGGAAGCCATGGAGGAAGAACCGTTGGACTCGAGGATGTCGCTCACCACGCGTACGGCGTAGGGATTCTCCGGAGCGAGCGGGACAACGGGCTTGAGGGCCCGCATCGCCAGGTTGCCGTGACCGATCTCACGACGGCCGGGGGCACGCATCGGTTTCGCTTCGCCGGTGGCGAAAGGAGGGAAGTTATAGTGCAGGACGAACTGCTGGTCACCCTGGACCAGGACGGAGTCGATCTCCTTCATGTCCAGCTTGGTGCCGAGGGTCACGCTCGCGAGGGACTGGGTCTCACCGCGGGTGAAGATGGCGGAGCCGTGGGCGCAGGGGAGGTAGTCCACCTCGCACCAGATCGGACGGACCTGGTCGCAGACGCGGCCGTCCAGGCGGATGCCCTCGTCGAGGATCATGTTGCGCATGGCCTCTTTCTCGACGGCATGGTAATATCTCTCTACGAGCGGGGTCTTCTCCTCGAGCTCCTCCTCCGGGATGGTGGCCAGGAACTCGTCCTTGATGGCGGTGAAACCGTCCTCGCGCTCGTGCTTGGGCTTGGCGGACTTGGCGAGTGCATAGCACTTGTCATAGCAGAAAGCCTCGACGGCCTTCCTGAGGTCCTCATCCTCGACATCGTGAGGATAGTCGCGCTTGGTCTCGTTGCCGAGCTCGGCGATGAGCTCCTTCTGCACGCGGCAGTGGCGCTTGATCTCTTCGTGGGCGAACTTGATGGCCTCGAGCATGTCGTGCTCGCTGACCTCGTTCATCTCACCTTCGACCATCATGATGTTCTCTTCGGTGGCGGCGACCATCAGTTCGAGGTCGCTGTCGGCCATCTGGGAGAAGCTGGGATTGATGACGAACTGTCCGTTCACGCGGGCGACGCGCACCTCGGAAACGGGACCGCCGAAAGGCAGGTCGGAAGTGGCGAGGGCGGCGGAAGCGGCCAGGCCGGCGAGGGCGTCGGGCTGGGTGTCCTTATCCGCGGAAATGAGGGTCAGGTAGACAAAAACCTCCAGGTGGAAATCATCCGGCCACAGGGGACGGATGGGACGGTCCACCAGACGGGCGACGAGGATCTCGTAGTCCGAAGGCTTGCTCTCGCGCTTCATGAAACCGCCGGGATAGCGGCCTGCGGCGAAATATTTCTCCCTGTAGTCCACGGTGAGGGGCATGAAGTCGGTACCCTCCTTGACTTCCTTTGCTGCGCAGATGGTGGCGAGGATCATCGTGCCTCCCATCTTCACGACAGCGGAACCGTCCGCCTGCTTGGCGAGTTTTCCGGTTTCGATCTCAATCACGCGGCCGTCCGCGAGTTCGATCTTTTTCGTGATAACGTTCATTACTGTTTTCTTTACGTCTTTATAACTGCTCGGGTGCGGACCGTCCGCACACCGTTTTTTTTCAATCAAAAAGGGGATGGTCCCACCAGGAACCCATCCCCTTGTTTCCCTATCCTTTGATTATCGGCGGAGACCCAGCTCCTTGACGATATTTCTGTATCTCTCGATGTCGGTCCGCTGGAGATAATCCAGCACCTGACGCCTCTTACCGACGAGACGGAGAAGGGAGCGACGCGTCACCACGTCTTTCTTGTTCTTCTTCACGTGCTCGGTGAGGTGAGCGATACGGTAGGAGAATAAAGCAACCTGACTCTCAGGAGAACCGGTATCCTTATTGGACTTCCCGTACTTCGCGAAAATCTCTTGCTTCTTTTCAGGCATCAAATATTCAGCCATTTTGCAAAAAATTTTGGGGTTAAAAATTAAATGTAAACTTCCTCCTTTGCGGAAAAAGCGTGCAAATTTAGACAAAAATAATTATATTACAAATCCTTGGACAAACATAAATGCAAGATAGATGGAAAAATACGTAATCGGACTCGACTATGGCACCGACTCTGCGCGGGCGCTGGTCGTGGATACGGCTGACGGCCGTATCCTTGCCTCCGCGGTCGCGGATTATCCCCGGTGGAAGCAAGGACTGTATTGCGATCCGTCGGCCAACCGCTGGCGCCAGCATCCCGCCGACTATCTCGAAGTGTTGGAATCCACCGTGCGGGATGCCCTCTCCCGCTGCCCCGCCGGCACGGCTTCCCATGTGGTCGGCCTCGCTTTCGATACGACCGGATCGACGCCCTGCCTGACCGACGGGACGCTCACCCCGCTTTCCCTCCTTCCTGAGTTCGCCGAGGATCCGGATGCGATGTTCGTCCTCTGGAAAGACCACACTGCCCTGCGCGAGGCGGAGGAGATCAATGCCGCCTGCCGTTCTTCCGGGACGGATTATACGATGTACGAGGGTGGCGCGTACAGTCCTGAATGGTTCTGGGCCAAACTTCTGCATGTCTTGCGTGCCTCCGCCCCGCTTGCCGCGGCTGCCGGCGGTTTTGTAGAATGCTGTGAGTGGCTCCCGGCCATCGTGACCGGCGTGAAGCGGGATGCGGATGTCGTACGCAGCCGTTGCGCTCAGGGGCACAAGGCCCTCTGGCACGCGTCCTGGGGCGGTCTGCCTCCCGAGTCGTTCTTCTCCGGCATCGATCCTCTGCTCCAAGGCTGGCGGGAGAAAGTTTCGGGACCGGCGCTAACGGCCGACCGTCCCGTCGGAACCCTTTGCCCCGAATGGGCGGAACGCCTGGGTCTTCCAAGCTCCGTCATCGTCGCAGGAGGAGCGCTGGATGCGCATGTCGGAGCGGTTGGCGCCGGGGTGGGGCTTCATACACTGGTACGGGTGATCGGGACTTCCACCTGTGACATGACCGTCGTGCCGGCGGAAGAAATAGGTTCCCGTTGCATCCCGGGCATCTGTGGACAGACGGACGGGAGTATTCTGCCCGGCCTGGTCGGGCTGGAGGCGGGCCAGAGCAGCTTCGGCGATGTCTATGCGATGTGGCGCCGGGTTTTGGAGTGGCCCCTGCGGGCATTCTCAGGCCTGGAAGGAGAAGCCCTGGAAAAAGTTTGTCGCAGGATCCTGCCTGCGTTGGATGAAGCGGCCTCCGCCCTTTCCCCGGGAGGGACCGGCATGGTCGCGACAGACTGGATCAACGGGCGCCGGACACCTGACGCCAATCCCTTGATGAAAGGGACTGTCGCCGGATTTACCCTTGGGACGACGGCTCCCGGCATCTACCGTTCCCTGGTGGAAGCGACAGTGTTCGGTACCAAGGCGATTTCCGACCGTTTCGTGCGGGAGGGGATACGGATTGACCAGGTCATCGGCGTGGGCGGTATCGCCCATAAGAGTCCCTTCGTGATGCAGATGATGGCCGATGTGCTCGGTGTTCCGATCCGGATCTGCGGCACGGACCAGGCCTGCGCTCTGGGCGCCGCGATGTTTGCTGCGACCGCCTCCGGCATCTACGGACGGGTGGAAGAAGCGGTCTCTGCCATGGGCAGCGGTTTCCTCCGGGAATACATCCCGGATCCTGCCCGGACGGCCGCTTATGCTCCTCTGTATGAAAAATATCTCTCGCTCGGTGCACTCACGGAGCGAGAGATATTCAAGGGCGATATATAAACGGGACCGTTATTCGATCACGATCGGCTTGTACTTGGGCACGAGGCTCTTCATGATGACCCAGGCCAGCAGATAAGCGATGCCGCAGAAGC
>CAMJHJ010000140.1 GCA_946405485.1 uncultured Bacteroidales bacterium | reverse complement strand
GTCCGGCGTTGTATGCCGCAGACCCTCGGCGGGGCGCCCGTCTTCTGGACGACATCCTGTTGTCCGGTAATTTCGGCCACGCGGATCAGCGCGGAGGCGGTCTCGCCGCCCGTTTCTTCCGTTTCCTGGCCGATTATCCGTCAGAGGTGCTTTGGAGCCCGCTTTGGAAGACCTGGCATCTGGTCTGGCGCAAGTGTAAGGGTTACCTTTAACGGATACGGCGTATGAATGACTTTTTCGTTTCTCTCCTGTTGTTAGGCACGCTTTCCTCGTCCGGTAACCTACCTTTCTGGGCGACAACAGGGCAGTATGGCCTGATGCCGGAATCCTCCGGGTCCCTGGCGTGGGTGCAGGCCGGGATGCCTTTCGACGAGAGCAAGACGTTCCAGTGGCGCTGGGGGGCATCCTTGGCTGCCAATCTATACGATGATGCGTTGGATCCGGCCTCTTCTCCCTTCCATCCCATGGTGGATGAACTCTACGCCAGTGCGCGCTGGAAGGCTTTTACGCTGGATCTGGGACAGAAGCGCCGCGATCAGGATTTCATGGCTGCCGATCCTTCTCTGGGCTCGCTTTCAGTCACGGGCGGCCATATCGTGGAGAGCGGCAATGCGCGGACCATGCCTGGCTGGCTGTTGAGCCTGGAACCGGTCGCCATTCCCTGGACCGGACGGCATCTGTGGCTGTACGGGGCCTTCGGAGATTACAAGACGCAGGATCTCCGTTATGTGCAGGGAGCGTTGGTTCACCGCACGCAAGTGGGGTTGAGGGGCGACATCGGCGAGCGTCTGAGCCTGAGCGCTTCGCTGGACCATTTCGCGATGTGGGGCGGAACCCATCCCGACCATGCATCCATGCCTGTCAATCTGGAGAATTATCTGCGCGTCATCTTCGGCCGGCCCGCAAACGCCTCGGGCGATATGACGGACCAGCTCAACGTCATCGGCGACCAGCGGGGCGGAGAGATGGTCAGGGCGGATTATCGGGGCGACGGCTGGCATTTGACCGCCCAGCATGACATCCCCTATGACGACGGTTCCGGAATGGGACTCCAAAATTTCCCGGACGGGGTCAATACCCTGCATTTTGGATGGGATGACAAAGACCGATGGATCTCCGATATCGTCTTCGAGTACCATTACACGCGTGTCCAGTCCGGTCCGGTCAATATAGAATGGTTCGGGGGAGAGGAAAGCCCCTACGCGCCCGGCATCCGCAAGACGACGGGAATAGATGATTATTTCAATAATGGCGAATATCGTTCCGGTTGGACGCATTTCGGCCGTACGGTCGGCGAGCCTCTCTTTTTCCCGGCCGGGACGCATGCCGGCACGTGGAGCCGCGGACTCCGCACGCTGGGTGTAGAGAATAACCGGCTCCGTGCGCACCATCTGGGCCTGTCCGGGAAGTTGTGGCGCAAGCACCCTTACAGGCTGATGTTCACATACAGCCGCAACTATGGGACTTATGTGAACCCCTATGCCGGAGAATCGGCTTGGCAGCGTCCATGGGGAAGCGTCTCCGAGACTGCGCTCCATCAGTTCAGCGCAGCGTTCAACGGGACGCTCGACGGCATTTTGGGCGTACCGGGCCTCCATCTCGTTTACGGGCTGTTCGCCGATTATGGCGAGGTCCTGCCCAAGAACGTCGGAGCGTCCCTGGGCATCCGTTATTCATTTGAAAAGAAGAAATAGCATATGGCAAAGAAAGTATTTGTTTCCGGATGTTACGACTTGCTGCACAGCGGTCATGTGGAGTTTTTCAAGCAGGCAGCCTCCTACGGAGACCTGTATGTAGGCATCGGCAGTGATGCGACGATCCTGGATTACAAGCACCACAAGACGGTGTATTCCGAGCAGGAGCGTCTCTTCATGGTCAAGGCGATCCGTTATGTCAAAGACGCTTACATCAATGCAGGGCACGGAATCATGGATTTCGTCCCGACGCTGGACATCGTCAAGCCGGATATTTTCGTGGTCAACAGTGACGGCGGCAATGATGAGAAACGCCGCCTGTGCGAGTCCCGCGGCATAGAGTATGTGGTGCTGGAGCGCACGCCGGAGCCGGGTCTTACGGCCCGCAGTTCGACCGACTTGAAGAAGAGCCCCTGCCAGATCCCGACCCGCGTGGACCTCGCCGGCACCTGGATCGACCAGCCCTATGTCAGCAAGTATGCCTCCGGCTGGGCCCTGACGCTCAGCATCGAACCGACTTTCGAGATCCAGAACCGCTGCGGACTGGCGACTTCCACGCGCAACAACATCCGCAAGATATGGCCTTATCAGCTGCCCCATATGGAGCCCGAAATGTTGGCCAAACTTGTCTTCTGCTTCGAAAATGACCCGGAACGCTCCAACGGCTTCATCAGCGGGGCGCAGGATGCCATCGGCATCTGCATGCCGGGCCTGACCCGCCATTTCTACGACTGTCATTTCTGGCCGGAGCGCATCGAGTCCTGTACGGATGAAAAAGTCTTGTCCTGGCTGGAGAGTCACCTTTGCCTGGTGCCGATGTTCCCCCGCAGGGAGCATTGTTCCGTCGTTGAGGGGAAACAGGTGAATGCGGAAGGGGCCCAGGCGCTTGCCGCCGCTGCAGACCGTTGCTGGACCGCGATTTTGGCCCGGGACCTGGAAGCTTTTGCCGCAGCGTATGAGGCTTCTTTTGAGGCCCAGGTGGCCATGTTCCCGGCGATGATGCAGCCGGGCGTGCAAGATTATATCGACCGCTATGCCGCGGATGAGGATGTGCTGGCCTGGAAGATGACCGGTGCCGGCGGTGGCGGCTATCTGCTGCTGGTGGTAAACGAAACGGATGACTTCCTTGCAGAGCATCCGGAAGCCATCCGCATCGTCGCCCGTCGTCCGGGGATGTAGCCGCTAGAACTTGGCGGCAAGTTTCTTGAGCATATTCCTGTACCCCTTGATCTTGCCGGCCTGAGTGCCGGACGGGATGGGCAGGGTATTGTTGTATTTCTCCAGTTGTTCGATCTTCTTGGTGATGAAGTCTGCTTCCGCCTTGGTCTTGCAGACCTTGAGGTCATTGCGGATCTCTTCGTTCATCGCATCGATGATCTCGATCTGCTCCTGCTCTTTGGCCCTGTAGACATAGCCGCTGGTGAACCACTGCAAGGTGCTTTCGTCAAAGACCGGACTGTTGGCGGGAGCCGTTTCGGCGACCTTGGTCACGACGGTCTTGCTCTCGGCCGGCTTGGTCTCGACGGGTGTGGTTTCAGCGGGAGTCTCCTTCTTCTGGAAGATGGGCGCGTTCTTTACCTTGTCGACGAGTTTACCGAATTCGGACTGACCCTTCTCCCGTGGCTCCCTCTGAGGGCGAGGCTCTCGCTGTACGCGGTACTGCTCCTTCTCGGAGGAAACGGTACGGGTCTCCGGTTTGGGTTGCGGAAGAACTTCACGGGTAGGGGCGGCTTTCCGTATCTTCTTGCCACTCAGCTCAATGACTTTGACGCTGCGCATCGAATTGACGATGATGGCGTTGCCTCCCAGCTCGTTGGCCTTCAGCACGGCCTGCTTCAGGGAATTCGCGGGGAACGGGGATACATTTTCCAGGAAAGCGATGAGTTTGTATGGGCCGGAGACTTCCTGCTCGGACAGGAAGATCTCGATGTTCTCTTTCGCCGCGGCCTCTTCGGCTGTCTGCATCACCATGTCTTTCACCGTGCTGGCAGGGAAGACCCTGTAGGAACAAGAGACCAGGCACAGGAGCGCAGCGGCTCCCAGAAGTATTTTCTTCATATCGAATCCTTTTGGTTAGGTTCAGCTAATTTACACAAATTCCGTAATAATCAAAAGCAGGCTACAGCTTAGCCGGGAGCGCTTCCAGGAACTGACGGACGACGGAGAAGGAAGTGGTGCCGACTGTGGCCCAGAAATCGGCATACGCTTCGCCGCGGTCGCCTTTCAGGGAGTCGCTGATCACCCGCAGGCTGATGAAGGGGACATTGTACAGATAGCACACCTGCGCGATGGAGCAAGACTCCATGTCGACGGCGATGGCTTCCGGGAAATGCCACAGGATGGACTCCTCTTCGGCCGGATCGGAGATGAAACGGTCGCCGCTGCAGATCAGCCCGGTGTGGATCCAGGGAGCGCCCGGCGTATCGCGAAGCGCCTCGACCTGCGCGACCAGGGCCGGATGGGATTCGAAGAACAGGGGAAGGCCCTGTACCTGACCGTAGGCATTGCCTTCTCCGCACCAGGTGTCATGATATGCCATCTGTGTGCCGGCCACGACGTCCATCACATCCACGCCTTCTCCCAGGCCGCCGGCCACGCCGGTCGAGATGATGCAGTCCGGGTGGTGCTCCTGTATCATCTGATAGGTCCCGACGGCCGAATTGACCTTACCGATTCCGGACTTGGAAAGGATGACGGTATTGCGTCCGATACGGCCGGACTTGCCGATCAGTTCGGACAGGCGCTCGTATTCGCTGTCCATCGCGACGATGATCCCGATCTTCATGGTTAGCGTGCTTTAGGGTGTTTACAAAGATAGGAGATTTTGCAAAATTTTTCAAAATATCCTTGCATAATTCAATCCGAACACCTACCTTTGCAATCCCAAATCTGAGAGCCCCCGGGCTTGTGATGAGGTTGGAAGACTCGTTAGCTCAGTTGGTAGAGCATCACACTTTTAATGTGGGGGTCTCGGGTTCGAGCCCCGAACGGGTCACGAAATTGAAATATTGCTTCCTTAGCTCAGTTGGTAGAGCACCTGACTCTTAATCAGGGTGTCTAGGGTTCGAGCCCCTAAGGGAGCACTGCTGAAAATCAAGCACTTGTGAGAGTGCTTGATTTTTTTGTCTCTTCTGGGGCGATGCCGTCGGCGGCGTCCTGACACTTGAGCCGGATCCTATTCATTCTGTGTTGTCCAGGGTGTGAAGAACTTGGGTGAGATAACAAGGGTCCCGTCTTTCTCAAAAAGGTAGTCACTGATATGGGTGATACGGGGTTGGATCCGTCCCGGCGCATAGTGGGAATGGAACACGATGCGTCTTTTACCCTTGGCGTCGTGGAAGAAGGCATGGTGGCCGACGCCCTCCAGCCCGCCTACACATTGGTAGATGGGGTTGCCCTCATATTTAGTCCAGGGACCGGCAGGGGAGTTAGACGTGGCATAGCCGATCCCGTATTGGGGGGATTGATACCCGTTTGCGGAATAGGTCAGGTAGTACAGGCCGCCATGATACAGGACGAAGGGACCCTCATTGACAGTAGGCAAGACCTTTTCCCATTCCTGGTCCATCTCCAGACATTTCTTTTCGGTGCCGGACTTGATATGCATCAGGTCGTCTTCGAGACGGGCCGACCAAATCTGGTTGCCGTGGTTGAACTTTACGAAGAAAAGCCAAGGCTTGCCATCTTTGTCGAAGAAGAGGCTGTTGTCGATTGCGCCATAGGGTATGATGGGCTCATGGATGGCTTGTACGAAGGGACCGGTTGGGGAATCGGCTGTCGCGACACAGATGCGCTCTTCCGCGGAATAGTACATGTAATACTTGTCGCCGACGTGATAGACCTCCGGCGCCCAGAACCATTTCTCGCCGTACGAGTCCTTCTTGTGCAGCGCCAGGTCCGGTTCCCGATTCCAGTTATGCAAGTCCCGGGATACATATACGGCGATCCCGTTTGCCGCACCGGTCCCGTAGAGGTAATAGGCGCCGTCTTCATAGAGGATGAAGGGATCGGCTACGGGCAGGGAAAGGGCGTCGACAGGACGTTCCGCAAGCATGGTTCCAGTGGAACAGGAGGGTATGGACAGGATGGCCAACAAAAGGCCTGCAAAATAACATTTCCTCATGATGCAGGGGCAGATGGTGGAAACAAGTATTGGGAAAAAGGGCTCGATTGATCCGGCATTCATCGAAGACAAAGGCTGATGCTATTTATCCTTTCAGTTTTCCTTGGAGATTCTTGTGGGACGGGAATCTCCCCAGGTCCTCCAGTTCCTGCCGGCGCCGCTCGTAATACGTGTGGCGCTTCGGGTTTTCGGGGAACCAACCCCGCAGGACGCGCATTTCCTGCGCGAGGATCTCGTGGATGCCCCAGAAACAGGAGAAGGCGGCGGCACCGAGGATTGTGGCGCCGATCATGTCATCGACGAACAGGGAGGCGACTCCGAACACGCAGCCGGCGAGCGCGAGTACCCACCAGCTTTTCTTCCCCCAATGGTATTCCATCTTGATGACGATGGGATGACAGATCCCGATAATCAGGAATACTGCCGCCCCGACGATAATGCCTCCGAGATTCATTTCAGTCACAATGGTTTGCTTACAAATATAGGAATCAATTGTTATCCGTGCAATCCTTCCAAGACCAGTCGCGGGGGGCGGGGACACCCGGCAGCGGCTTACGGTCTTCAAGTTTCTTCAACAAAACCTCGATGGCCTTGTCCAGCTGCTGGTCGATGCCGGCGGCTTCTTTGACGGGATCATTGTCGATCTCGATGTCCGGATCCACGCCGTGGTTCTCGATGATCCACTGCCCGGTCTTCGCGTC
>CAMJHJ010000139.1 GCA_946405485.1 uncultured Bacteroidales bacterium | reverse complement strand
GGTGGTCACGCCTTCCGGTGCCGGGTGGACCTCCAAGACCATCGACGAAGGCGTGATTTACTATTCTTTCTCCGGGACGGATGAACTCTCCGGCCAGAAGGAAGAAGTCTTCGCCGTGGACCTGGACCTTTCGAAGTCCCAGTACCAGGTCCAATTGCTCTATACCAACCCCCGGGTCTTCGTGTCCGAAGCCTTCAAGAGCAACGCCAACACCGTGGCTGCGATGAACGCCAACTTTGAGTTGAACTCCATTTTCGTCCGGGTGGACGGGATTACGCGTTTCCAGATTCCCAAGGTGACCATCGGTGAGACGACGGTTCCCAACTGGAAGAGCGAAGCGGCCTTCACCTCCAACGGCGAGCGTGGGGTCGGTATTATCTTCGCTGGCTCTCCCAAGCGCGACGGTAAGATCTCCGGCATCAAGGGGAAGACGTACGCCGAGGCCGTTTCCCTGCAGCGAAGCTATTATACGAGCATCGCCGGCAGCAATCCGAACCTGATTTCCAGCGCCCCGATGCTGATCAATGATTTCGAGCCCGTGGGCGAGAATTTCTGCAACTATTCGCTGACCAGCGCCCAGGTGAATGCGCTGGACGGGGAAGATCTCGAACGGCACCAGCGTGTGCTGCATCCCCGCACCGCCGTGGCCTTGACGGAGAACAACCATTTCATCATGCTCGTCGTCGACGGCCGGACCAATTACAGTTCGGGCATGTCGGCCAGGCAACTCACCAAATTCCTGGTGAAGTGGTTCAATCCGCAGTACGCCCTCAACATGGACGGCGGCGGCTCCACGGCGCTCTGCGTCAAGGGCGAAGGCGACCCCAACACCCACGTGGTCAATTACCCTTGCGAGAACATTCCCAACAAGGATAGCCATGACCATACGCACGAGCGTGCGCGGGATGTCCATTTTGTGATTCTCAAGAAATAAACGATGCTGAAACGTTTTTTCCGGCTGTTTCTCCTCGCAGGGGCGCTCCTGACGCTCTCCTGCGGAGAAAAGAATACGACCCCTGAATTACCACCTCCGCCGGCACCGGAGTTGGACGGATCCCATAAAGGCCCTGCTGCCGTATTCATCGGCGACAGCATCACCTGGCAGTGGACCCGCGACGGCTTTCACCCTGTCTTTTTCACGACACACGGTTATACCAACAAGGGCATCAGCGGCAATACGACCGTCCAGATGCTCGCCCGTTTCCAGGCGGACGTGGTCGCCCTGGATCCCTACTGCGTCGTGATCGAAGGCGGGACTAACGACATCGCGCAGCGGAGTGACGAGGCCATCCTGTCTAATCTGAAGCAGATGGTTGAGATGGCCCAGGCGGCAAAGATCCGCGTCATCCTGGGCTCAGTGCCGCCATCCAACAACTTCCCTAAACTGCCTGATTTCCGCCCCGAGGACCGGATCATCAGTCTCAATGCGATGATCAAAGCTTACGCCGACAGCAAGGGCATTCCGTACGCGGATTATTACGCCGTCCTGGTGGATGGACAGAAAGGGCTTAAACAGGAATACCAGAAAGACAGCATCCATCCCAACGCTGCCGGCTATCTTGCGATGGAAACCGTTATCCAACCTATCATAGAACGCGTTCTCAAATGAAAAGACTTCTTCTTCTCCCTGTCCTTTTCCTGCTTCTGACCGGAGCGGGCAAGGGTGCGGCCGCTCCGGTCTCCGGCAACGGCTGGGCGGTGAAGACCGTCGCCGACGGTATCACCTACTATCAATTCTCGGGCATGGACGAGATCTCCGGCGCGGCCCAGCAGGTCTTCGCCATCGATCTGGACCTGTCCAATCCCGCCTATGCGTTCCGTTTCTCCCGTCCGGCGGACGGGGCGGAGACCACCTCGGACGTCTTCCTCCGCAACAAGGCCGTCGTCGCGATGAACGCTTCCTACGAGGCTTCATCCGTGGTTATCAAGGTCGATGGTACCACCTGGTCCTGCATGCCGTTCAATACGGTGTTTACCAGCCCCGTACCCAACTGGAAGAGTGAGGGCGCCGTCTACTCTGACGGACTCAGGGATGTCCGGATCGCCTTCGACGGAAAAGGAAAGGAAGTCGGAGAGCAGCGTGCGTTCTATGCCTCCAGCACGGAAGCCAATATCTTCACCAGCGCGCCCATGCTGATTGACGATTACGACCCGGTAGGGGAGCGTTTCGTCGATCCTTCCCTGACGCGGGAAGACCTGGGCAAACTGGAATATGAGGATCCGGCTCGCCATCAGGGCGTGCGGCATCCCCGCACCGCGATTGCCAAGACCGGTGACAACCACCTGATCCTGATCGTCGTGGATGGCCGGAGACCGGGCGTCAGCGAAGGAATGAACGCCCGGGAATTGACGGATTTCCTCGTCACCCATTTCCACCCCCGTTATGCCCTGAATATGGACGGCGGCGGCTCGTCCACTCTCTGCGTGCGCGGGGAAGGGGATTCCCAGACCCATGTCGTCAATTATCCCACGGACAACAAGCGGTATGACCATGCCGGTGAACGCAAGGTCGCCTCGCATTTCTATATCGTCGAAATGCCCGCCGTTTCCGCCTCCGTCCCGCCCCGTTCAGGCGTCCGGGAAGAGGTCATGGCCGATTGGAACAAGTCTTCCGGCCTGGATGCGGTCTATGATTTGTCCCCCAAGGAGATGACTCCGGCTCCGAAAGGCTATGAGCCGGTCTATATCAGCCATTACGGCCGTCACGGTTCCCGTTATGCCTATACTTCAAAGGCTTATTCGATCCTGCTGGAGATGTTGCAGGAAGGTGCTTCCGCCGAGAACCTGACGCTCCGGGGCACCGCCCTCCTGAAGCAGATGGAGCCCTTCTGGGAGAAGGCCCGTTATCAGGTCGGTGACCTGACGCCGCTCGGTTGGGCGCAGCATCAGGGGATCGCCGGGACGATGGTGCATACCTTCCCGACCGTCTTTACGAAGGGGAGTCGGGTAGATGCCTGTTCCTCGCCGTCCGTGCGCTCCATCATCAGCATGACGTCCTGCTGCTCGGCGATTTCCCGCGAAGCGCCCCGGACCTCCGTGTATGCCCACCAGGGGATGCTGGACGTCCAGGCGACCCGTCCCAATTCGGGCTCCAATCCTTTCCGCTATCAGGGGCCGGAGACGGTCATGCCTTATGCTGAGAGCTCACCTGCTTTCTTCTATCGCAGGTTCCCCCAATACAAGGAAGTGCTCGGGCGCCTGTTCAAGGACCCTTTGATGGCCCTCGGGAAGCGGGATGCCTATGATGTTTTCTTCCACCTGTACATGCTTGTCGCCGGGATGAACAGCATTCCGGAAGAGGAACGGCTTACGGAACTCGACGGCTTCCTGACCCGGGAAGAGTTTGCGACCCTTTGGGAGACGGACAATTATGAACGTTTCCGGGAGTACATCCAGTATCGGACGCCCTGCTCATCCATCATCGATGACATGGTGGCCAAGGCGGACGAGCGGCTTTCGAAGCGGGAACGCGGTGCCGACCTTCGTTTCGGCCACGACCATGTGGTCATGGCGCTGCTCATGATCACGGACCTGGAAGGCTTCGGCTATTATCCGCCCTCGCAGGATGACCTGGTGTACTGGTTCCATACTTTCCGTTCCTCGATGGCGGCGAATATCCAGATGGTCTTTTATCAACCCCGTTGCGGAAGGGCCGGGGAACCGCTGGTGAAAGTGCTCCTGGACGGGGAAGAGGCGCGGCTGGGAGACCTGGTCCCGGTCCAGGGGCCATATTATGCCTGGCAGGATGTCAAGGATTATCTCCGGAAACGGACCTCCCTTTTCGTCAATTATTAGTATCTTTGCCGCTACGGATCCTAATACATTCAGATATGAAAAGAAATCTCATTCTTCTTGCCGGCGCCGTCCTCGCCATCCTGATGCTCTTCAGCGGATGCGGCCGCAGCGCCAAGAAGGCCGCTGAAGCGGCGGAGAAGGCGCGTGCGGACTCCATCGCGGCAGTCAAGGCTGCCCAGGACTCCCTCAACGCCCTCAAGAAAGTGGAAAAGAAAAAAGTGGCCATGGAAAAATTTGCCAAGCTGCCGGCCGAGCCGGTTTTCGACATCATCACCAATTACGGCACGATGCGTGTCAAACTTTTCTCCAAGACGCCCAAGCACCGCGACAATTTCGCCAAGCTTTCGCTGGAAGGCTATTATGACGGCCTGCTGTTCCATCGCGTGATCAACGGCTTCATGATCCAGGGCGGAGACCCGCTGACCCGCGACACCTCCGCGGTCGCCCGTTATGGTACCGGCGGTCCGGACTACAAGATTCCGGCAGAGTTCGTCCCTGAATACACGCACAAGAAGGGTGCCCTTGCCGCTGCCCGCCAGGGCGACCGTGCCAATCCGTACCGCGAGTCTTCCGGTTCCCAGTTCTACATCGTCCAGAATGAGGCGGCCTGCGCCCAGCTGGATGGCGCTTACACCGTTTTCGGTCAGACGGTCAGCGGCCTCGATGTCATCGACAAGATCGCCGCGGTTAAGACCAATGCCCGCGACCTCCCGCTCAAACCGGTTGAGATTGTGGAAATCAAGCTGGTGGAAGAGTAGTACGGCACAGAAATTGCAATAATTTTAACCGAATAGTTTTTCATAGGTTAAAATTAGGTTAGAATTGCAAAGCGGCCCCCGATGTGAATCGAGGGCCGTATTTGTTTAGCGGGCGTTGAACCAGTATTCGTCCTGGATGGCGCCGGTGTGGATGTTATGGACGCTGATGTGCAGCCGGCGGCCTTCCACACGGCCTTCGATGACCGTCGGGAATTTCACTTCATCCCTCCATTCCGGTCCGCCACCGACCAGATGACCCCATTTGCGCGTGCCGTCCGGGGCGTCATAGCGGTAGGTGTGCATGTGCGCGGTGACGATCAGCTGACACTTCGCCTTTTGCAGGAGCGGGGTCCAAAGCTTGGCGCAGGTGCGCTGCCAGTAGGCGAAATCCGCCGAATACCGTGGATCCTTGTCGGCAGGCGCGACGTCGCCGGGGTTATGTGTCGGGTCGTCGTCGAATAAGGGAATGTGGCAGAAAGCCACCAAGAAGGGCGCCGTGGCGATCTCTTTCTTTTTCAAGGCGTCCCGGAGCCAGTCGACCTGCGCCTCACGGTAAGCCTCGCTGTTGAACAGGCCGGCGAAGAGGGGATTGGTGTCCCGTTTGTCCTCGGCCGTGTCGAGGCCGATCATTGCGATGTCTCCCATCCGTACGGCGAAATTACGCCCCAGGTCCCAGTCGCGCGAGATGCGCTCTTCGGGTTGGCGCCACATCCACAGGCGCTCGAAATGACGGTTGGCCATGCCCCGCGAGTCGTGGTTGCCGGGAGCGAAGAGATAAGGGATCTCGGAAGCGTAGTCCTTGCGTGTGATGGGCGGATCCAGGAAGATGCGCACCTGGCTGTCGATGCGTTCCTCGCAGTTGGTCGCATCCCCGTTCCATACCACGCAGGAAGGTGCGAGGGCGGCGATCTTCTCCGTCAGTTTGTCAAAGGTGTCGAAATGCGCATGCGTATCGTTCACGACGCAGAAATGACCTTCGGCACCTTTGCCGGCCGTGACGAAAGAGTATACGCGCGGGCCTTCCTCGTTCCCGGTGATCTTCATCGAATAACCTGCCTTGTACTGGATGCGGTCGGCTCCGATACGGTAATAATAGCGCGTGGCGGGTTTGAGCCCGGTCACACGGATTTGCTGTACACGGTCGTTCAGGTCGGTCACGCGGTATCCGCCGCACTTGACCTTGCGGGCGCCGGCCATATCCGGACGGTCGGATATGAGGACGTAGCCGTTGGCCCAGTCGTTGACGGCGAAAGCGACACCGATGCTTTCCGATGCGTAGTTCTGCAGCATCGGCGCGGACGCGATCAGGCGTCCGGAGGCGCTTTGCTCCCCATCCGGAGCCTGGATGGCCTCCGTTTTCCCTTCGACGGCGAGCATTTCCGGCGCAATCACGGTGGCGGCGGTGAGCGCCGCTGAATTCTTCAAAAACTCTCTTCTATCCATATCGGTTCATTTCTCTTTCTAACAAAGATAGCGATTTCCAGATTTGGAAAAAAACAGGAGTGTGGTTAAATTCGTGGAAGATACGCCCAAGTGATGAAAAAGTTCCCCCTCTACCTCCAGATCCTGACAGCCCTGGTACTCGGCATCGCCGCCGGCTGCCTCTGGCCAGGCGTAGCGGACTATGTCGACTGGATCGGTACGCTATTCATGAATGCCCTCGGACTGCTGATCGTCCCGATCATCTTCTTCTCTATCTCGACCAGTGTCGCGCGCATCTCCGGAGGCGGGGGAGAGGCGCTGAAAAGGCTGGGGGGCAAGACGGTGGGTTGGTATCTGCTGACGATGGCCCTTGCCGTCGTAACCGGCGTGCTGCTGGTTTATGTGATCAAACCCGGAGCGGGCGGACTGGCCGGGGCGGCGCTCCAGGAAGTCCCCGATCCCGTGACCCATACCGGCGTCAAAGACATTGTGACGGGTTTCATCCCGTCCAATTTCATCGCAGCCCTGGGACGCAACAACACCCTCCCCGTCATCTTCCTTTCACTGGTCATCGGCTTCTTCGTGACCCGCATTTCTCCGGAGGGGCAGGC
>CAMJHJ010000138.1 GCA_946405485.1 uncultured Bacteroidales bacterium | reverse complement strand
GGGCACTCGCCGATGATGGCGCGGATCTTGGGAAGCTGGTTGGCGGACACGAGGACCCACTTGGCCTCGGAATGGTGGATACGGAACAAGAGGTCTTTCCCATCGCCCAGGTTGACAGAAAGAGGTACATCGGTCGCGCCGGCATACATCGCTCCGAGTTCGGACAGGACCCACATCGCACGGCTTTCAGAAAGCAGGGCGATCTTATCTCCCTTTTCCACACCCAGCGCCATCAGGCCGGCCCCGATACGGTAAGCCTCTTCACGGGTCTGCTTCTGGGTGATTTCTTTCCATGTCCCGTCCACTTTTTCCCGGATGTAGACATTGTCCGGGAACTGACGGCTATACTTCTCGACAAAGTCGATGATGGTCGGTCTCTTATTGTCCATAACTATCTTTACTGGGTGAAAATAATCCATACAACTGGGCGTCGATCATGTCCGTGACCTTGGCGAAATCCTCCGGATTGTTGCCGAACTTGATATTGTCCGCATCGATCACGAGCAGGTTGCCCTTATAGTCCTTGATCCACTCCTCATAGCGTTCGTTAAGACCCGTGATGTAGTCGATCCGGATGCTTTTCTCATACTCGCGGCCCCGTTTCTGGATCTGGGAGATCAGATTGGGGATAGAGGAACGGAGGTAGATCAGCAGGTCGGGCGGGCTTACCAGCGACATCATCAGGTCGAAGAGGTCTGTATAATTCTCGAAATCCCGGGTGGACATCAGCCCCATCGCATGGAGATTGGGGGCGAAGATGCGCGCGTCTTCGAAGATCGTACGGTCCTGGATGACGACGTCGTCGCAGCGGGAGATCTCCACCACATCCTTGAAACGCTTGTTGAGAAAATAAATCTGGAGGTTGAAAGACCAGCGCTCCATATCCTCGTAGAAATCGGACAGGTAGGGATTGAAGTCCACGGACTCGAATTTCGGCGTCCAGCCGTAATGGGCGGCGAGCATCTTCGTGAGTGTCGTCTTGCCGCTTCCGATGTTACCTGCTATTGCAACGTGCATATTGGTAAGAATTAATGATATACAAATCTAACGGAATTACTTGAAAAGCCCAAAGAGGCGGGCGTCGATCTTGTCCGTAACGGACTCGAAATCCTCCGGCCGGTTCTGGAAATCGAGCGCGTCCGCATCCAGGATCAGCAGGGGTCCCTTATAGGAAGAAATCCACGATTCATACCGTTCATTCAGGCCCGAAAGGTACTCCAGGCTGATGCCCTGCTCATAATCCCGGCCGCGTTTCTGGATCTGGGATACCAGGTGCGGGACGGAAGACTTGAGGTAAATCAGCAGGTCCGGCAGACGCACCATCGACATCATCAGTTCGAACAACTGCATGTAGGTGTCGAAATCCCGCTCGGAGAGGTTGCCGAGCGCCTTATTGTTGGCCACGAAAATGTACACGCCCTCCAGGATCGTCCGGTCCTGGATGATGACGTCGTCGGATTTGGAGATTTCCAGCAGGTCTTTGAAACGCTGCGCCAGGAAGTAGGTCTCCAGGTTGTAGGACCAGCGGGAAATGTCCTTGTAGTAATCTTCCAGGTAGGGGTTGTAGGTGACCGCCTCATATTGGGGCGTCCAGCCGTAATGCTCCGCAAGCATCCGCGTCAGCGTCGTCTTGCCGCTCCCGATATTTCCTGCTACTCCGATATGCATGACCTGCGTAATTAATCGTGATGTCCTACAAATTTAGCAAAGCTTTTTTAATTTTGCAGATGAAAAAGACGCTCCGATGACCAACATCCGACAATTCACTTGCAATCCTTTCGAGGAACACGCCTATCTCGTCAGCGACGGGAACGGCGCAGCGGTCCTCGTGGACCCCGGATTCCTCGGCAACGGGGAAACCGGCGCGCTGGACGCACTTTTGGAAAAAGAAGGCCTGCGCCTGCAGGCCATCCTGCTGACCCATGCCCATTTCGACCACATCTATGGCGTGAAACATTGTGTAGAGAAATACGGCATCCCCGTCTATCTCCATCCGGACGAGGAACCCGTCCTCCGGGGAGACGCCGTGTTTGCCGCAGGTTGCGGAATGCCCGTTCCCGATACAGACTGGGTTCCGGCCTCCGTCAGCGACGGTGAAGTCCTTCGTTTCGGGGAAATGGTCTTCAAAGTCATTGCGACCCCCGGGCATTCCCCCGGCGGCGTCTGCTATCTCTGCGAGGAAGACGGGCAGCTATTCAGCGGTGACACCCTTTTTGCCGGCACCATCGGCAACACCCAGCTTCCCTGGGCCGACTACGACAAGCTGATCGTTTCCGTCATGGAGAAACTCATGGGCCTGGACGCGGACACGGATGTCCATCCCGGGCACGGCGGCGGCACGACCATCGGCTACGAGCGCACGCACAATCCCTTCCTCCAGCCCTTCAATGAGAAAGACCCCGAAACCGGCTGGGTGGACGGGATCGAATACCGCTAACCTCCGTTGAAAGACACGCTGCGGCTCTGTCCGTCTCCGTCGACCAAGGTCAGACGATGCGGACCCGGAGCCGGCGACACCATCATCTCGTGGAAACCGCGGGTCTCCCCCAGGTATTCCCCGTCCAGATGCCAGTAGAGCACGGCGTCCGGATCGGAATGCGCCGCCCGCAGCACGGCGCCCTTCTTTTCCCCGTCCAGTCCGCGCGCCGGCACCACGGTCACCCCGGACTGGGGATAAATGATTTCGATGGGATTGCGGCCACCGGAAGCCGCATCGAAAAGAGGATGCTTCGGCGGAAGCGGCTGGTAATCCAGGTGGCGGCGCCGGTAGTACCATTCCTGCGCAGGCGGCAGGATGAAGCAAGTGTCCGTCACGATCTCGTCCACCGGGCAACAGTCGGCGTTGACTTGCCAGCGTCGCTGCGCATCCAGATGTACCAGGCGGTGGTAGGGACAGGGGGCGGGCCGCGTCTGGATGTCCGGAGCCTGGATCGTATCCCGTTCCGGGCATAAGGTACTTGCGGGCAGGCCGCTGCGGCGGCATACCTCCACCGGCGCCATGTCGTACAAAGGCATCTCGAACCATCGGGAAGAGGGCAGGGCGGCAAACACATCGAACATCACCGGTGCGGCATAGGACACGCCTGTCATGCCCGCACGGCCTTCGCCGTCGCTGTTCCCTGTCCAGACCGCCACGACATACCGTCCCGACACGCCTACGCTCCAGGCATCCCGGTCTCCCCAGCTTGTCCCCGTCTTCCAGGCGATCTTGCGGGAGGAAGTGAAATCCAGCCAGGAGGCCTCCTCCTCGGGGCGGTTGGCGTTGGAAAGGGCATCGAAGGTGAGCCAGATCGCAGAGGGCGAAAGAGGCACCGCTCCGGGGTCCAGGCGTTTCCGGCGGACACCGGATTCATAAGAAAGGTCCTTATAGACCGTCTCGTCCGACAATTTGGCGGCAAGATAATAATAAGCCCGGGCCAGGGTCTCCAACGAGATCTCGGCCCCTCCGAGGATCAGGGACAAGCCATAATGGTCCGCACTCTTGTCGATGGTCGTGAAACCCAGCTCCCGCAGCAGGGCCAGGAAACGCTCAGCCCCGTATTGCTCCAACATGCGCACGGAAGGTACGTTCAGCGAGCGTTCGATCACCTCATGCGCAGGCACCGCGCCGTCGTAACCGAGATTGAAATTCTTCGGAGAGAAATTGTTGTAATTGTAGGGCGTATCCTTGATCAGCGTCCCGGGCAGGATCAGCCCGTCCTGCAGCATCGCCGCATAGAGCAAGGGCTTGAGCGTGCTGCCGCTGGAACGGGCGGCCGGGACCATGTCCACGTCGGTCCCCCGC
The DNA here is from genome assembly GCA_946405485.1 of uncultured Bacteroidales bacterium. The sequence continues at coordinate 2,812 of CAMJHJ010000138.1, read as the reverse complement.
AGTCCGGAGGCGCAGCCTCGTGTGTTGCCGTAATAGGCCAGGATCTCCCCGGTCGGGATTTCCGCGACCAGGATGCCCATGTTATCTACAAGGTTGGTATGGTATTCCTGGAAATGACGCCCTGCGATGGCGACCACCCGGCGCTGGAGATCGGCGTCGAGGGTGGAACGGACCTCCCGCGGGCCGCCCTCCCTACGGGCGCGCTGCAGCAGATGATACGCCAGGTCGGGCATGGGACGCGGCTTGTCCGGAAGGGGTTCGTCCTTTGCGAGCAGGCACTCCGTGTCATCGATCACGCCCTTGCGGCAGAGCCGGTCCAGCAAAGCGTCGCGCTTGGCCTGCAAACGCTCCCGGTTTCGTCCCGGATGGATGAGGGCCGGGGCGTTGGGCAAGACGGCGAGCGTCGCGTTTTCGGCCCAGGACAACTCGTCCGCGGGACGGCCGAAATAACGCCAGGCCGCGGCCTCGAGGCCCACCACATTGCCTCCGAAAGGCGCATGGGAGGCATACAGGCCCAGGATCTCATCTTTGGAGCACCGCCATTCCAGGCGCGTGGCCAGCACCGCCTCCCAGAGTTTTTCCGGCAGGTTCCGGGGCGCGTCGGCGCGGCTCATGCGTATCACCTGCATCGTCAGGGTGCTGGCGCCGCTGACGACCTTTCCCTGGCCCAGGTTTTGCTTTATAGCCCGGAAGACAGACAGCGGGTCCACGCCTCCATGAAGGCGGAAGCGCTTGTCTTCATAACAGATGATACATTTCTCGAACTTTTCCGGCACGGTATCTTTCCCGCCGAAGTACCATTGGCCTTCCGGGGAGATCTGCGCGCCGAGCAGCGTCCCGTCGCGGCTCAGGAGCGTGGCCGAGCAAGGGGACGGAAACAGGTTCCTGGGCAGGCAGAACGCATAACCCAGCAATAAAACATAGGCTACAATCAGAACTATTTTCGTACCTTTGTTCATCGGAGAACAAAAATACTAATTTTCCCGCGAATGAAAACCTTCAGATTCCTTCCGCTCGCACTGGCTTGCCTGCTTGTCTTCGCAGGCTGCAACCATCCCAAACAAGCCCGTTCTTCCGCCGGTCCTTCCGACGGAGTCACCGCCGCCCCGGGCTCCGGAGAGCCCATCAGCGCCCAGCCGGCCGGAGCGGCCCCCGCCGCACAGGCCGTCCAGGCGGAACCCGCCGGGGTGAGCCCCCAGGCCGACCTGCTTTCCAACGAAGAAATCGTTCCCAAGATCCGTTTCGTGGGCAAAGGCTCCATCCTGCCCTCTTCGGGCCGGCTGGACCTGCCCTTCGTTTCGACCGGCTACGCCAAGGCGCAGGTCCGGGTCCGGAAGGTTTTCGAAAGCAACGTGCTCCAGTACATGCAGAACAGCTATGACGCCCGCTACGAACTCGACCGCGTCTCCAAACTCATCGCGGATACGCTGATCGTGCTGGGAAGCCCGGGCGCAGCGCATATCCGGACGCAGAAGACTTATGCGCTGGAGTTCGACGAGATGGTCCGTCCCGAACCGGGCGCCATCTATTATGTCGAGATCCGCGGACGGGAGCCTCTCGTCCAGGAAGATTTCTACGACAGCGATTACTCTTTCGGCAACTACGATACCTACCGGGAGCGGAGCGTGAGCCTGCTGTGCAGCAACCTCGCCCTGCTCGCCAAACGCGGTGACAAGGCCCTGGAGGTCTTCGCCTTCGACATCATCAGCGGCCAGCCCGTCAGCGGTGCGCGCGTGAAGCTGTACGATTTCGTCCGGCAGGAACTCGGCAAGGGAGTGACCGACCGGGACGGCCACCTTTCCATCCCCGTACGGGATGAGGCCCGTTTCCTCGTCGCCACGTCTGGCAACAGCCGTTCCTATCTGGACCTGAAGAATGAAAAGGCGCTGTCCACCAGCAACTTCGACGTCGAGGGCACGACCCACAAAGACGGGATCAAGGCCTACATCTTCGGCGAGCGGGGCGTCTGGCGTCCCGGCGACACCCTCCATATCGGCACCGTGGTTCTCTTCGACGACGGCACCTTGCCGACCGGTTATCCCGTGACGGCCCGGCTGCGCAATGCGGACGGGCAGGAAGTACAGGCCCTCACCCGCCGTTACGATGGGAAGCCCCTGTTCCATTTCCCCTTTGCGACCCAGCCCGACGCCCAGACAGGCCGTTGGACCGTCCAGGTCGAACTTGGCGGCCAGACTTTCACCAAGGGCGTCCGTATCGAAACCGTCAAACCCAACAAACTGGACATCGACCTGCGTTTCGCATCACCGACGATACGCCTGGACGGCGACACACGCGGTGACATCAATGTAGCCTGGCTGTACGGTGCCCCCGGCAGCGGCCTGAAAGTGGAGGGTGAAGTCGATCTCACCTCCGCCAGGACCGCATTCAAGGGCTACGAGGACTATGACTTCAAGGATGACGCCCGGGAGTTCGCCGACCAGCGTTTCACCTACGCCCCCATGCAGACGGACAGCAGCGGCCACTGCGCAATCAGCGCCGGCGTCAAGCTGGACAAGCGCGCCGTACCCGGCATGCTGGGTGCCGGATTCACGCTGCGCGCCTATGAGCCTTCCGGCGAATTCAGCACCGGCTATTCCGAGTTCCGCCTCTCCCCCTTCGATGTCTACGTCGGCATCAAGACGGAGCAGGAGGTCACAGACTGGGAGGACAAATTCCTGCGCCGGGGTGTCGAACATCGTTTCGACGTGGCGACAGTCGACCCCGAAGGAAAGGGCGTGTCTGTGTCCGGCCTCCACGCGGAGATTTACCATGTGGACTGGAGCTGGTGGTGGAATTCCTCTTCCCTGATCGC
>CAMJHJ010000137.1 GCA_946405485.1 uncultured Bacteroidales bacterium | reverse complement strand
CTCGGGGGCGCCCTTTTCCTTTGTCAGTCAAGCCTGTAGATTACAGGATGCCGGCGAATTCGATATCGTTCTCGGCACGCTTGGCGAGCTCGGGATCCTTGCAGGCCTTCTCGAGGTATGCCTTCGCATCGGCGACCTGGCCCTTGCGGGCGGCGATGATGGCGCGGATGTAGTTGGCCTTCGGGCACTGGCACTTCAGCGCAGCGGAAGCCTTGTCCAGCTGGCCGTTGAGCAGGTAAGCGAGGGCGGGGTTGCAGCCCTTGCCACCGGCGAGGTCGGCGGCAGCCTTCTCATAGTTGCCATAGAGGATGTTGAGCGCACCCTGGTTGGCCTTGGAGACATCGTTGCCGGCGGCGACGAAGAGACGGGCCGCATCGGCATAGTCACCCTTGCGGAGCGCGACGACGCCCTTGGCGTTCTTGAGGTCGGGATCATCGGCACCCACCTTGTTGAACGCGGCGGCAGCCTCGGCCACCTTGCCCTGCTCGAGATACGCGACACCGGTGTTGAAGCGGGCGCGGTCGCTGTCATACTTGTTGATGGCCTTCTTGTAGATGCTGATCTTCTTGGCGGGATCCTTGATCAGGGCGGCGGCCCTCAGGAGCGCCTCCTCGTCGAGGACGTCGATGTTCTCGTCGACCAGGGCCTGCAGCTCTTCGGGCGTGTAGTTCTGGTACTCGACATTGGCGATGAAGCGGGCGCGGCGCAGCTCAGGCAGGACCTCGTCCTTCAGCTCCTTGTAGATCTCGGACATGTTCCTGATCTCACTCTCGCGGACGGCGGGATCGCTGTACATGGACAGGACGCGCAGGATCAGGTCCTTGTCGCGGATGTCGGAAGCCTCGACAAGCTCCTTGAAACCTTCCCAGTCCTGACCGACACTCTTGACATAAGGATCATCGGCGTTGTGGCCCTTGGTCACCTTATCCCAAGCCTTCTCGGCCGTACCGGCACGCTTGTCGGAAAGCTTGCGGTTGAGGGACTGGCCGCCTTCCGGAGAAGCGTATGCCACGACCTCGGTGCCCTTCAGGGTCTTGCGGGAGTTGGAGTTGATCTCGTCGAGAGCAGCCAGGAAGTTCTTGATGGACTGGCTCTTGAGCTGGTTCTGACGGACCTCGGCGGAATTCACGTTATAAAGGATCTGGCCCTCAGCGGTCTGGGAAATGACCTCCATGTAGTCATCGGCCTTGTACGGAAGCTCACCCTCCAGGTCGACAAGCTGATAGGTGGTGTTGACACCGTCGGCGACCTTCTTGGAAGGAAGGGTGACGAAGCGGCCCTTGAGACGCGCGACGCCGCGCAGCTCCAGGTAAGACTTCTCCATGCCGGGGACAAACTCAAAGTGCAGGTTCTCCTTGACGGTGGCGCCGTCGGAAGGAACGACTTTGTAGTTGTTTTTCACTTTTTCACCCTGATAGATGATGGGGTCCATGGCCTGCTCGCCGCCTTCATAGACAATGACGGGAGTGACCTCGAGGATGGCCTTCGGGTGGAAGTAGTCGGCGGGATAAGTGACGGCTACCAGCGGATTGATCTGTCCGGCGACGGCCTCAAGGGGAGACGGGGCGCACTCGACAGTGACGTTTTCGGCCATTTTGGCCATCTTCTCAATAGAAGAACAAGACACTGCGGCGATCAATACGACCGCGGCAAGAACGAAATGCAATGCTTTTTTCATATAAATGTATAATGGTAATTATTCAAAGATCGTCTGTAATCGTACAAATATACTATAAAAAAACTTTTTCTCAACCGCCGGACAGATTATTTGCCAGCTTTTGCTAACTTTGCAGTACCTACGATATATGGATACTGCTGAACTTCAAAAAATAAAGAATAAATTCGACATCATCGGCAATGATGCCGTCCTGAACCGCGCCATCGAGACTGCCGTGGCCGTCGCCCCGACGGACCTGACCGTCCTGATCTCCGGCGAGAGCGGAGTCGGCAAGGAGAACATCCCCCGCATCATCCACCAGAACAGCCTGCGCAAGAGCGGGAAGTATCTGGCCATCAACTGCGGCGGCCTTCCCGAAGGCACGATCAACTCCGAACTGTTCGGCCACGAGAAAGGTGCCTTCACCGGTGCGGTCGAGTCCCGCAAGGGCTATTTCGAAGAGGCCAACGGCGGCACGCTCTTCCTGGATGAGGTGGGCGACCTGCCCGCCTCCACGCAGGCGATGCTGCTGCGCGTGCTCCAGAACGGCGAGTTCATGAAGGTCGGATCCTCCAAGGTCCAGAAGACCGACGTGCGCGTCGTCGCCGCGACCAATGTCAACCTCTATTACGCCGTCTCCCAGGGCAAGTTCCGCCAAGACCTCTACTACCGGCTGAACGCCATCCAGATCAAGATGCCTGCCCTGCGCGAGCGCAAGGATGACATCTACCTGCTGTTCCGGAAATTCGCCTCCGATTTCTCGGAGAAATACAACGTCTGCAAGGTCAACCTCAGCCACGACGCCATCCTCATGCTCCAGAACTACCGCTGGCCCGGCAACATCCGACAGCTCAAAAATGCGGCGGAGAGCATTTCCGCGATGGAGTCGCAGCCCCTGACCGCGTTCTCCGGACGGGTGGAAATCGATGCCGCGACCTTGTCGCGCTATCTGCCCAAGGAAGACCCCAACGCCATCCCGGTCCTCGCCGGTCCCGCACAGCAGGACACGATGAACGCCACGGAGAAGCAGATGCTGATCAAGGCGATCCTGGACCTCAAGCAGGAGGTGGACCAGCTGAAGGCAACCGTCTATGGCGGCGGGGAGCCGTCCCGGAGCCTGGTGGGCGCCGCGCAGGACAGCATGCCCGCACCGGTCCGGGAGCCGATCCCCGACCCGCACGAGGAAGATGAAGCCGAATGGCAGGAGAGCGAAGTGCATGAAAGCGGCTCCCTGGACATCCACAAGACCGAACAGGACAACATCCGGCGCGCCTTGGAGAAGCATCACGGCAACCGCAAACTGGCCGCCGCGGAGCTCGGCATCTCCGAACGCACCCTCTACAGAAGACTATCTAAAGAATAAGGCCATGACCCGGACCCTGAAGCACCGACTCCTCCGCATCTCCGTACTCCTCGCCCTCCTGGCGGGGACCTGGGGCTGCAGCATCGTCAAGTACTCCTTCTCCGGCACTTCCATCCAGCCAGACGTCAAGACGATCACGATCAATCTTTTCGAATACACCGCGCAGCGGGTCAATCCCTCGCTGAGCAACGACCTGACGGAAGCCATCCGGACCCAGTTCCGCAAGATGACCAGCCTGGAGCAGGTCGACCTGGACGGCGACATGGAGATATCCGGCGCCATCACGGGCTATGACGTGCGCGCGTCGGCCGTCACGGCCAACGAAGTCGCAGCCCAGAACCGTCTCACGATCTCCATCAAGCTGGAGTTCACCAACCGGAAATATCCCGAAGATGACTTCGAGAAGTCTTTCTCCGGCTATGCCGACTATGACTCGATGCAGTCCCTGGACGCCGTCGAAGCGGGTCTGTGTGAGGAAATCATCGAAAAACTGGTGGACGACATCTTCAACGCCACCGTAGCCAACTGGTAGACCCCATGAAGAGATTGCAATCGCTGCCGACGTCGGAACTGACCGAACTCATCGCCCTGTACCCCTGGTTCAGCGCGGCCCGCGTGGAGCTTGCCAAGCGGAAGTTCCGCACGGGTGAAGCCGGGTTCTCGGAGGCCGCGTTGTATATCGGCTCCCGGAAACTCCTTTACGAAATCGCCAATGAGACTTCCGACAAGGATTACTGGGACAAAGACGTCGAAGAGATCCTTCGGGAAGCGCCCAAACGCAAGGTCCGCGCCCTGGGCGGAGACTTTTTCTCCCAGGATGCCTACGACGACGTGCGCAAGGACGGCGACGCCGTATTCACCGAAATCGCGAAGGCGGTCCGGCCCTCCAAGCCCGAGGCGGAGAACGACGACATCCTGCAGAGTTTCTGCACCGAGACGCTGGCCCAGATCTATGCGGACCAGGGCTACTACAAGCAGGCGAAATACATTTATTCCCAGCTGCTCTTGCGATATCCGGAAAAAAATGTTTACTTTGCAGCCCAAATCCAAAAATTGGACGAACTCGAACGAAATTAAACAGTTAAAGATATGAACGCATTATTCACCATCCTGACCGTTCTCATCGTCATCGCTGCGATCCTCCTCATCCTGGTCGTATTGCTGCAGAATGGCAAGGGAGAGGGTCTCGCCAGCAACTTCGTCGCCGGCAACCAGACGCTCGGTGTCCGTCAGACCGCCGACATCCTGGAGAAATTCACCTGGGGTCTCGTCGCCTTCATCGTGATCGTCGCCGTCATCGCATCCTTCACCACCGGCACCAACGGTACCCAGATCGATCTGTCCAACGATATCGAGAACGTCGTCCCCGACCAGCAGCCCGAGTTCCCGACCGCTCCGGTCCAGGAAGCTCCCGCCGCTCCCGCCGAGACTCCGGCCGAATAAGCCTGCTGACAGATTGTCAGTCCTTCGGGGCTGGAACATAATTTGACGCATTTACGCTTGCCTGTCTTTGACGGGCGAGCGTTTTTTTATAAATAAGTTGATTATGGAAAACAAGACTGAATTTCTGAGCAAGTACGCCACCAACCTCTGTGAGTTGGCGGCGAAGGGTAGCCTCGACCCGGTCATCGGCCGTGACGAGGAGATCCGCCGGGTCCTGCAGATTCTCAGCCGCAGGACCAAGAACAACCCGATCCTCATCGGAGAGCCGGGCGTCGGCAAGACGGCCATCTCCGAAGGCATAGCGATAAAGATCGTGGACGGCAACGTCCCCGAGAACCTCAAGAGCAAGAAACTGTATTCCCTGGACATGGGTTCGCTGATCGCGGGCGCCAAGTATCAGGGTGAGTTCGAGGAGCGTCTGAAGGGCGTTGTCAAGGAAGTCGTGGACAGCGCCGGAGAGATCATCCTCTTCATCGACGAGATCCACACCCTGGTAGGCGCCGGGCGCTCGAGCGGCGCGATGGATGCTTCCAATATATTGAAACCCGCGCTCGCGCGTGGTGAACTGCGCACCATCGGCTCCACTACCCTGGACGAGTACCAGAAGTACTTCGAGACCGACAAGGCCCTGGAGCGCCGGTTCCAGAAAGTCATGATCGACGAGCCGACGCCCGCCGAGAGCATCGCCATCCTCCGTGGCCTGAAAGAGAAATATGAGAACCACCACCGCGTGCGTATCGAGGACGATGCTTTGATCGCGGCCGTCAACCTCTCGCACCGTTACATCACGAGCCGTTTCCTGCCGGACAAGGCCATCGACCTCGTGGACGAGGCGGCTTCCAAGCTGCGTCTGGAGATGAATTCGGTCCCGGAGCCCATCGACGACCTCAACTGCAAGATCCGGCAGCTGGAGATCGAGAAAGAGGCCATCAAACGCGAGGGCGTGTCCCTCAAGATGGAGAAGATCGACGCCGAACTGAAGGAACTTGAAGAGCAGCGCGCCGGCCTGATGAAGCGTTGGGATGAGGAAAAGGACATCCTGCGCGAGTTGCAGAAGGCCCGCCAGGACATCGAGGAATACAAGAACCAGGCGGCGATCGCGGAGCGCTCCGGCGACTACGGACGCGTGGCGGAACTGCGCTACGGCCGTGTCGCGGAGGCGCAGAAGCGCATCGATGAACTGACCGCGCGACAGGCGCAGATCAAGGATCCGATCATCAACGAATCCGTGTCCCCCGAAGATATCGCGGAAGTGGTCGCCCGCTGGACGGGCATTCCCGTGAGCCGGATGCTGGAAAGCGAAAAGGACAAACTCCTTCGCATGGAAGCGGCCTTGCACAAGCGGGTCGTGGGCCAGGACAAGGCCATCAGCGCCGTGTCCGACGCCGTCCGGCGCAGCCGTGCGGGCCTGAGCAACGAGAAGCGGCCGATCGGTTCGTTCCTCTTCCTCGGCACGACCGGCGTGGGCAAGACCGAGCTCGCGAAGGCGCTCGCCGAATTCCTGTTCAACGATGAGAACCTGATCACGCGTATCGACATGAGCGAATACCAGGAACGGCACACCGTCAGCCGGCTGGTGGGTGCGCCTCCGGGCTATGTGGGCTATGACGAAGGCGGCCAGCTGACCGAGGCGGTGCGGCGCAAACCCTATTCCGTCATCCTGCTGGACGAGATAGAGAAGGCTCATCCGGATGTGTTCAACGTCCTGCTGCAAGTCCTGGACGACGGCCGTCTGACCGACAACAAGGGCCGTACCGTGGACTTTAAGAATACCATCCTGATCATGACGTCCAACGCCAAAGAGGAGGATCTGAAACTGACGATGCGTCCGGAGTTCCTGAACCGTATCGACGAGATCATCACCTTCGACCAGTTGTCCCGCGACGACATCCGCGAGATCGTCCGGATCCAGATGGGCATCTTGCAGGGAATGTTGGAGAAAGAAGGCGTAACCCTTACCTGGACTCCCGCCTTCGAGGACTACATGACCGAGCACGGCTATGACCCCGATTATGGCGCCCGTCCGGTCAAGCGGCTGATCCAGCGTGAACTGGTCAACCAGCTGGCCACTGCCATCCTCGACGGATCCGTCCGCAAAGACTCCGCCATCACGGCCGACGCCGCCGACGGCAAGGT
>CAMJHJ010000136.1 GCA_946405485.1 uncultured Bacteroidales bacterium | reverse complement strand
AACGAAAGCAAAATGCGGGCATACAAGAGCGGAATAGCCTATCCAGGTGAAAAGACGACAGCCCGGATTCTGAAGGCTGTCAAGGCGATAGGGAATGACCTCAGCGCCGTTATGTTGTAAACGAAAAAAGCGACAACAGGTTCCGCATAGTTCACTCCCTCAACAGTCTATCTCAATGAAGAGAATCGAAGGATCGCAACAAACAGTCCAGGCGAAGTGGAGCATGCTCACTTCGTCCACAGAGCTTGTCTTCGTGCTGTACAACGGCATGTCCCGGGGTGGTGTTGAGAACCCCCGGTCCGAACTTGGGGAAAAGTATCGCGGGCAGGCATCTCCGCAGTCCCTTGAAAAACTGTCTAACGCCGGTCTCATCGAGGTCGACAATGGAAGGTGGGACCTCTCCGACACGGTGGCTGACTTCCTGGAAGCTCTCTCTGGGACAAGCGGGGAAGCCAATGTGAAGACCATCATTGGCAACCGAGAGACACTGGAACGGAACGTCCTTCATTATCTCCGGGCGAAGGAGGAGGGCAGCGATACCGCCCGCTACCTCAACATCATCCGAAGGAACCTCCGAAAGATCCTCAACAATATCCGGAAGACCCTTTCCGCCATCGAGTTCTCCATCCGGGACACTTATGTCGGCGAGCCCAACATCAATATCAAGACCGCCATCCTGAAAGAGAATCTAGAGAAGCTGGAGGAGCTGGAGGCTGCCGTCCGCGGAGAGCCGAACAAGGGGCGGTACGACGGCATCGTTCCCTACATCGAGACCACTTTCGGAGAAGGCGACGAGCAGTTGCACGCCCTCAGCGTCCGTTTCCGTACGGAGTTCGGGCGCATCTACGCCGCCAAGAAATCCAGAATCTCCCTTCAGCTGAGGGAGTACTTGGACCGCATCGAGCAAATCGACCGCCCAGCCCGCAAGATCGAGCAGATCTTCCGACTCTGGAGCAACAACCAACTGGAGCTCTACAGCAACGTGACGGAGATCCTCTCCAACGACAGGGAGAAGGTCGGGCGTATCCGCGACCTAGAGTTGTCCATGGACCAGGATCTCGCCGGAGACGACAACAAGAACATCGAGGCGATCGTCCGCGAACTGGGAATCGAAGGCGGAGAGGTCCGCCAGCCCAAACAGGGGGCCCGCCGCTCCGAGATCCACCGCCGGGCACCTGCAACGGCGGTTTACAGTTTGATGAACGATGTGAAGCGAGTCTTTCAGGCCTACGAGAAGGCCCCGGGCAACCCCTTGCTCGCCCAGTTCGTCCTTGCCTATCCCGATTTCATCAAGGAGCACTCCTTCCGCGAGAGAATCGGCATCTTTCTCGAAACGGTGAACCAGTTCAGGCCCCGTCTAGAGACTGATGGCCAGTTCTCCGTCTACCACGCCGAAGATGCTGCGTACAAATGCAAGAACATTAAACTTCGTGACAGATAATGGAAAAAAGCGAGATCACAGTCCCCGATATGCCCTATATGAGGGAAATCTTCAAGATTCTACGGACGGGGGCCTTCATCAGCGAGGACTGCCTTTCCGACAGCAACCGTCGGTACTACAGGGTCATCGACGACCATTTCGAAGCCTACTTCAAGTACTTCCTCCAGCTGGGGTTCTACCTTGAGAAGGGCTACGGCTACATTCATCTGTGCGAAGCCAGGCCTGCGGGCAACATCCAGAGTAAGCTGCGTACCGACGTGGGGAAGTACATCGAGATGATCGCCGTCCTGATGAAATTCCGCCCGGAGCTCGCGCCGGGGACCCAGTTCAAGAGCTATGAGCTCCAGATGTTCTGCGACCAGGACGACGAGATGCGCTCCGTCCTTCCCGAATCCGACAACGGCCAACTTTCGAGCAGAATCACCCGCTTCCTGGAGAATGTGGCCAAGGAGGGGTTCATCGACCTGTCCGTAGACGAGACGACCTGTTATGTCACATCGGCTTTCCGTTATCTGAAGGAATACGTGCTGCGCATACGCCTGTACGGGGAGCACGCCAAGTTCAACCTGGAGAAGGAAATGGTGCCCGAGGCCGAAACGCCGGCGGCGGAACAATCAATCGCAATGGAGGAATAGACCATGGGATACCTTAGAAGACTTCTGCTCGTAAACAGTGCCGGTTATCCTTTTGCGGACGTCCGCCTGGACGGCCACTGCGACATGGCTGGCGGCCAGGGAGTCGGCAAGACCACCCTGATGAACGCCATCCTATTCCCGTTCGTGGTGGAGGACCACCTGCTGGATATCGATAAGTTCGAAAAGACGCGTTTCAGTCTGTACTACTTCCCCGAGCCGTCCAATTCGTTCGTCATCTACGAGATGGTGAATAACCACGACGTCCCCTACTCCGTCTTCATCCACCGGATCGGTCAGGCCCTGAGCTTCCATTTCATCAACGCTCCGTTCGACATGGAATGGCTATACGATGGAGACGAGCAGGTGAAAGACTGGCAGGCCGTCCGCGCCAAGCTCAACGAGGCGGGCATCTCCTACCGGCCCGTGAACACCATGTCCGAGTTCAACGACATCATCCTCGGTAAGGGGAAATCCTTCAACGAACAGTACTCTCTCGTGCGGTCGCCTAAGGACAAGGATGCCATCCGCCCTCTCCTTTCGGCCATCTTCAAGAGCCGTCCCTTCACCCAGGAGACCCTGAAGGAATCCCTGGTAGCGGCCGTGATGAGTTCCAATCAAGTGGAGTCCGAGAGCATCGAACTGGGGTCGCACCGCAGGAACCTCGAGGGGTTCATGCAGCGGTACAACGACATCAAGAAAATGACCCAGAAGAATAAGGATGGAAAGTCCGTCATCGATGAACTCGCGGATGAAATCTTCCATCACGTGGACGACCTTGAGGAAAGCAGGGTCCGGAGGAACAGGATTCCCGGACTCCTCGCCTATGCCATTCCTCGGGACAGCCGTGAAATCCAGGTCCTGTCAGACGCGAAAGACGCACTGGCTACGGAAAGGGAGAAGCTCGGCAAGGACTGGGAGGAGCAGGAAACCGTGATGGATGCCGACATCCAGGCGGCTTCCGGCGAAGATGCTGTCTGCCGACACGAATTGGAGGCCGTCACTGCGCTTAAGAAGAAATACCGCGAAGCCGATAACAGTCTTGACGACCTGGCGCATTGGGTCCATGACAAGGCGTTCAACAAGACTGAATTGGATGCCGCGAAGGAACGGTATGATCACTTGACTGCGGACTCCAAGCAGTTGCGACGACAGATGGAGGAGGCCCAGGAGAAGAACGCGGCCCTCTATGAGAAGAAGGCGCTCGCCCTCCGACAATCCCATGACGACAAGGTGGCCCAGCTTCGTCAGGACATTACCGACTGTCACGACAAGGAGCAGACCCATAAGGACAGGATTGAGGGAGAATACAAGGTTATCCTGGGCGAGGATTGGCAGCAGACGGAGTTACGCCTGCTGGACGACCTTGTGCGGCTATCCATCCTTCTCGCCAACTGCGAGACGATCGCCGAAGTACGGGAAGCCGCCGCCAGCCTGTCTTGTTCCGAGAAACTGTCCTCCATCCTCGATGACATCCTTTCATCCCGAAACGGGATGGACCACACCGATATGAACGCGCTTCGCGAGCAGATGGAGAAGGCGCGCGAGGATATGGAGAAGAAGATTGACCGCAAGGCGGCGCTTGACAGGAAAAAGGCCGGCATTCTGGAAGATATCCGAAGGGTATATGACAACATGAGGGTGGATCTTGCCCGACAGATATCGGAGGCGAACGAAGCGCTGAAGGTGGATCTTAAGAACAATGAAGACGAGCGCATCCAATCCGATCTGGAGATTCGAAAGGAGTTTGAGGCCAAGATTCATGGGAACGATCCAGCCCTCCTGGAGGCGATTGAGAAACTGGGGGAAAAGATTTCCGACCTCACTTTAATGATCAAGCAAGCGGATGCGTATCCCACCGCCGTGGAAGACAAGAAAAGAATTGAGGAGGAGCCGGAACTGAGGAAACGTCACGATTCACTCTCCCTCAACCTTGCCCGCCTCAGGGATGAAAAGAGGAAAGCCAGGCAGTCTTTCCAGGAAGAGGACGGACGCCTCGACGCCAAGATTCAGGAGAAGAAGGCGAAGCTGAAAGGAACGACTGATGCGCTTGAAAAAGCTCTCCGTTTCCTGGAGAACAGAAGCGCCGTCCGGGCCGCCTATGAAGGAGCAGAACCAATCGCTACCGACAGCCCACTCGAAGACATCCTTACGGATTACAACCTGGTCAACGAGAAGATCCGACAGTTGGAAGAGTCCATTCGCATAAGCGTTCCAAAGCTTTACGGCCCCAACATGCTGTCCAGGGTCGACACCTTCCAACTGGGCATCGGTCTGGACAAGACGCTCAGCACCCTTGACGACTACCTCAGCGTCGCCGACAAGCTCAGGATAAGGCTGGAGAACTCCGAAGAGGGCATGGGACTCGACAAGTTCATCCGGGTCAATACGGACATCTGGCTCAACGAGATCCGTGACATAAGTACGGTGATGGGACCTGTCGAGAGCATGTTGATGCAGATTCAGAAACTCTGCCGGCAGGCCACCGACTTCATGAAAAAGCACAACACCACCGACTGCATCGATTCATTCCGGATGGAAGTTAACGAGAAGGACTCGACGGACCTCGTGCACCTGCTCAAGAAGACTGCCCAGTTCTACAAGGACAACTACGCCATCCTCGGGTTTGACAATCTCTTCGGCTCGGAGGACGAGCCCGCCAACAAGGAGGCCACATCCCTTCTGGAGAAAATCTCCGACGAACTGGACAAGACCAACGAGAACACAATCTCCATCTCGTCCATGTTCGACATCAGGATGGACGTCACGGAGAAGGGGACGCCGCATACCGACATCCTTTCCTTCAATGCCATCGGTTCCAAAGGTACAGCCAACGTGCTTAAAGCCATGCTCAACATGACTCTCCTTCACATCATCCTTGGTAGAGGGCAAGCCGGGAATGCTAGGCTCATCTGTGCCATCGACGAGATGAACACCATCGAGGCTCGGAATCTCAACGCCCTGAAACAGTTCGCCGAGGCGGCCGGTCTGTTCATCTTCGGAAGCGGCCAGCACCACACCCAGTCCGCCCTGGATTACTCGTACAACGTATGGGACGAGCGAGACGAAGACGGGAACTTGAACAAGTACGTATCCATGGACGCAGCCCTCGAAGATCCTCGTTTGTCATGAGCGTCACTATAAAGACCATCTTGCTTCTGCAGCGTCTCCGGGACGGAGAGTCCGTAAGAACCGGAGAGCTCGCCTCAGCCCAACAGAAAGCCATCATCGACTTCCTTATGAAGCGTCGCGGAGTCATCTTCTCTCGCATCGGGAAGAGCAGAGGCAGTTACAGTGTAACGGACTCTTCCCAATTCCAGGAGCTATGCTCCCAATATGACCCCACCCTCAAGGACCTAGATGCGGCGGCACGGCTCGTCGCCGGTGAAGTGGAATCCAGGGCGGAGAAGGTAGCATTGTTCGGTAACTCCAAGCAGGATGGTGCCGACCGGACGATGAAGGGATTCACAATCCTCGCTGACCGGATGACAGATGTCCATTACCAAGGCAGGGGCTACGTCATTGGGCCGAAGGCCGGGTTACACGTGATTGACCGCAAGGGCCTGGTTCTCCCCGAGAGTGCGACAGTCGTCATCGTAGAGAACGCGGAATGCCTGTACGATCTGAGATGGATCGCCAACGTCGGTCTGAGCGAAAAAGAGGGGCCGTATGTCATCCTCTGCCGTTTCCCAATCTGCGAGGAGGCCAAACTGTGGCTGGAGAGCCTCAAGAACAGAATCCTGTATTTCGGAGACTTTGACCTGGCGGGTATCCGGATTTATGAGACGGAGTTCAAGCGTAGGATGAGGGATAGAATCTCCTTCATACTCCCTAGCGACTTGGAAGTTCGAATCCGCAAAGGAGGGAACCCTGCGCTCTACACCAAACAAGTGAACGAAGGTTTTGCTTCCGTTTCCTCCCTATCGGGAGAACTGAACGAACTCGTCACCCTTCTCCATAGCATCCAGAGCGGCTACGAGCAGGAGGGGTACTGTCTTCCTTAGTAGGCAACATGCTTTCCATACAGGAGTATCCCTCGTTAAGGTCGCCTAGTCCTCGACCCACTTGAACACCTTGTCCCCGCGACGGGGGTGGATGCGTTCGTCCGCCTCTTTCGCGGGGTGGTCGTTGATATGGTCCACGGGCTGGTCCGCCACGGGAACGGCGACGGAGCAGAAAACGCCCTTGGGGGCTTCGGAGACAGGTTTGAGGTCCACGCGCATGTCATCGACCTGGATCTCCACGCAGCCGGTGGTCTTGCCGATGAAGGCGATTTCGTCGCCGACGTGCAGGGTGCCGGTCTCGACCCGGATCTCGGCCACGTCGATGCGGTTGAACCAGTTGGTGACCTTGCCGATGTACTCGCGGCGCCGGGTGGCCTGGCTGCCGTAGACGGCGCTCCATTCGCCCAGGCGCGCGCCCTGGTAGTAGCCGTCCCAGAAGCCGCGGTTGAACACGCCGGCAAGCTCCTGCTTCAGGCTGGCCGCGAGCTCGGGCGTGTAGGTGCCGTCACAGACGGCGTCCGCG
>CAMJHJ010000135.1 GCA_946405485.1 uncultured Bacteroidales bacterium | reverse complement strand
GGCAGATGACGGTCGGGTATCCGGCCGCCACATCCCGGTCCAGGTCACCGGGGCGTCGGGCCGGAAGCGGTCAGCAGGAGGACACATAAGGCGGCCGCCAGGCCGCCTTTCATCAATCTCAGGATCGTTTTCATTCTTATTATCAATCAATACGTTGTCCCTCTTCCACCAGCCTCCGGCGAAGTTGGGCGACATCTACGGAATGGACATCCGGGCGGGCCTGGCGGGCCGAAAGCGCCGCGGCCAGACCGGCCGCTTCACCGGTCACCATGGCAGGAGGCATCACGCGCAGGCTGCCCAGGGCGGCCTGGTCCGTCGAGATGCACCGGCCGGCCACCAGGACATTCTTGAGCCCGACGGGAGTCAGGCAGCGGTACGGGATCCCGTGGGACTCCCCTTTCTTGTAGCGCGGGTATGACTTGCCGCCCTTTTTATGCACGTCGATGTAATAGCAATTGCGCCCGATGTTGTCCTCGAATTCGCGCCGGGCCAGCCAGTCATCCACCGTGAAGGTGTAGTCGCAGCGGATGCGCCGGCTCTCACGGATGCCCATCAGAGCCGCTGTCTGGGCGAGGAAGGAGGACGAGAAGGCCTCCGGATCGAATTCCTTCATTCCGCGATGGTGCTCGGCCGCGATCTTGCGTCCCAACATCATCGCCCGGGTCAGGGAATCGGGATCCGTGCTGTCCACGTCGATGTGGCCGGCATTCAGGCCGA
Organism: uncultured Bacteroidales bacterium; assembly: GCA_946405485.1. The sequence continues at coordinate 5,903 of CAMJHJ010000135.1, read as the reverse complement.
TGATGCCCCGTGCGATCGTCTTGTCGTTGAAATGCGTGTCGTGGATCAGAGGATAATCGGGATTGTTCACCATCTTGTAGATAGGCGCGTCCTTCCGCCACCCGCCGACCGTCGTGTATTTGTCGAAATCCACGTTGGCCACCACATAGCACAGGGAGCCGGCCTGGACCGCTCCATCCGCATCTCCCATCTCGAAACCGGCGCCGGCACGGGCCGCCAGGTCACCGTCGCCCGTACAATCCACGAACACGGATGCCCGGTAGGCCGTCAGGCCGGCCTTGTTGGCCACGATGATGCAATCGACGGTCCCGTCCTTCTTCATCTCGACGGCCGCCATCGAGGTAAAGAACAGCACCTTGACGCCGAAAGCGGTCACCACGTCGTCATAAACGACTTTCAGGTACTCGCCGTTGATCGGCGTCCAGTTGTAGGTCTTGGTGTGCGGGACACCCTTGAGAGACTCCAGGAAGATCCGCTCGGCCAGGCCCTTGTAGATGATCTCCTTCCCGTCCGTAAACGGGCACCAGGCATTCAGCAGGCCGGAAGTACCCATGCCGCCGAGGGCGCCGGTACTTTCGATCAGCAAGGTGCGGGCCCCCTCGCGGGCAGCGGCAGCCGCCGCCGTACAGCCGGAGGGACCGCCCCCCACGACAATCACGTCCCAGCCCTCTTCCAGGCGGATCCGTTGTTTACTCAGGGAAAGGGATGAACCCTTGGCATCCCGTGCGAATGCCTGCCCGGGGTCCAGAGCGGCAGCCAGACCGGCGGCGCCCGCATATTTCAGAAACTGTCTGCGTCGCATAATGGGTAAATATACAAAAAAGACGGTACGGAATGGTTCCGTACCGTCCTTCATGAAACTAATCCGGAAGTTGGATGGTCTTTTCTACGCTGTAGAAGACATCGATCGCTTCCTCGTTCGGCTTGTAGGCCGTCCGGTAGGAGATCGGCTTGCTGAGATCCGCGTCCCCGATAACGGTCGCGGCCTTGAGCTCCGCAGTCGGTACGAACAAGGTCCTTTCCGCACCGTCCGTTCCGGTATAGCGGACTTCGATGCCGACTTCCAGGTTGCTGAAACTGTTGCCCCATTTGATGCTTACGGCACCCTCCTGGACGGAGGTCGAAACGACGGAGCGAGTGTTGAGCGTGGAAGCATAAACCTCCCCATAGGAAGAGAAAGGCTGCTCGAACCGGATGGAACGATGTCCCTTTCCGTCATAGGAATACACCTGGAAGGTATAATCTCCCTCCGTCACCGGATCGATGAGAAGGGTCTGCATTTCGGCGGGATCATGGGCCGGTACCGAGAACTTGGCCGAATCCTTGCGGTTGTTCCAATAGAAACAGAGTTCCTTGGCCCGGGGATCCGTGATCCAATAATTGACTTGCACACGCTGGTTGCCGGGAAAGACCTTCATGGAATCCACCCGTCCGATATAGACGATGGGGCCGTTCCGGAGATACTCATCGTGGAAATCATTCATCTTAGTACAAGACGCCGTCAGGGCAAGGGTGGCAGCCAGAAATACGAAGATATAGTGAATCGTTTTCATAATCGCATGCATTTTAGTCGTCCAGGATATCACCCCAGAGATCAATTTCGTTGATGAAACAGAAAGTGGAGCCGCCCCAGGTCGATAGAATCTTGAAACGAAGATAACGGACAACGGGCAGGTTGGAGAAGTCGAATTCCCATTCCTCGCCATCCATGACGAACTGCTTCTCTTCCGCCGTGGGGTTGCCGCCGTCCGTCTCGCCGGAAGGACGGATGGATTCGCAGTCCAAGATGTGCTCCCAACCTTCCCAACTCTCGCCGCTGCCGGCCACGGCAGGATCGGTCGTTCCCCAGACTTCGAACTTGCGGACATGGTGCAACTGATAGATATAGTTGACACGCGTCCACAGGCGGAAGCGGGACAGCTTGGCCGTCACGCCGAGATCGAAGGAGAAGTTGACCGGTTCGACCGGGCTGGTCGTATTCTGGACATAGAACAGGTCATTGTCTACGTTGTAGGTGTTGTTCCACATTCTGGTCATGCTTTTTCCTCCATAGGAATGGAAGGGGAACTTGGTGTTGTTCAAGTAGTTCTGCTTGAATTTGGACTTGTCCAGCTTTTCCTCGAAAAGCGGAGTCAGCGTCTTGTAGATCGTCTCCGTTTGGTTGCCGTAATAGTCCTTGCAGTAGAAACCGAACTCCGTTTCCTTGGCCTCCAGGCCGCGGACGGTGTAGAGGGGATGAGGGCCCGTGGAATAGAAGGTCTCGATTTCCTCGAAGACACCCTCCTCGTTCTTGGTTAGGACGCAGAGGGCAATGCCCTCCTGCAGTGCGTTCTCCCACTGAAGTTTTAAACCGCCGAAGGACTCGAATACGTTCAGTGACTCCACGATGTCATAGATCGGGGAAGGGAGCGGCTCAACCTCCACTGTGATGGGATCGGACTCATTATAACTGGTGTCCAAAGTCACGAGAGAGACCCGGACTTTAGTGCTTTTCCCGAAACCGTTGAGTGTAAGGCTGTTGACATAGGCGGAGCTGAAAGTCTCCGTCGCTTCTCCGGTAGTCGGGGAGATGTATCTCGCCTTCACGCCCAGCAGATCCGAGACATCCGGGAGATCATAGTGCAACACGACTTTGCCCTGCTGGTTGTCCACGCGGACGTTCTTGACGGCTGCGGGAGGAACATTGTCGGTCGGGTACTGCCCGATATAGTCTTCCTGGCAGGCGGCCAGGAGCAGGGGCAACAAGATGAGTATCAATAGATGTTTTTTCATGATAATCTGGGGATTATTCCCAACCGGGATTTTGAACAAGATTGGTGTTTCTTAGCATTTCAGCCTCGGGAATGGGGCTGAGGTAATCCTTGGACAGGAAGACCGGGTGATCCGTGACGACGGTCACATAGTAGTCTTCCGTCGTACTCTGGCTCACATTCCAGCCCAGATAAGGCTGATTTAAAACGGCATACGCTTCTTTCCACCGGCGAAGGTCATAATAACGGGGGCCTTCGAAGGCCAGCTCGATCATGCGTTCCTGATGGATGATCGCACGCATGCCGGCTTGGGTTTTGGGCTTGTCCGGAACGTTGGACCAGTTGGCCCAGCTCTCCAAAACGCCCTCCAGGCCGGCCCGGGCGCGGACCTTGTCGATGTACTCATAGACACTCTCGTCCGGAGTGGCCATGGATTCATTCAAGGCCTCCGCATAGAGCAGGTACAAGTCTGCCAGGCGCATAACGGGCCAAGGATACTTCGAAACGGACTCGGCGCCGGATGAACTCTGGGTGGTTTGGAAATTGATGGTCTTCTTGACGAAATAGCCGGATTTGCAGTAGCGGATATCACTGGACTTACCGGACACCTCTCCTTGCTTGCTCTGGATGACCCAAGGTGTCTGGTCAGCCGTACCCTTTCCGACATCGAAAGTCCGGCCGGAACCCCACCAATAACCGGTGTCAAATCCCAGGTCGGCATAGAAGCGGGGCTCCCGATATGTATTCAGGATGGCCGTCTTCTTCCCCTCAGGAATATAATAGTAGTGATCGTTACCGACCGTCGTCAGGTCGTAACGGTCGTTGTATGCATACTCCGTATCCTCTTCGATCGGGACACCGTGGTTGGAGTAGAACAATTCCGCCATCTTGAACGTGGCAGAATATGCACCGTTGTCACTTCCGCCGCCGGTCAACTCTGCGCTGATGAGGCGGGGTTTGGTAAAGTGCTGTGCATCGTTGGACGGCCATCTCGGGTGGCTGTAAATGGTCTCCACATTCCATGGATCGGTCACGGCTCCCCGGATATCCATAAGACGCTTGGTCGTCTCGGACAGGTCATAACGCATATCCGTGAACTCATACAGCTTGATACCGGCCTGCTCGCAGATGTCGATCGCCTCCTTGCATGCCTTGGCAGCAGCCGCCCAGCGGGTGGGATCGGCCGTCGGGAAGAGCTTCACGCCCCGGTTGTCAACGAAGTCCGCATAGTCGTTGTTGCCGTTGAAAAGCGGGCTGGCCAGCCAGACCAGCGCCTCCGCCTTCAACATGGCGGCAGCAGGCTTGGTCGCATGGCCATAGTCAATGTTGGGGTCGACGATGGCATCGGGGAGCGTCTTCATCGCCTCGTCGCACATCTCGACGATATACTTGACGACCTCATCCACAGGTTCGCGATAGGCACGGACTTCTTCCACGCCGGCCGAAATCGGGATGTTCTCACGGATGATCGGAATCGCACCATAGAGACGCATCAGGTAGAAATGGTAGAAAGCCTTGAAGAAATACACTTCGCCGATCCATTTCTCCTTGGTCTCATCATCCAGGGTGTCATTGACCTTGTCGATGTTCTCGAGGAAAGTGTTGCAATCGCGAAGGGCAACGAAAAGGCCGCGTCCTCCGTTGCTGCCGGTCCAATAGTCGTAATATGGAGCCGATATGCTCTGGCGCCCCAGCTGCACCGCCATCTCATAGGCAAACATGGATTGGGCAGAGTAATTGTCATAGACATAATACCACTCATCAGAGGCGCCGATGGAGGGATCGTTTGCAGCAAAGCCAAAGTAAGGCTGGTAACTATAGATGGTAGCCAGATATTTTTCAGCGCTGTTCTTGTCGGTAAAGGCATGATCCAACGTCGCCACATTATCCGGTACGATATCCAGGTAGTTGCAGCCCGCGACACACAGGAGCGAGGCTGCCAGGATGGTATGAATCAATTTTTTCATGGTGCTGGGATTAGAAGGTCAGTTGAACGCCGAAATTGAACACACGCTGTACGGGATAACCCAGGCCTGATCCGGCCATCTCGGGATCCCACAGCTTGAATTTACTGAATGTCAGCAGGTTCGTCCCGCTTGTATAGATGCGTAGATTCTTGATGTAGGCTTTCCGCATCAGGTGGTCCGGGAAGCGGTAGCCCAACTCGACGGACTTCAGGCGGAGGAAGGAACCGTCCCGCATGAACCAGGTACTGGTCTGGCTGTTGTTCTGGTTGAGATTTGCTGACAGGCGCGGCCAAAGGGCGCGGACATTGCGGTTGTCCTCCGCCCAGTGATCGTCCGCATAGACTTTCAGCAACTGGTTCTTCTCCACGATGGAGTTGGACGTGTTCGGATCGATGAAAGGCGCCGTGTTGTTGACGTCTATCCAGAAGGACTCATGTCCCAGTCCTTGGAAGAAGAATGAGAAGTCCAGCCCCTTGAAGCCGGTACTCAGACCGAAACCGTAGATGATTTCCGGGCTGGTCGGGTAGCCGATCGGCACCCGGTCCAGGTCGGAGATGCGGTCGTCACCGTTGATGTCCCGGTACTTGATATCGCCGCCCATGACGGCGGTAGTGCCGAAATTCTGCACCGGGGAATTGGAGACTTCGCGGTCATCGACGAACAGGCGCTCTGCGACATAGCCCCAGGTCTGGCCGATGGGCTGGCCTACATGCGAGCGCCAGGGCGTCGCCGAATAATCCGGCTCTTCATAGACCTCGTACCGGGTCTTGGCATAGGTGAAGTTGGCACGCCCGCTGATCCAGAAATCCCGGCTGAAGGAGTGGTTCCAGTCGGCGGACAGGTCGACGCCGTTGCCGGAAGCCTCACCGATGTTGGATTTGACATCCACCAGCAAACCCATGGAAGACGGGATGTCCGCACGGGACATGAGGATGTTGGTACGGTATTCCGTGTAGTACTCCGCGGAGATTTCGAGTTCGTCGAAGAATCCCAGCTCGACACCCAGGTTCATCTTCTTGGCGACTTCCCAGGTGATCTTGTCGTTGCCGTAGCGGTTGATGGAGATACCGTTCTGGGTGTAGTTGTAGTTCTCACCCCAGGAATACTTCCGGTTGGAATCATTCATCGTGATGTCCGACATGTAGAAGAAACGGTCGCTGCTGCTTCCGATCTGGTCGTTACCGAC
>CAMJHJ010000134.1 GCA_946405485.1 uncultured Bacteroidales bacterium | reverse complement strand
AGGAAGCCAGCCGCTACGCCAGCAGCGCCGAGACCGCTGAGTGGACGCGGTCGAAAGTGAAGGAAGACAGCACGCGGGCGAACTTCGCGGCGATGCGGTCGTTGCAGAGATTGCCGATGGAGCCTTCGTGCGTGTGATGGAGCCTGCCGTGATACTCGAAAGTCCCAGCCTGGATCTCCATGCCCACGGCCTTGTACGCATCCCGGAACGGGACACCCTTCGCGACCCGGTCGTTGACCTCCTCTACGCTGAACGCCAGCGCATACCGCGGATCAGACATCAAGTCCTCCGCCACCGAAATGCGGGAAGCAGCGTAAGCGGCGATCTCCAGGCAATCCCCCAACTCGTCAAACAGCGGCAGGAACACCTCTTTGATCACCTGCATGTCCCGGAAATACCCCGACGGCAGATTCGTCGTCAGCAGGCGGATCGATTCCGGCGCCCCGCAGATTTTGTTGCAGCGGGCCCGGATCAACTCGAACACGTCCGGATTCTTCTTGTGCGGCATGATACTAGAACCCGTGGTCATCGCATCCGGCAGCTTCACGAAAGCGAAATTCTGGCTGTTGAACAGGCAGCAATCCGCCGCAAAACGCCCCAGCGTCTCAGCGACAGAGGACAGCGCGAAAGCGATCAGCCGCTCCGTCTTCCCCCGCCCCATCTGCGCATAAACGACATTGTAATCCAGGTCATCGAAACCCAGCAGACGGGTCGTGAGCGAACGGTCCAGCGGTGCCGACGAGCCATATCCGGCCGCCGAGCCCAGCGGATTCTGGTTCGTCACGTCCCATGCCGCCTTCAGCACGGAAAGATCATCCGCAAGCGACTCCGCGTATGCTCCGAACCAAAGCCCGAACGAAGAAGGCATCGCCACCTGCAGATGCGTGTATCCCGGCATCAGGACATCCTTGTACTTCTCACTCTGCGCCTGCAGCACCTCGAAAAGCGCCTTAACGCGCGAGACCGTCTTCTCCAATTCCGCACGGGAAAACAACTTCAGGTCCACGAGCACCTGGTCGTTGCGCGAGCGTCCGGTATGCACCTTCTTGCCCAAGTCTCCGAGCCGGCGCGTAAGCATCAGTTCCACCTGGGAATGCACGTCCTCCACGCCCTCCTCTATGACGAACGACCCGGCCGAAGCCTTGGCATACAAAGCCTTCAACTCTGCAAGCAAAACAGGCAACTCATCAGCACCCAGCAAGCCCTGGGCAGAAAGCATCGTGATATGCGCCATCGTGCCCAGGATATCGTAGGGCGCCAGCGCCAGGTCCAGGACACGGTCCTGACCGACGGTAAAACGCTCAATCTTGTCATCCAGCGAAAAACCTTTATCCCAGAGTTTCGAAGCCATATACTACAGTTCCAATTGGTCCAACAAACGTACAAAGATATCGATTCCCTCGCGGATTTCCGACAGACAGATGTACTCATCCGCCGTATGCGAGCGCGCGGAATCCCCCGGCCCGATCTTCAACGTCGGGAACGGACAGAGCGTCTGGTTGCTGCAGGTCGGCGACCCGAAGGCCTCGAGCCCCATCGACAAACCGCGCCGGACCACCGCGGAAGACTCCTGCAAATGCGAACTTCCCAGCCGGGTGGAACGCGCCCTGATGTCGATCGAAGGTAGCGCAGCCTGGATCAGCGCGAGCAACTCAGGATTTGCATACATCCCGTTCGGGCGTACGTCCACGACGAAGGAGCAGGCATCCGGCACGACATTATGCTGCGTCCCGGCCTGGATCATCGTCACGTTCATCCCGACCGGCCCGAGCCAGGGCGACACTTTCGGGAATTGATAGGTCCGGAACCACTCGATCGCCGGGAGCGCCTCGTAAATCGCATTCACGCCCTCACCCCGTGCCGCGTGACCGCTCTTGCCGTGCGCGATGCAGTCCAGGACCATCAGGCCACGCTCCGCGACCGCCATCTGCATCCGTGTCGGCTCTCCGACGATGCCCAGCGCAACCGGGCCCAGCGAGGGCAGGATGCGTTCGATCCCTTCGCGGCCGCAGACCTCCTCCTCGGAGGTCGCCGCGTAAATCAAGCGATACGGCTGAGGTTTTTGCACCAATTCCAAGAACACTGCGAGCAACGACACCAGTGAGCCGCCGTCGTCGTTTGAGCCCAAGCCATACAGCCTATCCCCTTCCAGGGACGCCGTAAACGGATCGCGGGTGTAACTCGCCACCGGCCGGACAGTATCGATATGCGCATTCAACAGCAGCACCGGACGCCCGTCGCCGCGGCCCTTCTGCTCCAGGATCAGGTTGTTGCCGTCCCGGCGAAGGGGATATTGCTCCCCGAACGAATCCACCCCGTGCGCGCGCAGCCAGGCCTCCATCACATCGCAGGCCGGTCCCTCCTCGCGGCTGAACGCAGGCACAGCGATCAACTGCGACAGCAGGTCGATATATTCTTCAAATGCGATCATTCTATCCAATCTCACAAACGAACAGACGTTCCCGCACCGGCACTCAACGCGTCGGAGCGCGTAATCCGGACCTCCGACACGCCGGCCGAAAGGGCTGCGAAAGCATTATCCAGTTTCGGCAGCATGCCGCCGGAAACCACTCCGGAAGACACCAGCGAGCCATACGACTCCCGCGTGATCAGAGGAATCACACTCTCCTCGTCGGAGGCATCCTCCAAAACGCCCTTCTTCTCGAAACAATACACCAGCGTCACATCAAAACAGGCTGCCAGCGCCTTGGCCGCCTCTGAGGCGATCGTATCGGCATTGGTGTTCAGCAAATGTCCGGCTCCGTCATAGGTCAGCGGCGCAAGGACAGGGACAACTCCACGGGAAATCAAGTCTGCAAGCACGGAAACATCCACGCTCCGCACGTCGCCCACCCAGCCGTAGTCCACTTCCCCGACCGGACGCTTGTCGGACAGCATATAGCCCAGGTCCGCGCCGGTAAGGCCTAAGGCATTGACACCCAGCGCCTGCAGGCCGGCGACAATCCGCTTGTTGACCAGGCCCCCATACACCATCGTCACGACCTCCAGGGTCTTTTCGTCCGTGACACGGCGCCCATTCACCATCTTGGACTCAATACCCAGCGCTTCCGAGACTCTCGTAGCCGCCCGCCCCCCGCCGTGTACCAGGACTTTCAGCCCCGGCAAAGCAGCAAAGCCGGACAATAAGCCGGCGAGCGACGCGGGGTCCTCAACCACTGCGCCCCCCACCTTGACGAGTGTCAGAGCCTGTTTTTCCATCGCAGTCCCCATTACAGCGTCTCCAGCATCCGTTTCATCACCACCTGCGCCGACACCACGCGGTTGGCCGCCTCCGGGATCACGATGCTCCGGGGCGAATCGATCACCGCATCGGACACGATCATGTTGCGCCGCACCGGCAGGCAATGCATGAAATAAGCGTTGTTCGTCACGGCCATGTGTTTCTCATCCACGACCCAACCCATGTCCTTGCTCAGGATCTTGCCGTAGTCTTCCGGGCAGGTCACGCCCGGGCAGCTCCAGTTCTTCGCATAGACGAAATCAGCGCCCTCCAGGGCCTTCATCTGGTCATACTCGACCTTCGCGGGACCGACGAACTTCGGGTCCAGCTCATAGCCTTTCGGGTGCGTGATGACGAAATCCACATCTGCGGCGTTCATCCATTCCGCGAAGGAATTGGGCACAGCCTGCGGCAGGGAGCGCGGATGCGGCGCCCAGGTCATCACCACCTTCGGGCGCTTTACCGTCTTGTACTCCTCGATCGTAATCAGGTCTGCAAAGGCCTGGCAGGGGTGCACGGTGGCCGACTCCAGGCTGATGACCGGCTTGCCGGAATAATCGATGAACTGGCGCAGGATGGTCTCCGCATAGTCGAATTCCCGGTCCTGCAGTCCTGCAAAGGAGCGCACGCCGATCAGGTCGCAATAGCTTCCGATGACGGGAATCGCCTCCCGCAGATGCTCCGACTTGTCGCCGTCCATCACGACGCCCAGTTCGGTCTCCAGTTTCCAACTGTCAGCACCTACGTTGAGCACGATGGGGTGCATGCCGAGGTTGAGCGCTGCTTTCTGGCTGCTCAGGCGCGTGCGCAGGCTGCTGTTGAAGAAAACCAGCATGATGGTCTTGTCCTCTCCCAGCGCTTTCCAGGCCAGCGGCGTCGCCTTGACCTGTTTCGCTTCTTCCAATGCAGCGCTGAGGTCACCGATATCTTGAACGTGGAAAAATGTCTTCATAAGATTTCTTTCAATACATTGATAAAATGCGCGGCTTCCTCCATCGACAGACAGAGCGGCGCGAGCAAGCGGATCATGTTGGTACCGGCGACACCCGTGAAGATATGCTTGTCGTAAAGGAGCGTCTGGCGCAAAGGAGCGACCGGCTCATTGAACTCTATGCCGATCATCAAGCCCCGGCCGCGCACTTCCTTGATACGGGACGAAGCCGGGATGTTCGCCTTCAGGTATTCCCCAACCTGCCAGGCATTCATGATAAGCCCCTCTTTTTCAATGATATCCAGCACAGCGAGAGCGCCAGCGCAAGCGAGGTAGTTGCCGCCGAAGGTCGTACCCAGCATACCCTTGACCGCCTGGAACTTCGGCGCGATCAGGATGCCCCCGCAGGGGAATCCGTTGGCGATACCCTTGCCCATCGTGATGATGTCGGGTTTTATGTTTGCCCACTGGTGGGCGAAGAAATGGCCGCTGCGGCCGTAACCGCTCTGCACCTCGTCAAGAACCAGGCAGGTCCCGTATTTGGCACAAAGGGACTCGAGCGCCTGCAGGAAAGCGTCGGAGGGGATATGGATGCCTCCGCAACCCTGGATACCTTCAATGATGACAGCGGCGACATCGCCCTTCTTCAACTGGGCCTCGACGCCTTCCGCATCCTCCAGGTCGCAGAATGTGACCTTGTGGACGGCATTGAAAGGCGAAACGATCTTGGGGTTGTCAGTCACCGCCACGGCGCCCGAAGTGCGGCCGTGGAAACTGCGCCGGAAGGCAACCACCCGGTCGCGGCCGGTGTGGAAAGACGCCAGTTTTAGGGCGTTCTCATTGGACTCCGCACCGCTGTTGTCCAGGAAAAGAGAGTAATCCTCATATCCGGATGCCTTGCCCAAACGCTGCGCCAGTTCCGCCTGCAGCGGATTCACGACGCTGTTGGAATAGAAGCCGATCTTGTCCAGCTGATCCTTAAGCGCCGCCACGTAATGCGGATGGCAGTGGCCCACGGAGATGACGGCGTGACCGCCATAAAGGTCCAGATATTCCGTGCCTTTGTCATCCCAAACCTTGCAGCCTTGCGCCCGCACGGGGACGACATTGAAAAGCGAATAAACGTCAAAAAGTTCCATATCCTAAAAAGCCGAAGCCTTCAATTGGAGCCCGGTCTTCTCAGGAAGCCCGAAGCAAAGATTCATATTCTGCACTGCCGCACCGGAGGCGCCTTTCAACAAATTGTCAATCACAGAGGTAACAAGGAGCATCCCCTCGTGCGATTCCAGGGATAACAGGCATTTATTGGTATTGACAACCTGCTTTAAATCCACGGCGCCGGGATAGACGGACGTAAAGGCGGCATCCTTATAATAGTCTTGGTACAACGCCGTCGCCTCTTCCGCAGACAAAGAGCAAGGAACGGTAACCGCCGCGAGGATTCCCCGGGCGAAATCGCCCCGCACGGGGATGAAACTGACGGCGTCTCCCAGCCCGGGCTGCAGGAGATTCAAGTTGCGGTTGATTTCCAACAGGTGCTGATGCGTAAATGCCTTATAGACAGAGAGATTGTTATTGCGCCAGCTGAAATGGGTCGTCGCGCCCGGCTTGACGCCCGCACCGGTCGAACCGGTGATGGCCGTCACATTGACCGGCTCCGTCAAAAGTTTGGCGGCGGCCAAGGGCAGGAGCGCCAGTTGGATCGCTGTAGCGAAGCAGCCCGGGTTGGCGACGAGGTCGGCCCCGGCGATCTTTTCCCGCTGCCACTCGGGCAAGCCATATACATAACCGTCATGCTCATCCCGGAAATCCTGGGCAAGATCGATGACTTTCAGTCCGGCAGGACGGGGATGTTCTGCCCAGAAAGCGCTGCTTTTCCCGTGACCAGAGCAAAGGAATACCACATCCACCGCGTCCAGCGGCGCATCCGCGCAGAAATGAAGATCCGTATCACCGAACAGGCCGGAGTGGACCGCCCAAAGCGGATTGCCGGCATTGCTGGAGGACTGCACGAAGATGATCTCCGCCTGGGGATGATACAGCAGGATACGCAGCAGTTCGCCTGCCGTGTATCCCGCTCCCCCGATGATGCCGACCTTGATCATAGCTCCTTCTCCAACTGTTCGCCTTCGTCCTTATGGTTGAGATAATAGGCCCGCAGCGGCGTGGAAGTGACCTTGATGAAGCCCTTGGCCTCTTCGGAGGTCCAACCCGTCGCACCCTCGCCGTATTCGCCCAGCTTGTTTTTCACCAGGTCGTCCGGCGAATCCACACCGACCGTGTCGAAGCCGTAGGGACGCAGTTGCATCGTGACCGTGCCGTTGACATGGCGCTGGCTGCTCTCGAGCATGGCCTCGATATCCCGCATCACGGGTTCGAGATACTGGCTCTCATGCAGGAACATGCCATACCAATTCGCGACCTGGTCCTTCCAATATTGCTGCCACTTGCTGAGGGTGAATTTCTCCAGGAACTTGTGCGCGGCGATGATGAGCATCGGCGC
>CAMJHJ010000133.1 GCA_946405485.1 uncultured Bacteroidales bacterium | reverse complement strand
ACAAGAAGGTGGAGGAGCTCTCCAAGGGCATGGCCCAGAAGCTCCAGTTCATCACGACGGTCGTACACAAGCCCAAACTCCTGATCCTGGACGAACCGTTCTCCGGCTTCGATCCGGTCAATGCCGAGATGATCCGCACTGAGATCCTGCGTCTGCGCGATGAGGGTGCGACCATCATCCTTTCGACCCACAACATGGAGTCGGTCGAGGAATTGTGTGACAACATCGCCCTCATCAACAAGGCCCGTCTCGTCATCACGGGAGGGGTGGAGGATATCCGCCGTCAGTACGGCAACAACAACGTCGAACTGGTCTACACGGACGCCGAAGGCCGCCATACCGAGGTGCTTCCCCGGGAGGTGGAAGGCAATTCCACGCTCAAATCCTTCATCGACCGCGGTATCACAGTTAATTCTTACAAGGAACTGATGCCGCGCATGAATGACATTTTCATCAAACTCGTAACGGGGGAGGACACGCTATGAACCTGCGCACTATCAACATCATCATCCGGAGGGAGTATCTCAATAAGGTCAAGAAGAAGTCTTTCCTGATCATCACCTTCCTCGTCCCCATCCTTTTCGTCGCGCTCTGCATCCTGCCCACCCTGATCATGATGGGTACGAAGGAGTCAGCCAAGGACATCGCCGTCGTGGACAAATCCGGCATCGTGCTCCCGTATCTGAAGGACTCCGAGACGATCCATTATATGGACTTCTCGATGCTCAGTGTCGACTCGGTCAAGACCTACATCGAGAGTTTCGGCGTGGACGCCGTCCTGGGCATCTCCGAGCTCGACGAGGTGAATAAGACCGTCACTGCGGAGACCTTCTCCAAGAAGCCGCTCGGCGTGGATATGACCGAGAGCATCAACCGGCGCATCAACGATGCCGTGGAAGCCTACAGGATTGATTCTTACGGGATTGAAAACCTCGAAAGCATCATGGCGGATGTCAAGTCCCACGTTCGCCTGACGTCTTATACACTGGATAAAGAAGGTAAGGAGAGCGTCTCTGAGTCGGGCGTATACATGGCGATTTCGATGATCCTTGGGATGGCGCTCTACATGTTCATCGCCCTTTTCTGCGGCATGGTCATGTCCAGCGTCATCGAGGAAAAGTCCAGCCGTGTCGTGGAGGTGCTCATCTCTTCGGTCAAGTCTACCGAACTGATGTTCGGCAAGATTATCGGCGTGGCGCTGGTCGCTCTGACGCAGTTCCTGTTGTGGATCGTCCTTTGCGTCGTCCTGCTCGGTGTCTTCGGGGCCATCTTCAAGGATAAACTTGACTTGAAAGCCCTGATGTCCGATCCGATGACCGCCACGGTGGTCGAGTCTTCCGGCATGGGCAGCATGACTTCCACGATAGACCTGAGCGCTCTGGATGGAAACCTCCCCGCACCGGCAGACACGGCGGCGGCCGCGAAGGTGCCCGATGAGATGGGTGTCATCTTCGGAACGATCCGCAACCTGCCTCTCGGCCAGATCCTGATCGGTTTCATCCTTTACTTTATCTTGGGTTACCTGCTCTATGCCTCGATCTTCGCGGCCATCGGCTCGGCGGTCGAGAACGAGGGCGACAGCCAGCAACTCCAGCTGCCGGTCACGATCCCGTTGCTGCTGGGTTTCTTCATCGCCCTGTATGCCTACAAGGCGCCTGACAGCGGTTTGGTGTTCTGGGGCTCGATGATCCCGTTCACCTCCCCGATCGTGATGCTCGCCCGTATCCCGTTCGGCGTACCGCTCTGGGAGTTGGTCGTATCACTAGTGGTTCTCTTCCTGACTTTCGTGCTCTTCGCTTACCTGTCCGCCAAGGTCTACAAGGTGGGTATCCTGATGTTCGGCAAGAAGTCGTCCTGGAAGGACCTTTGGAAATGGTTGAAACAGAAATAATCCGTGTTATGAGAAAAGGATTGTCCATCATCGCGGCGATCGTGCTGTCCGCGTCCTTCGCCCTGGCGCAGGACGCTGCAGACACCCTCGTGCTGCACTGGAAAGTCGAAAGGATCGACGGTCACCGCACCGGCGTCACAGCCCCCAGTGCGGACAATGTCAAGACCGCCATCGGAACGGTGGAGAAGGGAGTTTACACAGCCCCTAACGGCCGCCGCTTCAAGAAAGGAGCTACTCCGGCCGTGGCGCAGCTGATGCTTGATGCGCAGCCTGCGATGGCCTCCGTCAAGGAGGTGATCGGTTATTCCGAGAAGGAGATGCTGCGTTACCGTCCGCAGTGCGAACTGTCCAACTGGTTCACGGATTTCCTGCGCCATAAGACGGCGGAACTGACGGAGCGCAAGGTGGATGTCGCCATCTATAACTTCGGCGGCATCCGGACCGACATGCCTCAGGGTCCCATTACCGTGGACGATATCATGAGCATGTTCCCGTTCCGCAATACCCTTTGTTACGTCGCCCTCAAGGGAGCGGACCTCAGGGCCATCTTCGAGTATCTGGCGCAGACGCAGATGCAGGCTGTCAGCGGCGTGCAGTTGGTCATCCGGGACCAGAAACTGGAGAGCGTCAAGGTCGGCGGCGAGCCCCTTGACGACAAGAAGACCTACGGTGTCGCGACCATCAATTTCCTGCTGACCGGCGGCGACGGGCTTTTCATCGCGAAGAATGCGCTGGAACTGATCGACAGCGGGGTCTATGTCAAGGATGCCATTATTCCTTATATACAGCGTCTGACGCGGGAAAGTACGGCCATCGAAGGCAAGCTGGACGACCGTGTCGTCATCGTTGAATCGGAAGAGAAAAAGGAGGAATAGCTTATGAAACAGATCCGTCTTTTCTTCTGCATCTGTGTCGCCGTCATCAGTCTGGGCGCCTGCTCGGCTCCCGGAAGCCGGCTTGTCATCCTGCACGTCAACGACACCCACAGCCATCTCGACCCCATGCGGGACGGGATGGGCGGTATCATCGAACGGGCAGCCTATGTTGACAGTGTCCGCGCCAAGCGGGGAGCGCGCAACGTCCTGCTCCTGCACGCCGGAGACTTCAGCCAGGGGTCTTCCTATTTCACCATCCTGAACGGAGACTTGGAAATCAGCCTGATCAATGCGATGGGCTACGACTGTATCTGTCTTGGCAACCACGAATTTGACAACGGCCTTGAGGAACTGGGCCGTCGCTTATCCAGCCTGCAGTGCCCGGTGGTCAGTGCCAATTATGACTTCACGCCTTTCGAGGCGGGTAAATACATTACTCCGTACACGATCGTCCGTAAAGCCGGGATCAACATCGGCATCATCGGTCTGCTGTGTGATGTCAGCAGCGTCGTGAGCCGTGAGACCGCGGACCGTATGCCATTGCTTGGCACGAATGAGGAAGTCGCCAACAAGTGGGCGAAGTACCTGAAGGAAGAGGCGCTTTGCGACAAGGTGATCTTGCTCACGCATATCGGATACGAGGAAGATGTCGCCCTGGCTCCGAAGTTGCACGGCGTCGACCTGATTGTCGGCGGTCATTCACACACGTTCCTTGAGGCTCCGACCCTCTGTAAGGATGCCGACGGCAAACCCCTTCCTGTCATCACCGACGGCTGCTGGGGGCTTGAAATGGGAGAATTCTCTTTCCAATAGGATAATATGAAAAAATGGCTTACCCTGGCAGCGGTGCTGCCGTTTTTATGGGCCTGCGGCACGTCCCAGGCTCCTGCTCCGTGCGGAGCTGTTCCGACACCATATCAGTGGGAGTGGCAGAAAATGGAGACCAACCTCTTCCTTCATTTCGGCCCCAATACCTTTACGGGTGCAGAGTGGGGGAATGGCAAGGAGAGCGAGGAGGTCTTCCAGCCTTCCGCGCTGGACTGCCGGCAGTGGGTCTCGGTCGCTAAGGCGGCCGGATTCAAAGGCGTGATCATCACGGCCAAACACCATGACGGTTTCTGCCTCTGGCCGAATCCGGAGAGCACCCACACCGTGGCGCAAAGCAGCTGGCGGGAAGGGAAGGGCGATGTCTTGCGTGAGTTGTCCGATGCCTGCCGGGAAGCGGACATGAAGTTCGGTGTCTATGTCTCTCCCTGGGACCGGAACCATCCGAGCTATGGGACGGAGGAATACAACCAGGTCTTTGTCCGCACCTTGGAGCATATTTACGCCAACTACGGCCATATCTTCGAGCAGTGGTTTGACGGCGCCTGCGGGGAGGGCCCGAACGGAAAGCGGCAAGCCTATGACTGGCCGCTGTTCAACGGGACCGTCTATCGCCTTGCCCCCCATGCCATTATCTTCAGCGATGCCGGTCCCGGATGCCGCTGGGTGGGCAATGAGGAAGGCCATGCCGGCCGGACCAACTGGAGTACGATCGACAACACCAGCCTTTACCCCGGAAAAGGCGGGATCCATGAGTTGCTGAACCAGGGGGAAGAAGGCGCACCCTATTGGATCCCAGCTGAAACTGATGTCTCGATCCGTCCGGGGTGGTTCTGGCGTGCCTCCGAGACTCCGAAGGTCAAGTCCGTAGAGAAATTGCTGCAGATCTGGTATGAGAGTGTCGGCCGCAATTCCCTGATGCTGCTGAATGTGCCCCCGGATGACCGCGGGCTGATCGATCCGGTCGATTCCGCCCGGCTGATCGAGTTCCGTGCGGCGCTGGACCAGATCCTGGCGACAGACCTGGCTGCCGGGGCCAAAGTGAAGGCTTCGGACACCCGTGGCCGTGCTTTCTGTGCCGGAAAGATGCTGGACGGGGACGAGAATAGCTACTGGGCGACTTCCGACGGGGTGACGGCCGCTTCTTTTGTCGTGACCCTGCCCGAGGAAAGGACCTTCAACCGGGTTCTGCTCCAGGAGTATATTCCGCTGGGACAGCGCGTCCGCAACTTCAGCATCGAGGTGCCGGACGGGAATGGCTGGAAAAAGATCGCCGCCGAGACGACCATCGGTTACAAGCGAGTCGTTCCCATCCCGACGACCACGGCCTCACGCCTCCGGATCAGTATCGACGACGCCCTGGCTTGCCCGACGATCAGTCGTTTCGGGCTGTACATGGATCCTGTGCTGGGGGATCAACTGTTGGATTAAAGGATATTCATACTCTGCTCGCGGATCTTCTCGAGCTCGTCTTTCATGCGGACCACGCACTTCTGGATGGAGGCGTGGTTCGCTTTGCTTCCGGTGGTGTTGATCTCGCGGCCCATCTCCTGGATGATGAAGCCGAGCTTCTTGCCGGGGAATGGTTCGCCGTCAATGGTGTCCATGAAATACTTGCAGTGCTGGCGCAGGCGGACCTTCTCTTCGTTGATGTCCAGTTTTTCGAGGTAATAGATCATTTCCTGCTCGAAACGCTCGGGATCCATCTTCAGCCGGACCTCCTCCGCCGCTTTCAAGATACGCGCCTTGACGGCGTCCAGGCGCTCGGCGGCGTATCGCTCCACCTCGTCATAGAGACCGAGGATCGTCTGGACGCGGCCGGTCACGTCTTTGTAGAGGACGGCGCCTTCGGTCGTCCGGAAATGGTCCAGCATCGTGATGGCTTCATCCAGGGCCTTTTCGACCAGCGGCCATTCGCCCTCGCCGATGACGTCGGCTTTTTTCGTGCCGGCATCCACCACGTCGGGCAGGCGCAGGACTGCGGCGAGCAGCGCATTGTTTTCTTCGTCGGTCGGGGCGCAGAATCCCGGTAGTTCCTTCCGGAGTTCCAGGAGCTGCGTATAATAGGTCTTGACCACATCCGTGCAGAGGGGGCGCGCCGTTTCGCCGGCATTCGGCTCCCAGGTGATGTAGAGATCGATGGTGCCCCGACGCAGCCGGTCGGCGATCTTTTTCCGCACGTCGAGCTCTTTTTCCTTGGGAATCAGGGAGGTCTTGAGGTTGATATCTGCGTTCTTGCTGTTGAGGGAACGGATTTCAATCGTCATCTTGCCGCCGGAGAGGAGCGCTTCCCCCCGGCCGTAGCCGGTCATGGACTTAATCATACGCTTTGCCTTTGTTCGGGATACAAAAGTACGGAATTATTATTACTTTTGTATTTCATTATCGGATTTAAGATTCAACATTTATGGAAGAGCCCAAGAAACTCAATTTTCTGGAAGAGATCATCGAAGAAGACCTCAAAAGCGGCAAGTATGAAAGCATCCTGACCCGTTTCCCTCCGGAGCCCAACGGCTACCTGCATCTGGGACACGCCAAGAGCCTCTGCATCAACTTCGGCCTCGCCCAGAAATACGGCGGCAAGACCAACCTCCGCTATGACGACACCAATCCGACCAAAGAAGATACGGAATACGTGGATGCCATCAAGGAGGACATCACCTGGCTGGGTTTCAAATGGGAGAAGGAACTCTACGCTTCCGATTACTTCGACCAGCTTTATGAGTGGGCCGAGGAGTTGATCCAGCGCGGCCTGGCCTATGTGGACGACCAGACGGTGGAGGAGATGCGCGAGAACCGCGGCACCGTCGAGACCCCCGGCAAGGACAGTCCCTGGCGGAACCGCAGTGTCGAGGAGAACCTGACCCTCTTCCGTGAGATGAAGGCTGGCAAGTATGCCGACGGCGAAAAGGTGCTGCGCGCCAAGATCGACATGGCGCACCCCAACATGATGTTCCGCGATCCGATCCTGTATCGGATCAAGCACGCCCATCACCACCGTACGGGGGATAAGTGGTGCATCTATCCGATGTACGATTTCACCCACGGGCAATGCGACTCCATCGAGCATATCACGCATTCCATCTGCACCCTCGAGTTCGATGTGC
>CAMJHJ010000132.1 GCA_946405485.1 uncultured Bacteroidales bacterium | reverse complement strand
CCATGCACCTGGCTGCGACCTTGCAAGGTATCGTCAACCGGGACGAGCCCAGGCTCTATATCAAATACGTTGTTGCCAACGGTATCAACGTGGACGACTTCTGGTGGGATAAATGCATCGGAGAAGGGAAATGGCTCGACGGCCGCCGGGTCGTCACGATGTACGACCCCGTCAAGGTCCTGGATGTCTTTAAAGACAAGGTAGAGGGTCTGGTGGTTTATGACCCGAAGATCGCCTCGACCAGCAACGTGGCTTCCACGGTCGCCGGCGCGGACAATCTCGTGGCCGTACGCTACGACCTCCGTCCCGGCAGCATTTACACCCGCCTGATGGAGCGGGAATACCCGGTCAAGGTATGGCTCCTCAACGAAGACGGGACGTCGAAGTTCCACTCCAAACTGGAACCGTACCGCTGGGCGGTGGACAACTACCTTAAGACCGGCAAATGCAGCGGTGAGACGGCCGCCTACTACATCGACCAGTTCTGGATGACGGCCCCCGGCAACGCCGGCATGAACCACCACCAGCTCACGAACCACGACTATTTCGTCTCCAAGAAAGGCTTCTTCTTCGACCTCTCGCCATGGGACGATGAACCCGCCTCGGATGCCCCGACGGAGGGCAACGGCGACCGGGCGATGTTCCAGTCCATTTTCAGCGAAATCTACCGGCTCAACGGGGGCTCGCGCTTTTGCCACGTCGGAGGATTCGCGCCCTGGGCGCACAAATACTCCAACAACAGCCGCGTCGTCCACAAGAGCAAACACGAGGCCGCCCAGACAGAATGGGAGACTGTCAAGCTCCTGAGCGCGTACAATGCCTACAAGGACGCCGACGCCGCCTCTCTGGGCGCAATGGCCAATGCCTCCTTCTGGCAGCATTACCCCCTCAAGGCGGAATACCCACAGAAATGGGTGACCCGCGACGAACTGAAAGCCCGCGGCCTGCTGTCCTCATCCGGGAAAGTCAGCACGACCAAGAAATATGTCCTGTTTTATGTCGGCGACTATGATGCGGCGGCCTGGATTTATCAGCAGATGCCGATGCTTTGGGAAGATCCGAACCGGGGCAGTGTCCCGATGATGTGGAGCATCAACCCGTCCCTGGACCGGCGGGCACCGATGGTGATGGATTATCTGCGCTCGACAGCATCGGACGCCGACTATTTCGCAGCAGGCGACAACGGGGCCGGCTATCTCAACCCCGGCATGCTCGAGGAGCCGCGGCCCGTCAGCGGACTGCCTTCCGGCGTAGAGGCCTGGGCGGCGCACAACCGTCCCTTCTTCCAGCGCTGGGGCTTGAGTGTCACTGGCTTCGTCATCGACGGCAACGGCCCCGGGATGTCGGTTGAAGGGATGAAGAGTTACGCCAGCTTCAGTCCCAATGGCATCGGACCGCAGAAGCTGCCCAATGGCGGAAATGCGATGATCGTAGACGGAATGCCCGTCCTGCGATGCAGCGGCGCCAGCGTCGGCGAAGAGCGGATCGAAGATGCCGGCAAGAAGGCGGTCTCCATGCTTTCCCAGCACCCGGAATTCCCCTTCTATTGGATCCGTACGATCCTCAAGAGCCCGACTTGGCACAAAGGTGTGAAAGAGTATATCGAGGCCCAGAGCCAAAATTATGTCGTCCTTGACGCGCCTTCCTACTTCGAACTCCTGCGTATCTATCTGGAACAGCAATGAGAGTCAACGCCGACATACTGCTCGCTGCGCTCTTGATGACCGGTCTGGCAGCCTGCGCTCCGCATCCGGACGCGGGACGGGTCAAAACAACCTTCCAGACCTCCCATGCCTGGAGACCCACCATCGACAACCGGGCCGACGCCGTGATGGTCTATGGTGTCGGAGGCAACCCTTCCGATCCCCATGACAGTACGTCCGTCGAGGAAAGGATACGGTCCTGGCGCGAGCGGGGCTATCGGGTCGACTTCATGACAGGCATCGCCTGGGGAGGCTATCAGGACTACTTCACGGGCCGATGGGACGGAAAAACACATCTGGACGAAGGCCAGGTCCGGGCAGAAGGAGATACGATCTGGCATGGTCCGATGGTCCCATACATCGTCCCAAGCCTCAACTACCTGAAGTATTTCAAGGAGACCCAGGTCCGGCGTGTCATCGACGCCGGCGTGACTGCCCTCTATTTCGAAGAACCGGAGTTCTGGTGCTGGGGCGGCTACAGCGAAGCCTTCAAACGGGAATGGGAAGTGTACTACCATCAACCCTGGCGGCCCCAGGACGAGTCACCGGAAGCCACCTATCTCTCCGGCAAACTAAAGTATCAGCTCTATTACCGCGCTCTGGAAGAAGTTTCGGCCTATGCCAAGGAATATGGCAAATCAAAGGGCTTGGACGTCAAGTGTTATGTCCCGACCCATTCGCTGCTGAATTATTCCCAATGGCATATAGTCAGTCCGGAAGCCAGCCTGGCCTCTATCTCCGGCATCGACGGATACATCGCCCAGGTCTGGACCGGCACGGCCCGGGCGCATAACTTCTATCAGGGTGTCAGAAAAGAGCGCACCTTCGAAAACGCATATCTGGAGTACGGATGCATGGCATCGATGACCGCTCCGACCGGACGGAGAATGTGGTTTCTCACGGACCCCATCGAAGACCGGGCGACGGACTGGGCCGATTACAGGACCCATTACCATGCGACCTTCACCGCCCAGCTCCTTTATCCCCGGATAGCCGACTACGAGGTCATGCCCTGGCCGGAGCGCATATACGAAAGACTGTACCGCAAGAGTGCGGACAGCGAGGAGCGGATCCGCATCCCCAAGGACTATTCCACGATGATGCAGGTCATGATCGGAACGCTCAACGAGATGCCCTTGTCCGACAACCGGCTCACGGGGACGCAAGGAATCAGCGTCCTGATGGGCAACTCCCTGATGTTCCAGCGTTTCCCCACCCACGACGGGTATGACGACCCCTTGCTCAGCAATTTTTATGGGATGGCGATGCCAATCCTGAAACGGGGCATCCCTGTCGGAATCACGCATATCGAGAATCTGGTCTATGAAGAGACCCTTCAGGACGTCAAGGTCCTTGTGATGACCTACTCCAACATGAAACCGATGGATCCCGGAGTCCACGAACACCTGGCGGAATGGGTCAAGAAGGGCGGCCGCATCATTTACAGCAGCCGCGACACCGATCCCTTCCAGACCGTGCAGGAATGGTGGAATACGGGCGACTGTCATCTCGCGGCTCCGGCAGACCATCTGTTCGGCCTGATGGGCATTCCGGCCGGCGCGGAGGAAGGCGTCTATCCCGTGGGAGAAGGCGCAGTCTGCATCCTCCGGCAAGACCCCAAGGAGTACGTGCTGACAGCGGATGCCGACGGGAAACTGATGGAGGCCGTGAAAAAGATGTATGCCATCGACGGCGGGGCCGTCGAATACAAGAACCACTTCCGTCTGACCCGCGGCCCTTATGAATTAGTGGCCGTTATGGACGAAAGCGTGAGCGATGAGCCCTACCGGCTCTCCGGCCTCTTCATCGACCTGTACGACCCGCAATTGCCCGTTTATACGGAGAAAGAGATCCTGCCTGGCACACAGGGATTCTACTACAATGTAAAAGCCGCCGGCAAGGCTCCGAAGATTCTTGCCGCTGCGAGCCGGGCTTATGAAATCAAGAAGAAAGGCAAGAGTTTCTCTTACCTGGCCAAGGCTCCCATCGGAACAGTCAACGCATCCCGCATCCTTATCCCCTCACAGCCCAAGAGCGTACTGGTGAACGGAAAGGAGGTGCTGGACAGCGCCTGCTGGGATGCGGCCAGCAAGACTTATTTCTTGAGTTTTGACAATGATCCGGACGGCGTCCGGGTCCGGATCAGGTGGTGACGCGGGCTACTTCCGCACTCCGTAATCTAATCTAGAAGGAGGCAGGTCCTCCTTGCCCCAGTCTTTGTTGGGCTCCGGGCCCATCACGAGCTCCAGGACTCCCCCGGCAGTCAATTCTTCGTGGGTGAACCATGCTCGGTCCAGAGCCTTGCCGTTCAGGCGGGCGGACTGGATGTACTTGTTCTCCTCGGAATAGTCTTTAGCCTTGACGGTGAAGGACTTGCCATCAGGCAAGGAAATCGTGGTCTTTTCGAAGAACGGGCTGCCGATCGCATAGACCGGGATACCGGGCGTGACCGGGAAGAAGCCCATCATCGAGAAGACGACAAAGGAACTCATTCCGCCGCCGTCCTCATCCCCGGGAATGCCGGAAACCGTATCGGCAAACAGGTAGTCGATCAACTGGTGGATGCGCTTCTGCGTTTTCCAGGGACTGCCCAGATAGTCATAGATATACGGGATGTGGAAGCTCGGCTCGTTACCCATCGCGAACTGCCCCACCATACCGGTTGCATCGGGAAGGATCGTGAAGAACTGGAACTTCGCCATCCCCAGCGGGATGCGGAAAAGCGCGTCCAGTTTCTTCTCCGCTTCCGAGCGACCGCCCATCAACTCAAACAAGCCCTCCAGGTCATGCTTGACGTCCCACTGGAAGGTGTAGGCATTATTTTCTGTGAAATAGGCGCGGTCCATATAGCGAGGGTCCACACCCTCAATCCAATTGCCCTCTTTGTCCCGGGGCCAGAACATGCCTTTGTCGGGACGATATACGTTACGGTACCAGGAGGCCCGATCCAGGAAGAGCAGCTCGTCATCGGTTTTGCCCAATTCGCGCGCAAGCTGCGCCACAGCCCAGTCACAATAAGCAAAAGCCGTGGACAGCCCCACGGACTGGCGCCGCTCCCAAGGAAGGGACACCTCCGGGACGGTCTCTTCCTCTCCCGGATGCAGGGCGGGATACCAGCCATGCTCGTCATAGAACTTGTCCAGAACGCAGCGGGGACCGTTCTTCCATGGCAACAGCGTCTCCTCCAGGGCGTTGTGCCGCACGCCTTCAAAACCTGTCTCAAGGTCGAATTGAAGGCCCTTGGCACGGGCATCCGCCATCCAGACGGCGGCATAGTTGCCGGTCATCGCCGGCCAGTCACCTGAAATCACGGCAAAGGACGGAATGTCACCGCACTGCCGGTACATTTCCACATAGGACCGGAGCTTGTCTTCCTCCATCCCGGGATTGAGGATGGTCTGAAGCGGTTCCAGGGAGATATGCGTGTCCCAGAGCCAGTTGTCCGTGTAGAAAGGAAGGTTGCTCTCGTGGACCTGATGGTCGAAGGCGCTGTAATAGCGACCGTACTCGCTGATATCCACCATCCGCTCATAGCAGCGATAGAATGAAGTATAGAAAAGGCGCCGGTGATCGGGCGTGCCTCCCTGAACCTCAATTTTGCCCAAGGCATTACGCCAGGCATTCTCCGCCTGCCTGCTGACGCCTGAGAAGTCCCAGGCGGGGATTTCTTTTTCCAAATTGGCGCACGCCTGCTCCGCATCGATATAGGAAAGGCCATAGCGGATCAGAACCTGCTTCTGAGTGGCTTGAAGCAGGATGCAGCCCTTGTCTGCAGTCTGTTCGACAAGGGAGACAGGACTGTCGAAGACAATCCATGCATACGCATCCAAGCCCGCGAAGCGCTCGTGTCCGACCAAGGTGGTGCCGTCACGGAGTTCGAAGCTCCCGTGCCCGTTCAGGTGCCGGAAGCGCAGCAAGGCTCCTTCTGCATCATCAAAGCCAATTTCGATGATACCACACTTGGCGGCCGGAGCGAAACGGATCCGGCAGCCTTCCAGCAGGCTCGAATAGCAATAGGGCGTATTCTTTTCCTGGTCATAGACCTGGCGCGCCGTCGTCCATGGCCCTGTCCATCCACCTTTCACCAGAGGCAGGAAACCGAAGAGGGACTGCTGCCGGTGCGAAGCCAGTGTCAGCGGGTAGTCGGCAACCTGATCGTCCAGCAAATCGGCACGCAAAGGTGTCCAGCGAACGAGCTGGTTCGGCACCTGGACCGTGGGACGCGTGGGCTGGAGGAGCACCCCCACTCCCCCGATCGTAGGATCGACCTCGGAGAGTATATCATTCGACTTGCATCCTGTCACGAGCAGGGCCAGGGCTGCCGCCCAGCAAAGGAAACGTCTCATAATCAATATTTTCGATTGGATATACATCTTGTGGGGAAAATATAACGGCCGGGAATCCGCTCTCCCCGGATCTGCTCCATCAGCAGATCGAAAGCCTTGCCGGCCATTTCACCGACCGGCTGCTCGACATAGCGTATGTTAGAATGGACCGTCAGGTATGGCTGGACATCATCGAAGCAAAGCAGACACTGGTCTTCCGGGAGAATCTGTCCGGTTATAGCCAGGTGGGCCATTCCCTGCGTGAAGGCGCGTCGAGAAGTGAAATAGACAGCATCCACATTACGCAAGCCTTTGAGGAGACTCGGAATATCGTATTCCTCCTCCCGGCCGAAAGGAATCAACCGGATGTCAATCTTATCTCCCAGGCCCCGTTCCTTCATCGCATCCACATACGCATCCCGCCGCTGGTTCAACGGATCTATATCCAGGTCGAGCGCAACGAGTGAGATCGAGCGGAATCCATCTTGGAGCAGGCCTTCCACCGCAGATCGTGAGGATGCGTAATTATCGATGCCGACGAAGTCCACACCCACACCGGGCCGGTCCACCGTGACGACCGGAACGCCCATCTCTTTGATATAGGCCACCGTATCGTCTCCGCCCGGCGGCGGCACGGCAATGATCCCGTCGACCTGCTTGCCGATCAGCACACGAACCGTTTCCTCGAAATCCCGAGGATCCTCATTGGTGTTGACGGTCAGGACGAGATAACCGGCCTTCTTGGCTTCTTCCTGGATATGGAAGGTCA